>NZ_QEFP02000011.1 GCF_003086415.1 Candidatus Nanobsidianus stetteri | reverse complement strand
AATTAAAACCAATAGAAGATTATGAAAAAGAATTAAAATCTGTTCGTAAAAAAGTAAGAGAAGTTGCATCGGAAGCTCAACCATTATTAGATAAATTATTGGAAAGGATGAAAAAATTAGACTATTCATTAATAAGTGAGGATGTTAAAAGAGAGTATGGTCATTTAATATGTTCATCTACTGAAATTTTTTATTATGGTATATTGAAAGGTATTGACTCAGCCATAGATAATAAAAAGGAAAATATTGATGACTTAAAAATAGCTTTAGAATATTTGATGTCTGAAAATAGACTTGAAAGATCTTTAGAGGCTTATCTAAAAAGAGTGGAGGAAAAATTTTACAAAGAGACTGGATATACAATTTCAAAGTTATTAGAGGGCGGATATAAAATTCCAGGATTCGTACGCAATAAAGACATTAGGGATAGAAATGTTGGGTATCTCTTAAAGACCAAAGCAAAAGATGTTTTACAATATCTTAATACTTTTACAAAATTGTCTATGAAAGAATCTGAAAAAGTTGCGGATGTTGTAAAAAACCTAGTAAAACATCCAGAACGGTATAAAAAAGATTCCGGAGAATATATGGGGTATAAATCTTAAGAATAAAAGAAAATAAAAAATTTTTAATTTTTTATTTGATAATTAAATAAAAAACAAAAATTATCTTCATTTGAATTTTATTTTATGCTTATGCCAATTATCTGCAATTATTTCCAATGAGCTACGAGGAATTATTATATCGTGTCTTTTCTCAGCCGCTTTTAGTGTATTAAGATATAATCTAAGATAGTGTTCTATGTTTTCTAGCTCTGAAAAATTATTTGGTCTAGAACCATATAACTCATGTAAGGATTTTTTATGTTCTTCTATTTCTTTTAAAATTTTTTCTATTAGTTTTATATATTCTTCAATTCTCTTTGGATCACGATCGTATGGATGTTTTTCAAATTCTTCTAAAAGCTTTTTAATATCTTCATCTATCTTTTCTACTTCTTCTTTTAATTTTTTATTTTTAATAGTTCTTCCTCCTCCAAATAACCATACCATAGACTTTAGAAGCATCTTGGCAATTATAAATTTTGTAAGTTTAGGCAAGCCTACTCCAATTATAAAATATATCAAAAACTCCAAATATTATTATGAGCCTTCTATTGATGACGGATAATCTTGGTTATGCGACATGGGTCTTAGGGTTGTGAGCGAGTATTTTGACATAATTTTTTGATATGAATTTTAATAAGGTTAGGCATGGTTACTTATAAATCAAAACCAGAATCTTCATAACACTTGATTACCTATATATACAAGATGTTTATATTCAATCTTGTAATAGCTTATCAGGATTATATACATAATTTTTAATTACTTCTATAGCCTTTTCTTTATCCAAATATACGAGGTCATCTATTATTTTATCTATACTTTTCTCTAATGACGATTTATATTTAGCTACGATGATATTTCCATAACAACGTCCTAGAGTGTAGGGAGCAAAATAGTTCGTATAGATATTTTCACTTCTTTCTATTATACCTAATTCTTCGAGATATTTTCTACATGTAGTAGATATATTATTACATACAGATATATATACTCTTTTATCCTTGTAAAAACCGGTTAATAAATAATACATTATAACTTCAAAAGCAGAAGCTCTCAATTCAATACCATAATGGGTGGTTAAAACCTTATAAAGGCGATCCCTATTTTTAATGGTAGAATCTCCGAGGAATATCAACATCTTAAAGATAAACTCATCAAAAGAATGCCAGCTTTCATGTAATAATGACAAAAGAATAATAGCTATTGTTAGGGCTTCTATCGTATTTCCTTCATTTATATAAAATGGATATAATAATGAAGACACCTTTAAATATTTTATACCTTCTATTTCTTGATAATCTTTTGATTGTTTGTCTATTTCCTCTTTAAGGGCTTTTCTGGAAAAAACAATTTTATTTTCACGTCGTGAATATATTGCTAGACCATATGCATAAAAATCATCCACTATTTTTAATTTTGGTTTCTCATAATAAGATATTTTTAATATTTTTATATTATGATCAATTATACCAAGTTTGTCTTTTATATGTTTAATTATATCAATTTCGTCTAAAATTCCG
>NZ_QEFP02000012.1 GCF_003086415.1 Candidatus Nanobsidianus stetteri | reverse complement strand
ACAAACAGAAATTATAAAATCATATTTTAATTTTTTCTTTAAATCTTCAATGGTTGTTCTAACTGTATCTGCAGAATTATAAACAGTTCCATATATACCAAGCTTTACCATAAAAATATTTTTTAATTGAAAACTATATAAAAATTATTGCTTTACAAACCTTATATCTACAGCATATGATTCTTTTTCATTAATTAATAATGGATTAACTTCAATTTCTAATAATTTTTCTTTTTTATATAATTCATATAATTTCATTACATTTTCATATAATAAATTAACATTTACTTTTGGTCTATTTCTATATCCATTTAACATTGGATATAATTTTAAATCTCTTAATCTTTTTTCTAAAATATATATATCAAAAGGTAAAGATAATATAATGAAATCTTTTAATAATTCTGTATATATTCCACCAATCCCTATTAAACATATATCTCCAAATATTTTATCATATTTTATTCCAATTATTACTTCATTAAATTCTCCAATTATTTGCTCTTGTATGATTATATTTGTATTAAATTTTTTTCTAAATTCTTCATAATATTTTTTTAGTTCACTATAATTTTGTATGTTTAATTTTACTGCTCCTAAATCTGTTTTATGATTTAAATCTGCTTTTATTACTAATGGAAAATTTGAATGCAGTGGTATTTCATTTACCCAATATTTAGGAATCTTTATTCCATATTTTTCTAATAATTCAAAACCTTCTGATAACATATTTTAAAATAAGTTTATTATAATTTATAAAGAATTATAACTATCAAAAATTGATAATTTATATAATTTCTTTATAATGTAATAATGATAAAGTATAATATATAGCTTCTTCAGTTCTAATAGTTTCTAATTTTTGGTCTGGACATATATTTATTGATATATCAAATTTTTCTTTCCAATTTTTTATTATGTCTTCAATACCTCTTGCAAAAGATCCAAAAGCAATTGCAATTTTATCTTTTTTCTCAATTTTTGCACTTTTTATATCTTCTCCATATCTAGATGTTGCTATTAAATAAAAGTTTTCTTCTTTTAATTTTTTAATTAATTCTTCTAAAGGTTTATTATAATAAAATACTTCATAACCAAAATAAAATTCTGTTTCATATGGATACAATAATTTTTTATTTATTTTATCATAAATTAATATATTTGTTTTTCTATATTTTTTATTTACATTTACATAAAATTTTTCTTCTCCATTTGTTATATAAAATTTATCTTTTTCTCTTTTTAATATATAAACATATTCATATCTTGTTCTATCTTTATGATAATATACATTTAAAGGTAAAGCAGAACCAATATATTTTAATTCTTTATCAATTGGAAATGCAATTTTTCTAATATATGGGGGAGTATTTAAATATTTTAATACTTTTAAGATAAATCTTCCCAAACCATGTGAATTAAATTTTGGATCGTCATCATAATATATTCCAATTTCATTTATTCCAAAATTTACAATTGCTCTTGCTAATTGTGATATTAAAAATATTCTAATTTTTTGATCTCTTTTTTCTCCAGTAAATGTCGATGGAATTAATAATAATTTTCTCATATATAATTGTTAAAAAATAAAAATAAAAGTCCGGGCGGTGGGACTTGAACCCACGACCTGCCGGTCTCTGCGGCCAATTTAACCACTACAGCCGGCCGCTCTACCAGGGCTGAGCTACGCCCGGTATTTATTATAATTAAGATAATATATATTAAAAAATTTTAACTTTTATAGATTATATCCCAAAATTCATATTAAATATTTTGTTTTTTATAATTTTGTTAATAAAAAATTTGTGTATGTTATATTTTTTCTATTTTTATAAAATCTGTTCTTCCGATTTCTGATTTAGGATCTCCACCTAATATTAATATATATCCATTATTAATATATTTCTTAGCTATTAATTTGGAATTATTTATTATATCAAGTATATCTTTAATTTCTGCATTTTCTAATTCAGGATATACTCCATATAATAAGTATAATTTCCTATATAATTCCTTATTTGGTGTAACTCCTATTATAATTTGTTTTGGTCTTAATCTTGAAACTCTTATTATAGAATTTCCAGTTCTACTATGTGCAACAATTAGTTTTATATCATTATCAAATTCAGAAGTACTTACAGCACCTGCTGCTATAGAATCATCAATATTATTTGGAGGTAATAATTCCGGTTTTACCTCTTTTTCTACATTTAATATTATTTCTTCTAATATTTTTACAGAATCTACCGGATAATTACCTATTGCCGTTTCATCACTTAACATTATAGCATCTACACCTTCTAATACTGATACAGAAGCATCTATTATTTCTGCTCTAGTTGGTATTGAATTATTTACCATGGATTCTAATACTTGTGTAGCCAATATAACAGGTTTTCCATATAATCTTGATGTTTTAATTATTCTTTTTTGTGCAAATATTAAGTTTGAAAATCCTATATCTACTCCCAAATCTCCTCTTGCTACCATTACACCATCAGATACCTTAATTATGTTTTCTAAATCATTTAAAGCTTTTTTAGTTTCTATTTTAGCA
>NZ_QEFP02000009.1 GCF_003086415.1 Candidatus Nanobsidianus stetteri | reverse complement strand
TCAATTAATATTTGAATATGTAGATGTTCTTGTGATGCACCAGCAGAAAACCCCTTATTTAAATTAATAAATATATATTTATAATCTTTTTCAGGTATTTTTTCATAGAATTCTTTTATTAACATGAATGAATTATATAAATCTAAATAATTTATTTGAGAAAAGCTCTTTACATGTTTCTTATAATTTGGAACCAATACTGCATGATATTTTCCATATGGATATTTATTTGAAAAAAGAACAGAGTCTCCAATATATATTTTCTTTGAAAATTCAAAATCTGGAGTTTCTTTTTCAGGATTACAAAATGGACATTTTGATTTTTTTGAATATAATCTTCCATAACTTCTTGGTTTACTTTTTATAGATTTATTTATTCTTATCTTAAAATTAGTTATTGGGTCAATTCTTTCTTCAATTATAAATCTTTCAAATTCATTATTAAACAAAGTTCTTACATCATATTCTTTTGATATTAATTTTAGGTCTTCATTATATATTTTTTCCATTTTTTTAATTTATGATCTTTAATAAATAAAAATATTTGAAAAATCATTTTTACTTAGATAATAATTAAATTGACTAATTGATAAAATATTAATGGAAATAATGAAAAATGATTAGTATTGATAATAGTCTAATTACTTATCTAAATAATAATGGAATATTGAATTTAATGAAAAGGAAATATTATATTATATAGAAGAATAAAAAGGCAAGATATTGAAATTTCAAATTATTTAGAAATAGGAATCGGTGTGTGGAATGCTTTATATTAATTGTATTCTTATTTCATCAAAAAGAGCAAAAAACTATAGAGGTGTGGATGGACAAATAAGAAGTTAGTTTCTTATAAATTATGAAATATTATTATTCTAAAAAAGCCCTTAATCTTTCTTCAGGATGATCACTAATAGCATTTACGTCAGCATATAAATCGTATTCAATTATCCCACCCTTATATATATTATAAGTTATTAATTTATTAGATGATAAAGATAGAATTATATTTGGTATTGGTACTAAAATTCCATTAAAATCTTTTAGTGAGAGAAATGTTATAATATGTGAAGGATCTTTATAATTTAAATTATATAAATGATTCAATAAATAACTTCTGCTTACTGCCCAAATCTGAGGATGACCATGATCTTCTGCAGATCTCCACATTGAATCATCAATTTTAGGATGATCTCTTTTTTCACCATAGAAATCTATAGAATATCTAACATAGATATTATCTGCTATATACATTCTATTTAACAATACATAAGATCCAGATTTGTCTCTATGAACTTGCAAGTTTGGTTTTACATCAATTCCATGCGCTCTAAAAATATGTAAGAGTTCTTTATAACCAGGTATAGAATGAAAAGATATGTAAAAAGTAACTTGTTTAGGGTCAGGATCTTTAAAAATTTTGAATCCATCTATTTTTCCATTTATCATCATATCTTGAAAATTTTTGTCCATTAAAACATTGTATATTTTATCTGAAAGTGGTGTATGTACTTTTATTCCGGGCCATGGATGTGGACCATATCTTGCCATAACCTGGAAACCTTCACTTTTTTGACGATACTGAAGATGATGTGTAAAGGAGAAACCTCTATAAAAGTTTAATAAATAATTGTAATAATTGCTCTTATTACTCCCGCCAAATATGCTAAATATACCCATTATACAATGAAGGGTTTAGAAATTTTTAAGTGTTTTTTAATAATTTTTAAAATCATGCTTAGAGTATAATAATGATAAAATATTGATATGAATTTCCGTAATATCCATAACTAATACTTTTATAAATTTTAATTTTATACTATTATAATGTTTGGGGATTTCCGACATTAGTTATTGTTATAATTATAGTAGTTTTTATAGTCATGTGGATTATAGCTTCATTATCTGTTTATATAGCTGATAGGATTATTAAATTAAATATACCCTTTTTGAGAGTTCTGATTGCTACCTTGATTGCGGATATAATATCTTTTATAATAAATATTGTAACAGTATCATACTTCTTGTCTACATATAATTTTGTAGTGCTTATCGTAGGTCTTATTATAGGTTTTGTAATAACTTTGGCAATCTATAAGTATTTGTTTGATATGGATTGGATAAAAACTTTTGTTATGCTAATTATAGCTAACATAATAGCTTTTGTTATTATGGCGATCTTAGGTCTAATATTTGCTTCTATTCTTTATATTTATCTTTCAGGTTTATTTGCTAGTCTTACAGCGGCACCATAAAGTTTTTTATATTTTTGAGATTTTTACATGAAGTAGACTATTGATTTCTTTGAAACATAATATCTTTTAATCATAACAAAGTTTTACTATTCCTTAATAATATTTATATTATAGCATTAACAAATTTTAAAAATAACAAAATTTTTATTCCTTTTATGGAAGTTTGGCTTATTATTCTAATAGTAGTTTTAATATTGATAGTAGGATTTTTTATAGCAATGTACAATTCTCTAATAGCATTAAAGAAAAATGCAGAAAAGGCATGGTATGATATAGATGTATTATTGCAAAAGAGACATGATGCATTAGCAAAATTAGTAGAAACAGTAAGTAGTTATTTAGTATATGAAAGAACAGTTCTTGAAAGATTAACACAAATGAGAACCCAATATATGAATTTACCATCAAATGATATACAATCAAAAATAAATTTATCAAATCAAATTACAGGAGCCTTTAGATATTTATTTGCAGTAATGGAAAATTATCCACAATTAAGATCAAATCAAAATGTAATACAATTACAGCAAGCAATCATGGAATTAGAATCACAATTGGCAGATGCAAGAGAATTTTATAACGAAGCAGTAACTTTATTAAATACAAGAATACAACAGATACCATATAATATTGTTGCTAGTATAGCTGATATAAAACCAATGCCCTTATATAAAGTACCAGAGGAAGAAAAACAAGATGTATCTACAAGGTTACAATTTTAAGTATGCAAAAAATAATATTGTTTTTTTAGATCTTAGAAATAATCTGAATTATTTACGACAAACACCCAATGTTAAAAATTTATCAAGTACTAGGACAATATATAATAATTATATACCTCCATATGCGAAAGATATTAAGGTAAAGAGTTATGACGGTTTTTATTTTGTGTTTTTTATGTTTTTTTATATTATAATATTTCAGTTTATAGGGGTTTTCTGCTGGTGCATCACAAGAACATCTACATATTCAAATATTAATTGA
>NZ_QEFP02000015.1 GCF_003086415.1 Candidatus Nanobsidianus stetteri | reverse complement strand
TTTAATTCTTTACGTTCTAATTTTTTACATACAGTATAATATGTAATATCTTTAGATTGACTTGAAATTAAATCTTCGACTTTTCCAGTAGAATCTTTCGGAACCATACTTAGTTATCTGTTGAAAAATTTTTAATATATATCGTTAGCATCTACTATAATATAATAATTACATTAAAATATTCTGCATATTTTAGTATTCTAAATTAAAAATATAAATAATGAAATTAAAAAATAAACTTATCGGCAATCCAAAAGAGGAAGAAAAATTATAAAAAACATACCAAAAAAGACAAAAAGATAAATATAAATGTAAAAAATTTAAAAGAATCTAAAAAGAACTTAGGGATATTAAAGAACTTTAAAAATAACTAAAGATAGTCTAAATGAATTGATGAAATATATAAAATCTTTAAAGAATTTATACGGAGCTAATTTAAATAGTATTTATCCAGAAATTATTCAATTAGAAAAACATATAAAGAATCTTTATAAGATATTGGAAGAGATTAAAAAGAAGAGACAGTCAAAGAATTTTGAAGGAAAATATCATAGCATATTAAATGAAATACATAACCTTTGGGAATTCCGTAAGCATAAAATTTCAAGGAAGTAATTTTTATAAAAATTTTTATTTAATTATAAAAACTTTAAATCTAAGAAGCAGCTAATGATGATTGGACGGATACGCCATTATATGTAAATGTGAATATGTAATAATACTCCGCAGTACTCCAATCATTAACTATATTGACTGGACCCGAACATGATAATAATAATGTTACTTGTCGACCTGGTGGAATTATTGAATTACCATTTACTACTGATGCAGTACATGAATCTGTATTACCATCATATGTTGCATTTGAAGCATAATATTCTGCAGCTGTTATAATTAAGGTATTATTATTAATTGGTACATTTCCATTATTATATATTATTGCATATATATTACCGTTAGAAATATATACTTGAGGTACATTAAAGGATGTTATTTGTGTAGCCTGGGCAACCTGACCTGATGTAGTTTGTGTCAAAGTAGAAAACAGCCCAGATAACCATGCATACATTAATCCCGCTATTGCTACTGTCATTACAATTAATAATATTGTTGCAATAATTGGAGATATACCCTTCATAAATAATCTAATAGAATATCGATATTTATAAATTTTTGATTTAAGAGGTTTGATTTACTATAATCAAAATTTAATAAAAGAATGAATAATTAAATTAAATTAGAAAAGGACCCGTAGCTCAGCATGGATAGAGCGACGGCCTCCTAAGCCGTAGGTCGGGGGTTCGAATCCCCCCGGGTCCGCTTAATTGATTTTAACATTAATTTCTTTTTTATAATATCTTAATCCCAATAAAAATAGAGAAGAAACTTCATATACATAAACCATTGGCATAAAATCTGTAATATAATATATAAACAATGTTGTATTACTAAAAAATATACTAAGAAAAATCCTAAATTACTCTTAAAGAAAATATTTATAAAAATTTTATATCCAATTATTTCTCTTTAATCTTAATAAAAATGATAGCGCTTTAGCAGCTTCTTCTGGAGATTCAAATACTGGTAAATATTCTTCAACATATATCTTTATTTGTTCTGTAAATCCCCCTCCATATATTAAAAATACTAAAGGAATTTTTTTATTAATTATTTTTGATAATTTTTCAGGAAATTTTTCTGTAAAGAAAGGTAATTGGGGTAATAATATCGCAATTATACCTTCAGTTCTTGGATCATTTAATAAAATCTTCAATCCCTCTATATATTGATCTTCATTTGCCTGAGCTGTAGTATCTATTGGATTATGAAATGATGCAAAAGAAGGTAAAATACTTTTTAATTTTTCTTTAACATCTTCTGGTGTTTCTTCTATTTTAATATTATTTTCCTCTAAGGCATCTGTCGTTAAAACACCTTCACCTCCTCCATTTGTATATATATAAATTACCATAATTATAAATAAAATGCCAGAGTTTTTAAATAGATCATAAAATCCCCCATACTTTTTGCTTCAATTATATTATATTGCTTAAATAAATTTCTATATACCTCATAATCTCCAGCCATGGATGCTGTATGAGAAGAAACTGCAACAGAACCTCTCTTTGTTTTCCCAGATTTTAATACTATTACTGGTTTATTTAATTGACTTGCAACTTCTAAAAATTCTCTACCCCTTCCCTCTCTTAATCCTTCCATATATATAAATATTGCCTTAGAATTTTGATCATCCTTTAATTCTTTTAATATTTCAACTTCATCTAAATCAATTTTATTCCCATAAGAAATTATCTTTGATACACCAATATTTTTACTTGATAACCATTCCATAAATGCTAAAGCAATTGCACCAGATTGTGATAATAAAACAATTTTTCCTTTCTTTGGTCTTATTAACCTTTTATCATCAACAAAAAATGTATCTATACCATTATATGGATCGTATACACCCATACCATTAGGTCCTAATATTCTTATCCTATATTTTTTTGAATATTCCAATATTTTTTCTTCAAGATCTTTTCTTCCAACTTCAGAAAACCCGGCAGAAACTATTATTGCCAATTTTACTCCCTTTTCTCCAGCTTGTTTTACAACTTCAGGAACACCTTCCGCAGGTATTGCTATTACAACAGCATCTATATTTTCATTTATTTCAAGAATATTCTTGTAACATTTTAAATTATATAAATAATCATAATTTGGATTTACAGGATATATTTTTCCAGGAAATCTTTTAATAAAATTTTTTAATATTATATTTCCAACCTTTCCCCCTTTATTACTAGCCCCTACAATTGCAACAGATTTTATATCAAATATACTCATACTTTAATATAGCATTTTACATATTTATATCTTTTTTCACATAATTGGCATAGCATAGATTGTAAATCTATTAATTTAATATTTTTATCTTTTTTTAATGATTCTGCCATTTTAATTAATATAATTTTATCTTCTTCATCAAATTCAAAATAAGATTTGCCTCTTATACCCTTTAAATATTGAGAAACTGCAGATTGAGTTATTGATAATTTATCCGCAATTTCTTCCTGAGACATTTTATAATTATCATACAATATTTTTGACAATTCCTTTCTAATTGAAGGAAGCAGTTCTTTTACGAATAGCTCACATCTCAGTGTCATATAATGATGTTATATAACAAAATTTAAAAATAACTAAATAAACATCAGGTATGAAAATAATGAAGTATTAAGAAAAGATTACAAAAATACGATTAATAAATTAATTCTTAAGAATAAAGTAGCCTCAAAAAATTTATATAATATATATTTTAGGAACTTTTAAAAATATAATTTATTATTTTAAATTCAAACCGGTTGCAATACTTCTAAAAATTCCTGACAACATTATAAGA
>NZ_QEFP02000018.1 GCF_003086415.1 Candidatus Nanobsidianus stetteri | reverse complement strand
TGTGATAATTTTTCAAAAGATGGAACATTCGAAATATTAAAAGAATATGATTTTATTGATGTATTTCAAAGAAAATCTACAAGAGGATTGGGAAGACAATATGCGTTAGAAAATTTAATTAAAAATCATCCAGATGTAGATTATATATTTTATATAGATTTTGATGTTGTATTTCCTGATTATTTGAATGAATTAATAGATGGAATTATAAAGATATATAAAGAAAACGAGATTATTGGTTTTGGAGCATTTGCATCAATAAATACCTATAAAAAAGTATTAACAAAAGTAAGATGGAGAAATATGAATGTTACCGAGGATTTTATGTATAGTATTGATATAATTCATAAAGGATTTAATTTATACTTCCTTGGATTACCTATAGCTATTAATCAGGAAAGACCAAACAGAGAAAGGAAATATGCAAAGGGATTAAAATATGTAAATAGATTATTTAAAATATATTTTAGAGATTATGCTTTACATAAATTATTAGCTACCTGGATAAAATTTAATTCAATGGGAGATCCAGAAAGAATTTTACATACTCACTTAAAAGATATTTTAATACCACCAGAGTTAAATTTAGATAAGAACCTATTATTTTTAATTATTCCTTATCATCCAAGATACTTAATAAAAATGATAAAGAAATTATCTTTATATTATGATTATGTTTATTTATACAGAATTAAAAGAAAAAATAAAGCAAAGTATTATTTAATAATTTATTATGATTATAAAACAATTGAAAAATATCTTATGAACTTTCTAAAATATGTTAACAAGCCTTTTGATCCAAACAAAGTAATAAAAATTAATCTAAAATAGCTTTAAATTATCTTTATTTTGTAATACATTTACAAAGTTTTCATTAAATTTAATTAATCCATTAACCATATCATACATTTTATTATATAATTTTACAACTCCCAAATCTTGAGTATAATTATCTGGAGAGAAATCTAAATCTTTATCATACTCTTTTGTTGATCTTTCATGCAACATCAATATTCCAGTCAATATTAATATATTTCCAAATATATTTAATGTATCTTTATTTTTTTCCAATTCTCTTTTAATTAAACTTCTAGCCATCCCTGTATTTAATACATTACTTACCTTTCCACCCATTCTACTAAATAAATTCATAGCAAAATTAATTAAACTCTCAACAACTTCTTCAGACATTTGATATTTATTAATCAATTCATTAATTGAAAATAGATTATTTAAATCATTTTCATTATATCTAACAATATTTTTTCTCTCATTTTTATCTTTTAATTTTTTCAAAAATTCATCTACTTCTTTTTTATATTTTTCATAATCTTCCTTAAATTTTTTCTTATTTTCTTCAGATAATAATACTTCATAAATTATAGAATTTTGATTAGCTATTTTCTTTAATTTATCAAATATCTTATTTTTATTTACAAAATCTTCAAATGAATTATAATTTTTATCTTTTACATCCTTTAATTTTACCATTTGGAATAACAATACTAAACTCTTTACAGAAGAATATAGAGATTGTTCTAAATAATATATTGCCAAATTATAATTTTTCTTATTATATAAATCATAAGAATCTGATAAATTTTTCTTAGCATTTTCTATTAATTCCTTTGAATATTCTATATTTTCTTGAGGTACTTTCTTAAATAAATTAAAACCAGTCATTAATTTTGCAAGATCAAATATACCAACCATTATTTTAATATAAAATTAAGATTTAAGAATTTCTAACAATATTTTTGCATCATTTATTATATCATTTATATCTATATATTCGTTTGGCATATGTGCACTTTCATTATATGTACTCCATACAATTGCATTCAAACCTTTTTCTCTTAAATATTTTGCATATGTTCCTCCTCCAATTCCTATCAATCTTGGTTCATTATTTTTATATTTTTTAATTGCTTCTCTTAATTCATTTAAGAATTCATTATTATCAATATTTCCTAATATAGATGGATAATCTTTATTTACAATTTCAATATCAATTTTACAATTATAATTTCTTTCAAATTCTTTACATATATATTCTATTGTTTGATATACTTCATCTAAATTATAATCTGGCAATATTCTACAATCATAATAAAATATAAATTCTCCAGGTATTGTATTTACATTATCTACATTTTTTTCAACTTTTGTTGGTTCAAATGTACTTTTGGGAGGGTTAAATAATTTATTCTCTTTATCATATTTTTCATGTAAAGAATCATATAATTGTAAAATTAATATAGATCCCAATTTTGTTGAATTAATACCCAAATCTGGGGTACTTGCATGTGCTTGTTTCCCAATAACCTTAAATTTTATCCATAATATTCCTTTCTCAGCAATTTCAATATCTAAACCATCAGGACTTCCTGAATCAGGTACTAAAATCCAATCATCCTTTTTAAATAAATTTGGCTCTTTTTCCAAAATATATTTTAATCCATATTTACTTCCGGTTTCTTCATCTGAAGCTAATATTAATCCATAATTATATTTAGGTAAAATATTATTATCTTTAAAATATTTTGCTAATAATATTCCTAAAACAATTCCATTTCCATTATCTTGTACTCCTCTTCCATATATTTTATTACCTTCAACCGTAACATTAAATGGATCATATTTCCATAGATTTAAACTTCCTTCTGGTACAGTATCAATATGTGCAATTATCCAAAATGTTTTTTCTCTATTTTTTCCATATTTTATTGCAATAATATTTGGTCTTGATTTTTCTTTTACCCTTTCATCAGGTGCTTCAATTATTCTAATTTCATCAAATAAATCTTTTATAATATTATATAATACTTTTGCTCTTTCCCATTCACCTTCTCCATTATTTTCTGGTCCTATAGATTTAACTGGTATAAATTTCTTATATAAATCTATTATATAATCTCTATATTCCTCTATATTCATAAATAAGAAAATATTCAATATATTTATATGAGTGTTATAAATGGAGAAGATGCAAAAAAATTTGTAAAAGAATATGTAAAAGTAAATCCTGCAGGAATTGACATAAAACCCAAAAAAATATATAAAATACCAGTCAAAAAAATAAAATATATATTAATTGATAAAGATAAGAGAGGGTATTTCTTTGATTATAATTTAGATTATGAAGATCTATTAGAAATTGCAATTAATGAAAATAAAAGAAAGGAATTATTAGAAAATTCGTTTAAGAAAATTCCAGATTCATTTGTTGAAATAAAACCAAAAAATAATTATTGGGTATTAAATAAAGGATTATACTATGTAGTATTTCCTGAAGTTGAAATTCCAAATGATATGATTGCAATAGCATTACCAAGATCTACATTTAATAGATTGGGAATATTGAAGTTTGAAAGTGCATTATTTGATCCTGGATATAAGGGAGAATTTACACAAACATATTATTTTCCAATTAATGCAAAGATAAATATAAATGAAGCATGGATACAATTAATATTTATTAAATTAGAAAAGGAATCAAAAGAAACATATAAGGGATATTGGTATGGAGAGAAATATTGAAAGATTAAATAATTTATTATATTTTTCTTTATTTTCAATATATTATAATTCTGTTAATTTTATTTTATATTTAATTATTTATTATAACCCATTAATATTATTCAATATAATATATAATGTTATTTTCTTATTAATTACGATTTCCTTATTTTTAATATCAATAATAATGTACTTAAATTTCAAACATAATTCAAGCATAATTATATTACTATTAATTTATATAATAACGAACTTTTTATTATTTTTTAAATATCCTTTTATAGTATATAATATTTTATTTTCA
>NZ_QEFP02000002.1 GCF_003086415.1 Candidatus Nanobsidianus stetteri | reverse complement strand
TGGAGAAAACTTTTCTAAATCTTTGATTATATCTATTATTTTATATTCCATATATTTTACTTATAATATTTATAACTTTTTTAATTTTATCATTATCTATAAGTTTTACATAATCTTCTTTACCAATTATTCCCTTTTCTATTAGTTTTTGCTCATCTAATTCAAATAATAATATATCATAACCTGTCTTCTTCTTTGCTTCCCTATAGAGATGTATTATTGCTGGATTTATTGATGGTTTTTCTGGGTTCTCTTCAAGTAATATATATCCACTTCCTGACAATAATGCTAAAGCTATATATGGGTTCATTTCCTTTTTATATTTCTCGCTTTCTTCTTTATAAATATGACTTGCATCATATACTCTAAACTTTAATTCTTTTCCTTTATATTTGAAGATTAATTCATATCCAGATATATCAAATTCATCTCCATTTGCTAACTTTATTTTATCTTTAAATTCTTTTATTTCATACTTATCAATTCCGAAAATATCTTTAGATTTTTCACCTATGTAATATAATGTTGCTAATCCCCAGAAGTCTAATATATTTACTGCATCTTTTTCAATTACTTTTCCTTTGTCAGCATTTACCTTGATCTTAGTTACCTTTCCTTTTTGTATTAAATAACCTAAAGCTTTTTCCATATATTCAAATCCTGTTTCTTTTATCATTTTACCTATTTCCTTGATATCTAAATATACATCTCTTATTTTAATATTTTTCTTCAGTTGAGATTTTGATTGAGCTGCTATATAATATTTCTTTCCATCTAATGTTTGAGGTTCAACAAATATTCTCTTTTCTATGTTACCCCAAGAAAAATCATCTTCTCCCCACTGTAGGATATCTAAAATTACCTTTTTTATATCATCTCCAGCTTCATCTATTATCTTTTTAATATACAATAATGATGATTTTGTTTCTATTTGGTATGGTGCTATTTGTCTAGCAAACATAAACTTTAACTCTCCATCATTCTCTTCTGCTATTTGCAAAAGCTCATCTAAGCCTATTATTATATATCCATCAGACTCTATTCCGTCCTCCCCCAAAGGGATGTATGTCTATATGGTGTGAGTCCATAGTAGTATAATTTTCATAAAAATTTTTAAAAATTTAGTCGGGCGGCTTCCGTGCTTTCCCGGCTATCGCCAGTACTCACACGGACGTGGGCCGGCTTAACTTCCGTGTTCGAAATGGGTACGGGTGTTTCCCGGCCACTTTGGCCGCCCTAAGATTATCTATAAAATAAATGTTTTTTAAACCTTTCTTATTATAAACCTCTTCACGCTATTACAATATAAACATTTATATATAATTCTACCCTTCCTTATCCTTATCTGTAATGTTTTTCCAACAACCCATGGGGTATAACATTTTTTACAAAATTTATTCCTCAATTCTTTTGGTAATCTTATCCTCGCCTTATTTTTTATCTTCCATAATATAAATATATATCTTCTAGCTAAATCAATATTATCTATATTTTTTATAGCTAATTTATACAATTCAAAAATTCTTCTTTTTGCTATATTTTTATAAGTTGTATTGTATTTCTTTTTCTTCATTCTTATCAAGATTTTTCACATAAAATATAATATTATCTCCTAAATGATGATTTACCTTTGGTATTAAAACTTCAATAGTTTCTTTTCTATATTTATCTATAGATATTACTATTGGAGAAATTAAATTATAATGCATTCTAAATTTTAATGCTTCATATTGATCTTCTATATTTATATATTTAGTCCCCACTTCAAATCTTCTAATATATGGAGAATGATTTTTAATTATAATTAAAACTTTCTTTTCATAAATTATATTATTTACATCAAAAGATGTTTTTATTTCTACATTCCATACATCCTTTAATTCTTCGCTCATAATAATTTTAATGAACCAGTTACTTTATTAATCTTTTCTTCAATATCTGGACCAATACCTATACAAGTAATAGTTCCTGGCTCTAATTGTGTTAATCCGGCATCTTTTATTAAAACAGTATTCAAATTTAATGATATAGATTGATTATATATATTCATTAATTCATCTAAATTTTTTACATATAAAACAATTTTCTTTGCACCTTCTTCCCTCCATTTTTTTACTATATCTTTATCCTTTTCCAATTGATTTAAAACAGCTTCAACAGCAGCATGGGCTACTTGAGCACATAATTTTCCCTTTCCAATATCTAAATCCTTTCTTACTACAATTACTAATTTATATACCATCCAATTCCTTTAATTTTTCCAATAATAATTTATATCTATAATTATCTATCTTCTCATTTATATATTCTTCATTTAATCTTTTGCTTATTTCAGTTATCTTTTTATTTATCTCATCTAATAAAGTATATATATTTTTTATATCATTTGAAATATTATTATACTTATCTTCTAACAAATTCAATCTATCTTCTATTTTTTTATTTTCTGCTTTGTTATTTTCAATTTCAGATTTTAATTTATCTATATCTTCTTTTATACTATCCAAATATTTTTTAAAACCAAATAGAACTTCATTATATTTTTCAAATTCTAGTAAATTGTTAATTATTTTATCATAATCTATATCACCCATATACTTTAATACCTTTTAAGTATTGATAAGAATTATGATAATTAGACTCCATCAAGCACTGTCATCATTTATAACATATATTATATTTTTCTATATATTTAATTTTGACAAGGTATCTTCAATAATTATATCAATAATTGTTGGACTTATTTGTGTAATACCGGATTATGATTATAAAATTTATAATTGGGCAAATAAACAATATGAAAATATAAATAAATCAAAAATTCTAAAATATTTATTATTTCCATACTATCTATTTATTTTATTTTTATTAAAATTATTTAAACATAGAGGATTTACCCATTCAATATTTCCAATAATAATATTTTTCCTTTTAGGATTGTTTATAATGAAAATATTTTATTTATTTTCTTTAGCATTTTTATTACATATTATTGAAGATTCTTTAACAGTTTCTGGAATTACTCCATTATACCCATTATCAAACTATAAATTTGTTATACCAATTTTAAACAATAGAAAAAATAGAAAATTGCAAGAATACCTCTCTTATATAATTTATATTATGTTTTTTGTAATAATTTTGTTATGAGGATATTTATAGCAATAGATTTACCAGAAAATATAAAGGATGAAATAGAAAAAATTAGAAAAGGTTTAAGAGGTATATATGGAAAACCTGTTGAAAAAGAAAATTTTCATATAACATTAAAATTCATTGGAGATGTTCAACCAAATATATTTGAAAAAATAAAAGAAGAATTAAATAATGTAAAATATAATAAATTTAGTATAAAAATTGGTAATATTGGAACTTTTGGAGATAGAGTGGTTTGGATGGGTATATATGAAGGATATGAAGATATAATTAATTTACATAATTTAATAGATGAACAATTATATAAAATAAAAATTGATAGAGATTATAATTTTTCCCCACATATTACTTTGTATAGAATAAAAGAAATATTAAATAAAAAAGAATTTAGAGAATCAATTGAAAAATTATCTAAATATCTATCTGATGATATTTTAATAGACAGATTTTATATAAAGCAAAGTATATTAAGACCCCAAGGTCCTTTATATATAAATATGGCAGAATACAAATTATTATAAATATTATTGATAATCTATTTTTATAATGGCTTCAGACTTATTACCAGAGATTAAAGCAAGGAAATTTGATAGGATATTTATATGTAGAAAATGTGGGGCTAGGATTAGAGCAAATCCTGATAAAGTAAGAGCTGGGCTTGTTAGATGTAGAAAATGTAAATCAACAGCACTAAGACCAAAGAAATCAGAGATTACATTAGTAGCTGGAAAACAAACTAAGTAAATGAGTTATAATTTATATATATCAAATAGCAGTGCTCTTAGCATATTAATAACTTTTTTAGTTATTAATATAATATTTATATTTTTAAAAATTTTTAAAAAAGAAAATACAGATTATAAATTTATTTATGGGATGTTTAGGACAAAAAAATTAATGGAAATAATGAAAAAAATTGCTAATACAAAATTTTCAAAATTTTTATCAATATCATCATTAATTTTAGGTCCAATATTAATAGCTTTAGCAGTTTTCTTCCTATTTTTTGGAATTTTAACAAAAACCCCAACATATGCCCCAGCATTGCCTGGTATATCGTATGGTCCTATAACGTTACCTATAGCACAAACAATAATTGCAATATTTATAGCAGCTTTTATACACGAACTAGCACATGGTATTTTAGTATATAAAAATAA
>NZ_QEFP02000005.1 GCF_003086415.1 Candidatus Nanobsidianus stetteri | reverse complement strand
CCACCTTCATTTAAAATATCATATTCAACACTGTAAATCCCTTCAGAAAGCATACCACCATCTTCAAAAGATACATAGGCTAATAAACTCCGGTCTTAATATCCCAGTATTAATGGCAATACCCACAGATGCCTATAGTAAAGTTAGTGATTTGGCCATAAGGAGGAGGTTAGATGAAAGTAGGATTAGCTTAGACAACGCGTTAACTTCAGACGATATTAAGGAAATTGTAGAGGCTTATTGCAAGGACTTATCGGATATACTTTACCCGATAGTTCTATCCTTATGGAACGGCAAAGAAATTAATACTGTGAGTTCAATTTTGCAATACATAAGGTCAGAAATAGATAAAGCAGAGTCTTTTTGCAAAGAAAATATAGGTTGTATTAGGGAGAAAATTAAAGAGTCATATACTTTAAAAGATGTCGCAGAAGATTCAAGGTCATTAGAGAAAATGATGAGAGAATCTTTAATTTCCTTAGCTAAAGAGTTCAATATTTCTTATGTCCACCCAAGGGGTAAGAGGGTAGAAGTAAAGGGTAAGACACTAACTGTAGGTTTGTTCTTTATTAAAGACGGCTTAGCATATGCGGGCTTGGTTAAATTGTTTAATGGTAAAGAATTTGAAAGGGATCAAGAGATAGAATTATTAAGCTATATAGATAAGATAGAGCATGAGAAAAAGGAATATAAAGTAGCGTTAAAGTTCCTGGTAACTAACGTTAGGCTTAATATTAATGGCGTGGAGACTATGGAACTACCTACGCTAGAGGCTGTAAGGATCATTAGGGGAGACTCTATGCTTTTGGAAGAGAGGCTGAGAAGTTTATTAAATTCAGTAAGTCCAGATAAGAAGGAAGAAGTTGTTGTTTAATTTTTTAACCCTTTTTATAAATTCGTACAAGTGGTTGATGATAACATCAGAAAGGGCATTGAACTAGCTGAGAAATTTAATTTTGATTTATCACTTGAAGGATTCTTTATTTTCAAAAACAACAATGTTATTTTAAAATCGTCAATTCTCCCTTCTAAAGATTTGCTTGAGAAATTAAGCAAATTAGAGGATAAGGTAGAAATAAAACTCACGGGAGATTACTTTGAGGTATTATGGAATGGTAAGAGATTAAAGATCCTTAAGCCTCAGGACTTTTTGTCTAATAATTTATATGAGATAGTAGAGATCATTAAAGTTTTGAAGACTAAGGAAGTAGAATTTAGCGGAGATAGAATAGAAATAATAAAATTAATAGACAATTATTTTAATTCAAACAAACTTATTATAGAATCATCACAGGATAATGTGATAAGATTTAATAATGTAAAGGTGAAAGATTGCAATGAAGAAAAATTAATATTGATTTCAATGTATTTTTCTGAAATAATACATGACGTTGAAATTTATGATTGTGAGTATTATTTACCAATATTACATCTCATCATTACTACTGGAGGAGTATTTTATAGGGATAAGGCTTCCTTTCTGTGTCATCAAGTTATTAATCCTTCCTTAAATTTGCTTAAATACATGCTAACTAAAAATTTAAGAAACTGTTATATAATTAAGTCCAGCTTAATTGATGAAGAGATCATAAATAAAATAGAGGAATATGAGAAGAAATATTCTAATTCTAGTATTATAATATAATTATAACCCTTCTTTTAACTGTTTAATAATTCTTCTTCTGTTTACTATCCAAATTAGGAGTATCAAGTAACCGAAAGCCAATAAATCTGTCCCTGTTCCACATTCTATTATTTCTAATTCTAAGCTTTGGAATAAGGTGTTTATTAAGGGGAAAAAGATTACTAAAGTTAATAATGCTATAGATATTACTTTAAGATATCTGGAGTAATTTAGCAGTTCTTTACCTAAATTATCTACCTTCATTAAGAGTGTTGAAATTTTATACAATTTTCCTATTTCATTATTTATCACATCAGCCTTCTCTTTTATTGCTAGTGTAATGTCTTTTATCTCTATTTTCCCACCGTTTATGTTACCAAAAACTAGGAGTTCTTCCACTAAATTCGATAGGGTACTATCCATTAAAAACGCTATTCCATTTTCGAGAAAATCGAGTATTAGTTTCCTTTTTCCATCATTTAATATATATTCCGCTAACTTCCGAAATTTTCTCGAATATACATATAACAAAGTACTGTTAGCGAGTGTGAAAAGTATTAATAATATAATAAGTAATTGCATACTCTCGCCCTATTGTCGGTTCATGTACTTTTTAGGGTTTTAAGTATATAAATTTCTTTTTATCTAATTCTCTTTCATTTGCGTCATCATTTTAAGAATTATAAATAAATTAAATGTAAAATAGATATTTATGTTTCGTCGATTTACTGTAATAGCCTCGTTATTTCTTCGTCTTTTATAGTACCTTTAATACAATTAATTATCACGTTTCTTAAATTCATAGGAACGTTTTGTGGAATAGATGGGTTCCAATTGGAAATAACTGTTTTTGCTTCATTAACTATTTTCAATGCGGTAGCTATGTCGTTATTATTGTAAAAATCTATTGCTCTATCTAGATAGTCAGCTACCGGACTGGCGTTTCCAGTGAGCAGATAGTATCCGGTAATTCCTAAAGAAAATATATCAAAAGAGGGTTCAGCTCCTAAGCCTAAAATTGCGTGCTCTAATTGCATAGGGCTTCCATATGCTGGGGAAATTTGGAAAAATTTCTCACCTATTTTTGATGCTGAACCCAAATCACCTAACTTTATTATTTTAGGGTTTTGGATCAATTTATTCCTTATATCCGTTAAGTTGTCCCCTAACGGCTCTTCAAAGAATATGTTCTGTGGTTTTACGTCTAAATGTACGTAGCCGTTATCGTGTATATGTTTAAGTGCTAAAGCAACGTGTTTAATTATAATTTTCACTATTTCGTACCATTCTTCTTTCTCCTCTCTAAAATGAATCAGTTCTTTTGCAGTCCCTCCTCGCATGAAGTCCATTATTATTGCTGGCGGATATTTCAAGTAAATTTCAGTGTCCCCTTTAAATATAGAACCTATTTGATTTACATCAGCAAATATTCCGTTTATTCTTACTAGGTGAGGATTATCGCTTAGTTTAATGAGGTTATTTGACTCTTTAAAAATATCCACGAATTCTCTTATGGCGACAGTTTGTGATAAAGACCTCGCTGGTTTAAGTATTTTTATAGCGTAATATTTTCCATCCTTCTCAGCTTTTAAAACATAACTATATCCTCCTTCTCCTATTACATCAGTAACTTTATAGCCATAAACATCCCTGTCAACCCATACCTTAGGATCCCAATTTTTGAGGTCGAGTTGTTTGACTATTATTTTGGGTTCAAATTCTATCCCTACCACTTTACCCCTTATTGTGGTGCCCATGCTAACTTTAGGCTGAAATACTATATCGCTCACTTTTACGTCAAAAGCCCTCCAAATAATAAACGAGTTATCTATTGCTGGTACTTTAATAATTTCTTTTCCATTATACTTCTTTCCGTTAACTTCTACTGAGAACGTGACTCCTTTAGGTAATCCAGTCGCTACAAAAGTTACAAGGCATTCCTCGAACTTATTTAAATCCTTCTCATCCCCTCTTTCAAAAAATATTGTTATTTCATCTCCGCTTCTACACACTCCTTTATTATGTTTAGGCAAGTAATACTCATTTCCAACTTTTACTGGACAAGTTATCCATGTACCGCCTTTGGAAACTACTCGGAGCTCGTCGTCCACGGAATTTATCACGTTGTTATCAAGTTCAATAAACCAAGGCGTTCCTCTAGGTATTCCAACGGTTTTAAATGTGACCACATTATAGTCCTTTCCTTTATAAGCTCGGTAGTTGGCGATAGTGAGTAACGCTAAAGGAGTAGCAGTTAATAAATCGTAGAGTACTGGTGGTGCGGAGTACGGGGGTATTACAGAGTAGAATAAAGTTATTACGAACATTATTGCTTCGATTAAGAGGAAAAATATTAAGCCTATGTAAAAATCGAAGTAAAGATAAACTGAAATTAAGAAAGAGAGGGGAAGAGAGTAAGTAGGAGATGATACAGCTGCTGATAATAGACTTAAAATCATGGAATATAACGAATATTTCCTATTATAAGATGTTTTTATTGAAGATAATGGTCCTATAAGGGATGCAAGAAGCAAGTAGTTTCTGGTCACAAAGAATGCTACTAAAATTACGATAGTAGAAAATATTGATAATGAAAATAATTTATCATTTTGTGGTTTTCTCATCAAGAATATTTAACTAAATTAAGGTTTTAAAGTACATCATCAATCAGAGCCGGTGGTCCTCATCAATAATCAGCATCCCAGCGCTTAATTCAATTTTTTCTTAATCGTAAATAAACCATCCCGCAAGAAGTTTCACTATATTTCTGTATTTTTTCTCACTTTCTATAAGTATATCTTCAACGTCCTTAAGCTTTGCCTTAATCCTTATGCCTACTAGATTACTTCCTTCTCTTATCTCTCTTATCTCTATTTTTCTATCCTTTAAATTACCTATAATGTATGCTAATACCCATATTTGTAGGTGGATAAAATCATTTTTACAAAGTCTCATATAATCATTATCATCATTAATCCTCTTTAAAGTCTTGATATTAATTTCATAAGTTCTATTTTCGTAATCATAGTATTTAACATATGAAATAGCACCTATGCCTTTCTTTACAAGTTCCCAGTCTTTATTTGTTCTCATATACTCCTCTCTTTTGTTAAAATTAAGTCCATATATTAACAGAGCTAAAGATATAGAAGCTGGTACCATAATTTCTCCGTAAGTTATAGTAAGATCTTTAATGATTTTGATTATTGTTTCTGTGGAGACATTGATATAGTCTGAAATTCTTATTAGGTCTCCACTCTTAATACTCTTGCTCAGTTCTAATAATTTTAATTCTCTTTCACAATCTTTCAAATTTAATATTTTAAAGACATCATCAATTACTACATCCTTTTTAATCAACGCTTTACTTACTTGCATTATTAGGTTTATTTATTATTGCATTATTAATTTTTTACTTGTAATGATTTATGCTATTAATTCCATAGTTTTACAATATTAATGTTTATATTTTATAATGTAATTAGTTAGTAAGATGACTTCATTGGAAGAGTATCTTACTGCTGACGAACTAGAATTTGTAAAGGAATTAGGAGTATCTAAAATACGTGTTATACAAAAGGGGATTGTCACCGACTACGTGAGATTTTTGAAACTAATTATACCTAAAGAAGTTAGGAAGCTGGTAATAATAGGAGATAAGTTTACTATAGATAATATATCGGAAGATCTAAAGAATATTAACTTTAATAATAAAGAATATTAACTTTAATAATTTTGTAATTTACTATTTTATAAGAGATTCGCTTAATGATAAAATTTTTGTATTGTTTTAACTTTGCTAACCCGACGTAAGAATTTTATTGTGCGAAATTTAAAGTATCGCATATGGATTGTGAAAAAGAGGCATTAAAAATCCTTGACATATTGTTTAATAGTAATTTAATACATGGCAGAATTGTGTATGAGGATGAAATAAAGCATCTTATCTCTCATGAGAAAACCTTATGCAGCGAGAAAGATATTATGAACGTTCTAAAAATATATTTAAGATCTTTAGGTATAGTTTTGCTCAAAGGAAGTTTTAAAAACGATAATCAAGTAATCAAAGTTTTCGAAGATGGTAGTATGCTTTCTGAAGGGATTTACAGTGTTGAATATGATATTTTAAATGAAGGTGG
>NZ_QEFP02000020.1 GCF_003086415.1 Candidatus Nanobsidianus stetteri | reverse complement strand
AAATTAAATTTGGTCTTTCTTTTATTATTTTTTCTTTTTCACTATATGTTAAATCTCCCAAAATAAATTTCATCTTAATATTTAATTTTTTATTCGTATAATTTTCAAAATCTTTTATTAATTCTTCAAATTTTTCATATTGATCGTATAATAATGCTCTTAATGGATAAATTAATAAAAAGGTTTTATTTGGATATTTTAATATATTATCAATAATATATAATCTAAATATATGGGATTTTCCAGAAGCTGTTGGGGTTGTTACAATTAGATTTTTATTTTTATATAATAAATTTAGTGCTTCTACTTGGTGTTTATATAATTTAAAGTTTCTATAATTTAAATATTCATTTAATTCTTTATTATAAAATTCAAAATTATCATATTCAGCATTTTTATTATTAATTAATTTAATTCCAACTATATAATCTCTAAACTCTTTTTCAAAAATATTTTTTAGATCATCAATATTCATATTTGATATATAAGATTAAATATTTTTATATTAAATATAATGAAATATTTCTCCGAATTAGCAGAAATATTGGAAAAGGTTGAAAAGATTAATGAAAAATCTCTGAAAATTGATGTTCTATCTAGATTTATAAAGTCATTAGATAAAAATGAATTAAAAATAACTATCTGGTTAATTTTAGGAAATACTGAAGAAGAATGGGTTGAAAGAAAACTAAATGTATCTATAAGTACAATTATAAGAGTACTAAAAAATTTGGGGGTAAATATTAAGGAATTAAGTTCATTATATAAAAAATCTGGAGATTTGGGAGAAGCTGTTAAAATTATTTATGAAAAGGGAAATATAAAATTAAATAAATGGTTTGCAAAAAAATATACAATAATTGATATATATAATGAATTAAAGAAAATTGAAAATCTAGAAGGAGAAGGATCCAGAGAAAAAAGAATATTATATTTAGAAGGAATATATAAAAATTTATCACCTTTAGAGGCAAAATTATTAACAAGAATTTTACAGGGAGATATGAGATATGGTGTATTGGAAGGAACAATTGAGGATTGTTTATCTTATATATATGGTATTAATGATGAAAAGATTAAAATTGCTCATGCAATAATTGGAGATATTGGAGTTTTAGCAGAATATTTATTTGATAATCCAAAAAATATTGAAAATGTTAATATTAGATTGTTTCATCCATTTAAACCAATGCTTGCAGAAAAGGCAAATAATTTTCAAGATGTATTTAATAATTTTTCTCCCGCAGCATTTGAATTTAAATTTGATGGAATAAGGGCACAAATACATAAAAGGGGAAATGAAGTAAAAATATTTACTAGAAGGTTAAAGGATGTAACAAAATCTTTTCCAGATGTTGTAGAATTAATATTAAATAATATAAAAAATAATGAAGTAGTTGTTGAAGGAGAAATTGTTGCATGGGATTATAATAAAAATTTACCATTGCCTTTTCAAGAAATTTCAAAAAGAATAAAGAGAGAATATGAAATTTCAAAATATATAAAGGAAATACCTGTTAAATTATTTTTATTTGATATAATCTATTTAGATGGAAAATTATTAATAAATGAGGAATATATAAATAGGAGAAAAATATTAGAAGAAATTAGAGGAAATATTGATTTAACTCCAATGATAATTACAAGTAAAGAAGATGAAGCAAAGAAATTCTTTGAAGAATCTGTTAATATGAAAAATGAAGGTCTTGTAGCAAAGAAATTGGATTCAAAGTATATTCCTGGAAAAAGGGATAAATCTTGGTTAAAGGTAAAAGGACATTTAGAACCACTAGATTTAGTAATAATTGGAGGAGAATGGGGTCATGGGAGAAGAAAAAACTTTATTTCAGATTTATATTTAGCTGCATTAGATAAAGATACTGGAGAATATTTAATGGTAACAAAAACATTCAAGGGATTATCAGATAATGAATATGTTCAATTAACAAAAGAATTATTAAAATATAAAATAAAGGAAGAAGGAAGAATCGTATGGTTTAAACCAAAGATTGTTGTAGAAGTTATATATGATGAAATACAAAAAAGCCCAAAGTATAAATCTGGTTTTGCATTAAGATTTGCCAGAGTTAATAGAATAAGATGGGATAAAAGTGAAAAAGATGTAAATACAATACAAGAAATTAGAGAATTATATGAAAAACAAAGAAAAGAAGAAATATAAAAATTAATAATTAATATGGGCCCGGGGGGACTCGAACCCCCGACCTCCCGGTTATCAGCCGGACGCTCTAGCCCCTGAGCCACGGGCCCTAAAATTTATGATTATTTATCTTTTATAAAAGTTTTTTTAAATTAAATCTAATGGATTTCATAAGTCAACTATTATTAAAGATTTACCAAGTAATAGGAGAACCTATTTTGTTATATATATCAAATATTCAAGATTATACAACATACTTTGTGATTTTTATAATATTTGCAACAATTGGATATATAATAGCAAAAGTTATTATATTTATATTAAGAATTATATTCAATTATACAAAATTAAATGAAATTCAAAAGAAAAATCCTCAATTATTTTATGGAATAAATATATCTAATTTAATTATAAGTTTAGTAAAATATTATATAATATTATATTTCTTAATATTGGGAATTGTTGTAGATTTTCCCTATTATTCTTATTTATTTTATATATTAAATTTAGTCTATACAGCAATAATAATATTAATTGCGGGTATTGTTATTGGAGATGTTATTGCATACTTATTTAATATAAAAAATAATGTTGCAAAAATTGTAAAAGGAACCATACTATATTTATTCTTAATCATTGCATTATCTTATTTAGGATTAAATTCAACAGTATTGGTTCAAGCCCTATATTATTTATTATTATCTGCAGCAATATCTTTTGGAATAATGATTGGTATTATAATAGCATTAGAATATAAAGATGAAATAATAAAAATAATAAAATGAAAACATGTGAGCTATGTGGGAAAAGTACAGATAAATTATATAAAGTATTTATAGAAGGCACAATATTAAATGTATGTAAAGATTGTTTAAAATATGGAAAACCTGTAGATGAAAATGGAAATATAATAAAAGAAAATAAATTAGAAATAAAAGAAATTGTTGGAGAAGTTATAGATGAAAATTATAATAAAATATTAATAAAATATAGAGAAGAACATAAATTGAAGCAAGAAGATATGGCAAAATTATTGGGAATAAAAGAAAGTTTATATAAATCAATAGAAAATAAAAAGATCATACCAGATATAAATTTAGCTAAGAAGATTGAAAAAATATTAGGAATAAAAATAACTAAAAAAGAAGTATTAACTGAAAAAATAAATAATAAAGATAATAAAAATTATATAACTGTTGGAGACATTTTAGAATTTGAAGAATGAATATATATTATATATTATATATATTTTTTGAATCATTTATATTAAATTCTTTTCCCTTATTTGGAGCTCCCTTTACGTTATTATCAATACCTATATTATCTATTATTGGAATAAATATATATAATATAATTCTAGTATCAATTATTTTGGGCATAGGAGCAGCTAGCGGAAGATTTGTAATATATATTATAGGTATTCTTCTATCAAAACCATTAAAGAATAATAAAAATTTACTATTCATAAAAAGAATATCTAACAGTAAAAACTTTTACATAACTTTTTTCTTTTTAACTATATTACCATTTCTTCCATTAGATGATTTATTATTTTTATCATTTGGAATTGAAAAAATAAATATATTAAAATATTATTTAATAGCGGTTTTAGGAAAAATATTAAAATCATTTTTAGAATTATATGCTGAAATATTCATTTTAAATAAATTAAGTCATATATCAAACATACCTTTATTACAATTATCTATAATTTCTTCAATAGCATTTATTTTATTGAGTATATTATTTTTTAAATTAGATTGGGAAAAATATTTTAATAAATGGATATCAAAAGAGAAATAAGAATATTGGGAATTGATGATGGATATTTTGATAGAAATAAAGATAAATATACAATAATTGTTGGAGTTATAATGAGAGGATCTTTACAAATAGATGGAATATTGTCAAATAAAATTGAAATAGATGGATTTGATATAAATGATAGAATAATTGAAATGATAAAAAGAACAAAACATTATGATCAGTTAAGAATAATCGCAACAAATGGCATATCTTTTGGTGGATTTAATTTAATAGATTTTGAATATTTATATAATGAATTAAATATACCTATAATATCTTTTGTAAGGAAAAAACCAAATATAGATAAATTTATAGAAGCAATTAAACATACAAGGGATTATGAGAAAAGATTAGAAATTATAAAAAAATATCCAGAACCGAAAAGTTATAAAACTGCATATGGAACATTATATTTTCAATATTATGGATTAGAATATAATGATGTGATAAATATAATTAAATTAACATCTGTACATTCCAGAATTCCCGAACCAATTAGAGTTGCACATCTAATTGCAATGGGAATAACAAAAGGATATTCAAGAGGAAAACCATAAAAATATTTTACATAAAACATCAATATGGACACTAAATCATTAATAAAAAATTGGAGAATTTTAATATTTATTATAATTTTTATTGCAGCTTTAGTATTTGATATATATGCATTAAATAATAATAATGTAGAAGTTACTTCTAGTACTATTTTACCAAATAGTACATATATATATTCAATAAATGGTTGTCAAGTAAATTCAATAAATTCTTATTACACATGTATATATAATAATATTAATTCTTCATTTTTACAAATAAGTACAAGTAATGGAAATATAGTTTTAGAACCATATCAATATCAGTTATTAATAAATGAAACAAATATTACACAGACATCTCTAATATCTTATGGAATAGATATTGCTGGAGGTTATTTGTTGATATTAAATTCCTCAAAACCACTAACACCTCAAGAATTATCAATTGCTGCACAAGTAATTGAAAATAGATTAAACTCTTTTGGCGTTAAATCAATAAATATATATCCAACATCTGCTGGATACATAATAGTTGAATTACCATACTCTGAAGGAAATTTAATTCCTTATATAATTAGTCAAGGTGAATTTTATGCAAAAATTGGTAATACAACAGTATTTACAGGTTCTGAAATAAAACCTTTATTTGGGGGACAATATTCTGGTTTATTAGGATGCTCTCCAGTGGGTAATCAATATGTATGTACATATTATTTCACATTATTATTATCACCACAAGCTGCTAATAGTTTTGCACAGGCTACACAAAACCTGTCTGTAGTATTACAAAATGGAGGTGCATATTTAAGTGAACCAATAGTATTCTATTTAGATAATCAGAATGTATCAACATTATTAATTGCTGCAAATTTAAGGGGTTCAAATACACAACAAGTAAGCATTCAAGTATCTGGAACTGGAAATTCTATAACGCAAGCACAATATAATGCATATCAACAGGCATATAATTTATACATAATATTAGAAAATGGACAATTACCTTCAAAATTTAATATTGTACAAGAATCTATAATTCCACCAATATTTGGATATTATATATTAAAATCATTTGAAATAGTACTATTATTAATATTGATTGGCATATTTGCAATACTATATGCAGTATATAGAAATATAAAAATACCTGCATTGATTACATTAACATTAGTATCTGAATTCTTAATTGCATTTGCAATAGGTATTGCACTACATCAAACATACGATATCCCAGCATTTATTGGTATAATATTTGGAACTGCTACAGGTATTGATGACCAATTAGTTGCTGCTGAGGAAATATTAAGAGCAAAGAAAGAAGGAAATAATGATGCAAAGACAGATAATGTTGAAAGATTGGATAAAGCAATTAAAAAAGCTATGTTTGTTATACTATTAGCAATTATATTAGAAACATTGTCAGTATTCCCAGCATTTGTAGCAGGTTTATCATTATATAAAGGATTTGCAGTTATGGTAATAATTACAGTTTGGATAGGATATTTATTAACAAGACCAGCATTTATTAATTTAGCAAAAAATCTACTTTAATTTTTTATAATAATCTCTCATTCTAATTGCATCTTCCTCAATATTTGGTGATTCTGAAATTACAACACCTTTAACTTTATATTCTTTTAATAATTTTAATATATCTTTCCAAGGCATGTCTGATTCTTCTAAATTTAAATGCGTACCCTTTTTATCTAAAGTTATACCAGAAATATGAATATGCATATTATCTAAAGCTTCTCTTCCAAGTTCATTTTCTATTTTATCTAATATTTCCCTAAAATAATCTATATCATTTCTATTACTTCTATATCTTAAATGAGCAAAATCTACTGCAGGTAAAACATTTTCTATATCTTGAGATAATTTTATTACTTCATCTATATCTCCAAATTTTTTTGATAATTCCATTGTCTCTGGTCTTATATAAATATCGATACTTTCATCCTTTAATTTATCCATTAGTTTCTTTAGATTTTCTTTTACTATATTATAAGTTTCTTCTTTTGAATTATTTAAGTACCAACCTGGATGAAAAACGACGGAATATCCTCCAGATAAATATAATAATCTTGCGGCATTATATAACATATCTATTGATTTATTTATTTTTGATTCTTCTGTAGAATTTAAATTAATATAATAGGGGGCATGACATGTTAATATAAATTCTTTATCCTTTAAATATTCGTTTATATTATTTGCAACATCCTCTTTTAATTTTACACCATATGTAAATTCTATTTCAAATCCATCTAAATTTAACTCTTCATATGTATATATAATCCCGCTTAATGTATCTCTTTTTTTAGAAGATAGTGGAACTCCTGCAGGACCGAAATGCAATTTCTTTGGATGTTTTACCATAATGTTATTATAATATTTTGAAAGTTAAATTTTTTGGTTAAAATATTTATTTTTATACTTTTCTAAATAATACCAGAAATTCTGTATGAACCAATTCCAAATTTCTTGGTCTAAGAACTTTACCCTTTTCATATTTCCATTTTCTATAAAAATTCTCATATACTCCAATAAATAAGAATTTATCATTTGAATCTAATAATTTTAATACAGAAGTTATGTTTGGTAAAAAAGATACATTAGAAGAATTTAAATACAAATATTATTCTCCTAAAAATATTTCA
>NZ_QEFP02000017.1 GCF_003086415.1 Candidatus Nanobsidianus stetteri | reverse complement strand
ATTTAGTATTTCAAATAAAATACCCCCATCATCTTTATATAAATATAATGTTTTCAATGGTCTTCTTATATTTATATTTAACATATTTCTTAGTTTTAATGCATTTTCTACAATTTTATTAAACAATTCATATTCTTTTTCTATTTTTTCATCTACATATTGTTCTTCAACTTTTGGTAAGTCTTCTAATATTATTGATTCTCCATCTAATCCATATAAATTTCTCAATTTTTGATAAATATATTCTGATATAAAGGGAATTATAATAGATCCAACATTTATTATATTATATAATGATTTATATATTACAAATAATACTTTATCAGGTTCCCTCTTTATTCTCTCTCTTGTAGCTTTTATATAAAATCTTGATAATTCTAATATCATATCTTGTAATATTCTTCCTGCCTTCCATATCAAATAGTTATCTAATGCATTATATATTTCTTTTTTACTTTTTTCTATGAAATGTAACATATATCTATCCTCCCATCTCAAATTTTCTACATTTATTTTTGCAGGATTTATATTATAATATTTAGAATATTCTTCCAAATATGTTGAAATATTTAATAATGTATTTATTACTTGGTATTTAACTTTTATATCTTCCCATTTTAATTTTATATCTTCATATGCTTCTACAATTGATCCTAAATATAGTCTCATTGTATCTGCTCCATATTTATTAATTATATCATATGGAGAAACAACATTTCCCAAAGATTTTGACATTTTCCTTCCATATACATCTAAAACATATCCACCAACATATACATTTTTATATGGTATATCATTATAATACAATTCTCCCACCATTGCTAGAGAATAGAACCATCCCTTAATTTGATCATAATTTTCTGTTATGAAATCTACAGGATATGTATTTGTTGCTACTGTTGCTGAACCAGAATCTACCCATACATCCAATATATCTGGAATTCTTCTCATTTCTTCTCCACAAATTTCACATTTGAATGTAAATTTATCTACATATGGTCTATGTAAATTATAATTATATAGATATATTATATCATAATCCCTTGATCCATGTGTTCTTACATAATATAGATCATTTACTTGATTTAATATATCATATTTAAAATTATTTACAATTATTATAGATTTATCTTCATATTTATTAAATACATCATATAGTTTATTTACATCATTTATTTCACTTTCATAATATATTTTATTTTCTTTAAAATATCTTGACAATAATTTTTCAGTATAATCTGTAAACTTTACTACTATTATTATTTCCTTAAATATATATCCAGTCAATTTTTCCAATTCTTTAACATTTCTAACAAATTTTACATGTCCATTTTTATCAACCCACATTGGTATTGGAATTCCCCAATATCTTTGTCTAGATATTACCCAATCTGGTGCAGATTTTACAGTATTTATAAATGCATTTTTTGCAGCTTCTGGTATAAAATTAACATTTTCAATATCTAATAATGCTTTTGGTTTTATTGAAGATATATTAATGAATATTTGTTCTGGAGATCTAACAATTACTCTATTTCTACATCTCCAACATATTGGATAATCGTGTTCATACCATTCAAAATATATCAAAGCTTTTTTCTTTAATACTTCTAATATAAATTTATAATCATCTTTCTTTGCAACCCATCCCTCAAAATATTTTATATTTAGAATAGTTCCTGTCTCATCTGTTGTATTAAATGGAAGCACATTATATTTTTTACCAACTTCATAATCTTCAAAACCACAACCTGGGGCTGAATGGACCAAACCAGTACCTTCCTGTGTATTTACATATTCTTTTGATAGCCAAATCCTAAATACTCCACTACTTTCTGATTTAAGTTTTTCTATATAATCCTTTAATTCATCATAGAATAAAGGTTCATATTCTTTAAATTCTAAATCTTTTCCATAAAATTCATCTACTATTTCATATTCAATATTTAATTTACTCATTAATTTTTCTAATATATCTTTTGCAACAATCCAATATTCATAATTATTTTCTCTCTTAATATTCATTTTTATAATTTTATGATTATTATAATCTAATTCTAATTCTTCAACATAAATCTTTGGAACCTTTATTTTTACATATTTTATTTCAGGATTTACCATAATACCTAAATTATATAATAATGTCCATGGAGTAGTGGTCCATATTATATAATATGTATTTTCCATATCTTTTGATTTAAACTTTACATAAATTGCATTTGATATTTCTTTTTTATATAAAGGATCTTCATATCCCAAATCTATTTCCTGTTTTGATAATGATGTTTGACAATGAGGACACCACCAAACAGGTTTCTTTTCTTTATATATTAATTTATTTTCATAACCCTTTGTTAAAGCTTCCCATACCCTTTCAATAAATTCATTTTTAATTGGTAAATATGGGTTATCTATATCCTGCCAATGTGCCATATCTTCATAGAATTTTGTAAAATCCTTCATTGATCCATATGCAAAATTAAAACATTCTTTAATAAATTTATCAACACCAATTTTCTCTATTTCTCTTTTATCTCTAATCTTCATCTTTTCCTCAACTTTTACTTCAATTGGTAGTCCATGCATATCAAAACCAGCCTGATTCCATACATTAAATCCTTTCTTTTGATAATATCTTAATACAATATCTTTAATTGTTCTATTATATGCATGTCCCATATGTGGAGAACCTGTTGTATATGGTGGACCCTCTAAAAATATATATCTTTTATTTTTCTCATTCTTTAAAATCCATTTTTCATATATATAATTCTCCTTCCAGAATTTTTTTATTTCTTCTTCTATATTTCTAGTCCAAGTCATGTTCATAGATCCGATATTCTAACATAAATTTATATATTTAAAATAAAGTATATAAGATGTTTTATTACAATAATGATTATGATAAAAATAAACAAAATGGATATGCTAATATTTGGGATAATAATTTTGTTAGGAATTTTAACTTATGTATTAACTCATTCAAAAACTTTATCAATAATACCATTTATAATGGGAATATTTTATTTACTTGAAAGTAATGAATCTAAATAAATAAAAATCTTTTATTAAAATATTTTGAATGGAAAATGAAAAAGAAAAAAATGAAGAAAAGAAAGAATCGAATTTCAACCTTAATTTAGAGAAATCAATAATAATAGGATTTATAATATTGGCAATATCAATAATTATAGGAGCTTATATTATAGCAAATTCAATATCAAATATAAAAGTATATGGATCATCTAGTAGTTCTTCAAATGAATTACAAGCATATTTACAAACATTACCACAAGTACCATTGCCAAATATTACAAATATAGATCCAGTATATGGAAATCCAAATAATTCAAATGTTATTGTATATGAATTCTCGGATTATGCATGTCCATATTGTGATCTATTTTATTTACAAACATTTCCACAAATTGAGCAAAATTATATAGATAATGGAAAAATAGCATGGGTATATGTAAATTTCCCACTATATCAAATACATCCATATGCAAATATAACATCACAATATTTAACATGTGTATATACATTGTATGGATTTAATACATGGGAAGAATTTGCAAATTGGAGCTGGTATAATCAAATGCAAAATATATCATGGGATACTTTATCAAATCAACAAGATGTATACAATGTATTTAATGAAGAAGCTCAGGCTTTGGGATTAAATGTTAATGAAATAGATTCATGTGTAAATAGTTCAGAATATTATTCCCAAATATATAATGAAGAAAATTATGACGCAAGTGAATATGGAATTGATGGAACCCCAACATTTATAATAGCTGTAAAGACATCATCAATTACATTCCAAACAGTTCAGCAAGTTAATAATGCATTAAATCAATTAAAACAATATGGATTAAGTCCTTCAGTATATACAACACCAGATCATAATTATATAATGTTTGAGTTTGCAGGGGCTTTGCCATATAGTTTCTTTAATAATATATTACAACCTTTAGTATCTGGCTGAATTATATATAAATTTTTTTATAAATATAATCTTAAATGGCAAGAGAAAAACCACATATTAATTTGATAGTAGTAGGGCATGTAGATAATGGAAAATCAACATTAGTAGGAAGGCTAATGGTATCTTTGAATTTAATAGATCAGAAAGTATTAGAAGAATTAAAGAATATAGCAAAGGAACTTGGAAAGGAAACAGACTATTTAGCATTCTTAATGGATAAATCAATAGAAGAGAGAAAGAGAGGATTAACAATTGATGTAGCTGCAATTAAAATACCTGCAAAGAAATATATGTTAACAATATTAGATGCTCCAGGTCATAGAGACTTTATAAAGAATATGATTAGCGGTACTGCACAATCTGATGCAGCAATATTAGTAGTTTCTGCAGCACCTGGTGAAGCAGAAACAGCATTGAGTCCAGAAGGACAGGGAAGAGAGCACCTATTATTATTAAGAACATTGGGAATCCCACAAATTATTGTTGCAATATCAAAGATGGATGCTGCAAATTATGATCAAAAGAGATATGAACAGATAAAGAATATGGTATTAACATTGGCAAAACAAATTGGTTATACTGAAAAACAAATAAAAGCAATTGTTCCAGTTGCTGCATACACATCAGATGAAAATGTAACACAAAAATCACAAAAAATGCCATGGTACAATGGTCCAACAATATATGAAGCATTTGATCTATTAGATGAACCTCCAAGATTGGTAGATAAACCATTAAGAATACCAATTGGTGATGTATATAATATTAAAGGTGTAGGACTTGTACCAACTGGAAAAGTAGAATCTGGAAGATTAAAACCAGGCGACAAAGTAATATTCTTACCATCAAAGAAACCAAACGGTGTTGTAGGTGAAGTAAAATCTATAGAAATGCATCATGAAAAATTGGATGAAGCATTACCAGGAGACAATATTGGATTTAACGTTAAAGGACCAGAAAGTGGTGATATATTAAGAGGTGATGTATGTGGAAAATTGGGAGAACCATTACCAAAATTAGCAGAAGAATTTACTGCAAGAATTTATGTACTATATCATCCATCTGCAGTTGCTGTAGGATATACGCCAGTAATACATATACATACTGCAGCGGTAGCATGTAAAATTGCAGAAATACAATCAAAAATAGATCCAAGAACTGGACAAGAAGTTGAAAAGAATCCACAATTCTTAAAGACTGGAGATGCAGCAATTGTAAAGTTTGTACCAACAAAACCATTAGTAGTAGAAAGATTCGAAGATTTCCCAAACACATCTTTGGGAAGATTTGCAATTAGAGATATGAATAAAACAATTGGAATTGGACAGGTATTAAGTGTAAAAGAAAAGCAAATACAACTAAAGTAAATTTTTTAATTTTATTTTAATTTAAATACTTCTAAAATTTTATTGATCTGAGAGGGTTAAACTCCGAACCTTCATCAACATGTTAGAAGATTATTTTTCTTTATTCCACTATTTCTAAAAGCTATTAAGTTATAATTAATTTTAATTTGTGCAATCTATGATAATTTTCTTCCCCTTAAATAATTTTAGATGGTAAATATAAATAGTCTCTTTTAGTTTCTATTAGATCAAGTATCCATTTCATGTTTACAGGGTAAAATTTTGTTAAGTCAACACCAACATTAATTGTCCTCTTTTTAGAGTTAATGAATGGATATTCTCTCAGTCTGTTATTATGCACATGACCATGGATTAGCCACGCATTATGTGAATTCAAATTAGTTGGATAGTGTGAGAGTATGAATTTATAATTGTTTAGTTGTAATTCTAATTGTTTTACTCCTATCTCTGGAGGATCATGATTACCTTGTATAAAGATCTTTTTTCCATTTAGTAAATTAACGTATTTTTTAAAATCCCTTCTAGCAAAATCCCCTATTATATAAACTATGTCTTCGTTAGATATCATTTCATTCCACTTATTTTTTATGTGTTCGTTCATTGTAATAACGTCTATGAAAGGCCTTGCAGAATATTTAATTATATTTTTATGTCCAAAATGTGTGTCAGCTATGAACAATATTTTATCTAAACTTTTAGGGTTTACTTCTATTTTTAGGAACTTTTCCCTATATTTCTTATATGTTTTCTCTAGTTCAACTAATGATAGTGCCTCTGACCTATTGAGAATTTTCTTATTTAATACATCGTACTCATAGACTATTTTACCTGCATTTACGAGTGTTATCCTTAATACCTTGGCTTTATACAAAAAACGAGATAAAATTTTGAGTATTTCTTTATTGTTTAAAATATTTTTTACTACTTTATATGATAAATGAAAAGAAATGCCGGCATGAAACCAGAAGTTTTCATTATAGAATTTAACATCAGATCTTTCTTTTATATAATTTTTTAGACTTTTATAAAGGTCTTCTCTAAATTGAAGAAGTTCATTATTAGGTCTTATACCTAAGGCTATTGTATATCCCTTTTTTCTTTTTTTTTTATCTCATATTTATCGTAATAAAATTCTAAATTGCTATATTTATTAGATATTTCTTTAATGACTTCCATTATTTTAAGAGGAGCTACTAAAGGTCGGAAATTATATACGAGAGTAATATGAGGTACCCTATGTACTTTCAAATGACTTAGAGAACTAACCTTTCGCATTATTTGTTTTAATTTATATTTCTCTAGAACTGGTCTTATTTCTATGATATAATTATTTCTCATTATATTTTTATATTTCTCTTATTATTAAAAGCGAGTGTTCTCATGCATTTATTTTATTCAATATTGAATAGTAAAATTATATTATACCCTTTGCTAACAATTCAGCAGCAATTGTAACTCTATAAATATCCCTACAAATTCAAGCCGGAAAATAAATATTGTATGTTCTTAGATAATAACTTATAAGCTTAAACTTAGCCATTAACAATTAATTAAATTAAAGAGAGAAGATTGGATAAAATTTTATTGACTATTACTTTGATCTACCTGTAATAATTGCTTTCTATCTTCTTTACCTCTTAATGCGGATAAAACTAGTGCAATAGATAATATTCCTAAAGATACATAGAGAGCTGACTTTAAACCTGTTAAGAAAGAACTGGCCACACCACCTATTAAATTTGTAGTTCCCAGGAACACTTCAAATGCAACATATCTAGGAACAGTAACAGAGGATATGCTTATTGCTATAACGTAACTTAAAAGGGTCCCTATATTTGATAAAGTTCTGGCTAAACCAGAAGCACCGCCATAAAATCCTCTGGGTGCATTAGCCATTATAGCGCTATTATTGGCTGGGAAGAATAGAGAAGAACCTAAACCGCCTATTGTTGAAGCGATTATAATAACGTATAAAGGAGTATTGATTGAAAGGTGTAAATATATGAAAATAGCTAACATCATTAAAGCCAATCCAATTGTAGCAGGTATTCTGGAACCTATCTTATCAGATAATCTTCCGGTAAATGGTGCAACTAAACTGGCTAAAACATAACCTGGAACTAATAGTAAGGATGCTTCGAAAGGTGATAAACCTCTAATCCCTTGAAGATACATTATTATAATAAATGCTGTGGATAAATAACCCATTGTTTGAAGAAATGATGCAAATAGAGAATATGTAAATACTTTATTTGCTTTAAAAGCTTTCAGATCTATTATAGGAAACTGCTGTCTCTTTTCAACCAATATAAATCCTAATAATATAATTAAACCGGCAGAGATTAAGTAAACATTTAATAAACTCACACCTTCTCCTGCAATATCAGCAGCTCCATAGGATATTAAAGATAGTGAAGTCAATAAACTTAGCATACCTATAATATCTAGTTTAGTATTTCTTCTTTCCCGATCTTTTATATACTTTAATCCCAATATTATAGCAACGATTCCTATTGGAACGTTAATATAAAATATATATCTCCAGCCCAGGAAGGTTGTTATAAAACCCCCTAAAACTATCCCTAAAGTAGCTCCAGCGTTCCAACCTATTGAATTATATCCATAAGCTTTACCCCTTTGATTTGGGGGGAATATATCAGCAATTATAGCTCCAGAATTAGCTTGCATCATTGAAGCCCCTAATCCTTGAACACCTCTAAATATTATTAAGGAAATTGCGTCAGGAGCTGCACCACAGAGAATTGAACCTATTGTAAATATTACAAATCCTAAATTATAAAAGCGAGATCTGCCATAAATATCACCTAATCTACCTAACTGAGTTGTAAAGACCGCTATAACTAGAAGGTAAATTATGATAACCCAAATAATTACGTAAAGGTTAGTATGCAAGTCTTGAGCAATAGATGGGATTGCTAAGATTACAATAGTTGCATCCACAGCAGACATTAAAGTTCCTAAAACGACGACCAGCAACGATAGGTTATTCGAATTCATAATTAATTTTTAAATAATTAACTATTTATTTTTTTCGGAGTGTTTTTCAATATCATTCAAGAAATCTTATCCCTTGAATAAATTACTGGATATATAGAATAAAAAATTCTTCCAAATAAATTATTATGGGCCCGAGGGGACTCGAACCCCTGACCTCCGGCTTTCTTAGGAGCGTAGCCTTATAAGGCCGGCGCTCCACCTCTGAGCTACGGGCCCCTATACATATTTTCGCTTATTAATTTTTTATTTTTTTCTTATATGCATTTTTTGTAATATAAATATATGGATAATGCTAAGGAAGTTGAAATTTTAGATGTAGGATTTTTGGGGCAAATTTTTGATGCTTCAAAAGAAGAAATTGAAAAATTTATTAGAGAAGAAGAAAAATCTATTATACTAGATTATGAGAAAATAAAATCATACCTAAATAATAAACAGTTAGATCTTTTATTAAATAAAACAGAAAAATTTTTAGAACAAATGAGTATATATTTTTCCGAAAGATTAGATAGAAAAGTAAAGGTAAGAATAAAAAATCTTCCAGAAAGTTTAAGATATTTAAGGATAAGAGATATTAGATCTGAACATAAAGATAAATTAATACAGGCTGAAGGTATAATAAAAGTGTCTTCAGAAGTAAGGCCATTTATTATAAAAACAAAATATTTACATGAAGACTGTGGAGGAGAATTTTGGGTTGAAAATAAGAATTTCGTAATAGAAAAGCCAAAGAAATGTCCTGTATGCGGTGGTACAAAGGGAAAATTTATTGAAACAGATCATGAAACAATAGATATACAAAGATTATTAATTGAAGAACCTGCAGATCAAATTGAAAAAGGTGAACAACCCGCCCAAATTACTGTAATATTAAAGGAAGATCTATGTGAACCTAGAATGGAAAGGAAAACATTACCAGGAATAAGGGTTAAAATATACGGAATTGTAAAAGAATTAAAAAATTCAAATCTTAAAGCAATATTGGATTTATATATAGATGCAATTTATATTGAACCTGTAGATAAAGATGTTGAAGATATATCAATATCTCCAGAGGATGAGAGAAAAATAAGAGAATTGGCAAATTCTACAGATGTGTTAAGTTTGATTGCAAATTCAGTTGCTCCAGGATTGTATGGAAAACATTATATTTATATAAAGATGATGGGGGTATTTTATTTGAAATACTAAAT
>NZ_QEFP02000008.1 GCF_003086415.1 Candidatus Nanobsidianus stetteri | reverse complement strand
ATATATGGAATATAAAATAATAGATATAATCAAAGATTTAGAAAAGTTTTCTCCAAGGAATAAACTTACGTCTGTATGGGTACTGGCGATAGCTGAGAAAGTATAGTAATTGTTCAATAAAATTTTTAAAAGTTTTTATGAAAATCATACTACTATGGACACCTACCATTCTGAGATAAGGCGGGGTGGGGTTTTATAAATATATAAGGAGAAGTCTAGAAAAGATTTTACAAAAAGCAGGAAAAGATGGAGAGTTAAAGTTTATGTTTGCAAGGCCAATAGCACCATACAATATAGAAACAATATTAGCATTATTGCATATTAAAGGGATAATAAATACAATAGATAAATATGAATATGAAGTAAATAATGTAATTTTAGATATCCTACAGTGGGGAGATGATAAATTTTCTTTTTACAATCAAAAAAAGAAAATATTTGTTAGACCTCAAATATTATATAGCAAATCTCGATATAATATAGCAGTTGAATCAAAATCTCAATTGAAGAAAAATATTAAAATAATAAGAGATGTATATCTAGATGTCAATAAAATAAGTGAAATGGCGGAAGAAACTGAATTAACATATATGAATGAATCTCTGAATTATTTAAGAAATAGAGGAAAAGTAACTAATGGTATAGTAAATATATTAGACTTCTGGGGATTAGCAACATTATATTATATAGGTGGAGTATCTAAGCGTATTTTTGAAATTAATAATTATAAAATAGAGGAATTTGAAGATAAGATAGAATTAGTGAATAAGGAATTTAAAAATGGAATAAAGATAGCAAATAAAGTTGAATATAAAATATCTGGATATAAATTATCTTTCGAATATAACGACAAACAATTAAGATTTAGGATATACGATGCAAGTCATATTTATAAAGAAGAAAGTAAGAAATATAAAATGGAAATGAACCCATATATAGCTTTAGCATTATTGTCAGGAAGTGGATATGTATTACTCGAAGAAGACCCTAGAAAACCATCAGCAGGTAAAAAGACAAGACGTCTCTATAAGGAAGCAAAGAATAAAACAGGATATGATATACTACCATTAGAACTATATATGCAAAAACTAATAAAAAGAAGAATAATTGGTGAAGAAAATTATGTAAAATTTATAAGTAAAAATATAACTCCTTATATTATAAATACTATAAGATATATATATGGAATATAAAATAATAGATATAATCAAAGATTTAGAAAAGTTTTCTCCAAGGAATAATGAAGAAGCTATAAATAAAACAATTAAGTACATAAAAGAAAATTTGGAGAAAGTTGGAATAGATTTTTTTGATCAATATTTTTATGTTTCTATACCTTTTGATGAAGGATCATATATAATTTTAGATAATGGAGAAAAAATAATTGGAAAGGCAAATTCTTTTGTTTCTGGATATTTTGAAGAGAAAAATATATATTCAAGTCAAAATATAAAGCAAGAAATAAGTGTACCACATATAAATTATAATCAGTATTATGATGCATATTCTGGAGTAATTTTCTATGATTTTCCAGTAATAAATATAAAAAAATCAGATTTAATTAAAGTTATAAATTCAGAAGAAATAAAGGTTTATGTTAATGTAAAAAGAAAGTTAATAAAAAATGAAAATATATTAATTGGAAATATAAAAAATCCAAAAAATATAATTTTTACTCATTTCGATACAGTATTTAATGGAACTGTAGATAATTCTTCAGGAACAGCAACCTTATTATATGCAATAATAAATAATAAAATAAATCTTAAAGAAAATCTAATAGTATTTTCAGGTTGTGAAGAATTATCATATGATAAACCATATTATTGGGGATATGGTTATAGAGTTTTTGAATATGAATATAAAGAAATATTAGAAAAAAGCGAAAAGATTATTGTATATGATATGTTTGGACATTCAAAGCCAATATTAACAAAAGAATATATTAGAGAAGCATTTCCAATAATGTCAGAATATTTATATGAAAAATCTATACAGATATCAGAATCTAATAATGATTGGATAAAATTCTACCATTCAGAAGCAGATACTATTGATAAAGTAAATGAAGATTATCTTAAAGAAGGATTAGAACTATTATTAAAAATTTTATAAATTTTCAGTTTGCCCATCAATCATCACTATTCAGGTCGTTGATCCATCATCATCCCTCTAGAAATATTATTTTTAAATCTATTTATAATTTAATCATAAAATGGTACAAAAGACTCATGTTAAGGATATTGGAATTGAAGGTATAAATCCTCCGGAAAAGGTATGTGATGACAAAAAATGTCCATGGCATGGGGAAATAAGAGTAAGAGGATTATTATTTGAAGGAAAAGTTGAGAGAGTTAGGAGAAGAATTGCTTTAATAACCTTTTATAGATATTATTATGTCCAAAAATATGAAAGATATATGATAAGAAGATCAAAAATTAAAGCCCATGTTCCAAAATGTTTAGATATAAAAGAAGGTGATGAAGTTATTATCGGGGAGACAAGGCCAATATCAAAAACAATAAATTTCGTTGTAATTAGTAAAAAATGAAGCCAATTAGTGCAAAAGTAACAAGGGGAATTACTGTTGGTACGATTTTAAAGGTTGCAGATAATTCAAAGGCAAAATTAGCAAAGGTAATTTCTGTGGTTGGATATAAAGGTGTAAAGAGAAGATATGCTAGAGCAGGAGTTGCTGATATGGTTTCTGTATCAATAATAGATGGAGATTTATCATTAGTTGGAAAGGTTATGAAAGCTGTTATAATTAGACAAAGAAAAGAATATAGAAGAAAAGATGGTACAAGAATAAAGTTTGAAGATAATGCTTGCGTAATTATAAAAGATGAAAAAACCGGAACACCGGCAGGTACAATTATCAGAGGACCAGTGGCAAGAGAAGTTGTTGAAAGATGGCCAGAAATTGGAAAAATTGCAAGTATAATTGTATAAAATGGTTCTAAAAATAAAAAATATTGATTATAAAGATTGGAGTTCATCATGGAAATCTTCTAAAAATTCTAGAAAACAAAGAAAATATATAATAAATGCTCCTTTACATATTAGGGGTAAGATAATCTCTTCAATGTTATCAAAAGATATAAAGAATTTAATTAAAATAAATTCTTTACCTTTGAGGGTTGGAGATTATGTTAAAGTTTTAAGAGGTAAATATAGAAATACTGAAGGATTTGTAATCTATATAGATAGAAAAAGATATAAAGTATATATAGATAATATTAAATTTACAAATAAGGCAAATAGAGAAGTTTATAGACCAATTCATAGTTCAAAATTATTAATATTAAGGCTGAATTTAAAGGATAAAAAGAGAATAGAAATCATAAAAAGAAAAATGAAATCAAAAAATATTGAAGAAAATAAAATAGAAGAATTAGTAAATCAATTGGTAAATAATTTCTCAGTAAAGGAAGATGAATTGGCAAAAGTAACCGAATTGAACAAAAAATTTAAATAAGGAAATATTTTAAAAATAGTTATTAAAAAATAATAAAATGGCTCATGTTTCCAATAAAAGGCATCTAAGAAATATTACAATACCAAAAACATGGCCAATAAGTAGAAAGAAATATTATTGGATTATTAGACCATCAACAAATGGATATAAGTTTGAATATAGTATGCCAATATTATTATGGTTAAGAGATTATTTAAAAATTGTAAAAAATAAGAAGGAAGCAAAATATTTATTAAGAAATGAAAAAGTTTTGGTAAATAATAAGAAGATAAAAGATTTAGGATATAGCGTTGGATTATTTGATGTTATATCAATTAAAGATTTAAATAAAAATTATAGGGTTGTTATGTCTAATAATTTAAAATTAAAATTAATTGAAATTCCAGAACAAGAAAAAGATTTGAAAATAATAAAAATTGTAAGGAAAAATCTTGTTAAGGGAGGAAAAATACAGGTTACTGGAATTGATGGAAGGAATTTTATAATTGATGATAAAGATATAAAAACAGGAGATAGTATTCTATTTAATACAAAAGAAAATAAGATAGAAAAGATAATAAAAATGAATAAGGGAAATTTAATATATATATTCTATGGAGCAAAAGTAAGTACAATTGGAAGATTAGAAAATATAAAAATATTTAGAAAACCATTTGGACATACAAGATTTATAGAATATATAAATATGGATAATAATAAAAAGGAAGAAACAATATTTGATTATTCGGTTGTAATAGGCGAAGACAAACCTTTAATTACTGTAAGATGAACTCAAACAAAAATAATATAATGAGAAGAATTATTATTGATAAAGTAACAATAAATATTGGAGTAGGTAAACCTGGTGAACCTTTGGAAAAGGCGGAAAAATTATTAAAAAAGATGTTTCCAGATCTTAAACCTGTTAGAACAAAGGCAAAGAAAAGGGTACAAGCATGGGGAATTAGACCAGGATTGGAAATTGGGGTTAAATTAACAATAAGAGGTAAGAAAGCTGAAGAAGTATTGAAATGGTTATTAAAAGCAGTAAATAATACATTAAAGGAATCACAATTTGATAAATATGGAAACTTTGGATTTGGAATAAAAGAATATGTATGGATACCAGGTATGAAATATGATCCATCAATTGGTATATATGGTATGGATGTTATAGTAACCGTTAGGAGACCTGGATATAGAGTAATGTATAGAAGAATTAAAAGATCAAAGATACCCGAAAGACACAGAACTACAAAAGAAGAAGTTATAGAATATTTAAAAAATAATTTTGGTGTAAATATTGTAAAAGAATAATTTTTAATATTTTTTATAATATAAAGATAAAATGAGACTTCCAATCATGATAGATTATGTAGAAATACCAAATGGTGTAAATGTATCAATAGAAGATGGAAAAATATATATAAAGGGACCAAAGGGAGAAAAATATAGAAATATAAACAATAGAAATATTATTATTGAAATAAGGGAAAATAAAATAATATTTAAGGCATATTTTCCATCAAAGAAAATAATTAGGGATATGAATACAATGGTTGCACATATAAAAAATGATATTGAAGGTGTAACAAAAGGTTTTGTATATAAATTAAAGGGTGTTTCAATACACTTCCCATTAAAATTAAAATTACAAAATAATAAATTAATAATTGAAAATTACATGGGTGGAAGGGATATAAAAGAAATAGAAATACCTGAAGGAGTAAAAGCTACATTGAAGGAAAATGAAATCACATTAGAAGGGTATGATATAGAAGTATTAGGAAACTTGGCAGGATTGATAGAAAATTCAGTAAAACCAAAGGAAAAGGATTTAAGAAAGTTTCAAGATGGAATTTATATTATCCAAAAACCATGATGAATAAGTTATTAAAATTAAGAAAAATAATTAAGAGGAAAAAACCAGATTATTTTAGATTTCAGTGGTGGAAAGTAATAAAATTAAGAAATAAAAAAGAATCTTGGAGAAGACCAAGGGTATACATAACAAAATAAGAAGGAAATTGAAAAGCAGGGTTTCTATGGTAGAGGTTGGATATGGTTCTCCTAGAGAAGTAAAGGGATTATTGCCAAATGGTAAGAAACCTGTATTAGTACATAATGTAGAAGAATTGGAAAAAATAGATAAAGAAAAAGAATGTGCAATAATTGCTTCTAATGTTGGAAAAAGAAAAAGAGAACAAATAATAAATAGGGCAAAAGAACTAAATATTGAAATTTTTAATATTTAATATTTATATAATTTGAAATAATCTAGTATAAAATTTTTTATCTTTTCAGAATCATTATATAAATCTCTTCCAGACATATCTATTAATTTATTTTTTCCTCTAACTTTTTCTAGATTAGATTTTAAAGAACCTAATACTTTTGAAAACCCGAAACGTAATAATATTTTTTCGGTTGTACTAGCTTTACTTACATCAAAATCTTTAAATTCTTCTACATTATGTGAGCTTTCTATACTTATATCTAAATCACCAACAGATGTATTTATATTATAAGCATTAATAAGTATTGTTAATTCAATTTTCCAATCAATCTTTGGTTCTTCTTTCCAATAATTTTTATAAGCTTCCCATTTAGCTTCTACAAATAATAAACCTTCCGGAGTTAATCTATGAAAGTAATATTTTTCATATCTATCTTTTTTAAATATCCCCTCCCATTTATTAATTTCAAGGAATTTTTTGAATTTTTCATAAAAGTCCTGTGGAATAAATTTTATTTTTGATTTTACTCTTGTTTTATATATTGCTTCCCAGGTCATAGTTTAAATGATGCTGTAAAATCTTTTGCTAAATTTAAAAAATCATCTGCAATTTTTCCAATATTTTTTTTATGATCCTTTAATTCGCTATCATATAAATACTTTTCAAATAACCCTCTAAGAAATATATTGAATGGTTTGTCCCCAAAATATTTTTGGTAATCAGTTATTAAATCCCCATTTATTTTTATATTTAGATTTTCTGCATACTGTTTCATATTATCTAATAATTTTAATGTATCTATTGAAATACTTATATCATAACTATATGTTACATAATCTGTTATCTTCTTTTCTGTATGCCATTCTAAACTTATAGATCTAGATCCATCATCTTTTACTTTTTCTTCATGTTTATTTTCAAAAAAGTCAAATCCTTTATTATCCCAAAATTCTTTCATCGATTTATAGAAGTTTTGAAAGTCAATTAGTCCAGTATATGAGAATGTTTTACCATCAACAACCCTCTCCTTTGGTGGCATAATAAATAAAAAAACTTTAATAATTAAAAGTTAAACTTTTTATAATGTATAAGATAATATCTTTTTTACATAGGCTAAGGGAGAAAAAGGATTCACTTATAGTTGTAGAAGGTAAGAGAGATAAGGAAGTATTAAGAGAATTTGGATTTAATAATGTATATACAATATATGAATTAAGAAAGGATGAGAGTGTATTTCTAAATTATAGAGAAGCAATTATATTAACAGATAATGATAATAAGGGAAGGATTTTATATAAATATGTAAGAAATTTACTAGAATCTGATGGAATAATTATAAATGATATTGAAAGGAGAAGATTCTTTAAATATTTTAAAGTAAGAGAAGTTGAAGATTTAAGAAAGCGTATTGATGAAATAAAGTTTTATATTAATTATTTTGAGAATCCTGAGAAGATTTTGTACTTTTAATTTTTTTAATTGGATATGATAAAGGATTTTTAATTAATGAGCAAATATTATCTGGAGTACATATTCCAATATCCTTATAATATATTTCATTATTGCAATTCGGAGTTAAATATTTTTTATTATTTTTATATAATTTCTTATGCCATTCTAATTGATATTCTATGTATCTATCCTTTAAGGGATCCTGTAAACTTTCATTCCATTCTTTTATATATCTTTCAATTTTATCCCAATCCCATCCAATATTTGCAAAGAAATTTATTAATATAAATAATGATCTTTTCCTTCCATCATCCATTTCTTTATTATTTAATATATTTTTTATACATGGAGGAAATAAATCTTCATTTATTTCTATCTTTCTTTTCTTTATTTCTTCTACATCTCTTTTTGTTTCTTCAATTCCTTCCTGATTTTTATAATTTTCAGCTAATCTGCTAAATTTTATTACTTCAACTTCATTTTTTATTTTCCATAATAATGAATCTTTAATTAGATCTTTTAATTCTTTAGATTCTTTTCTTTCTAAATCTTCAGTTAAATATGGTATACCTTCATATGAATAATTATTTATATTAGAATCTTCAGGATTTAATTTTTCTATATAATTTTCCTTTATTGGTATAGATAAATTTCCAGTTTTTTCATTTATTGAATATAAACATCTAATTAAATGTCTCGATGATATTAATATTGTATCTATTTCAATTATATCATATGGATTAAATCTTTCTATATCATTTACTCCATAATTTTTTAATTCCTCTTCACTAAATTTTAATAATATTATTTTCTTTAATTTCTCTTCTATTTCTTTTGATATATATAATGCTAATATTCTTGCAAGATCTGGGAATAATTTTCTTGTCTCTTCTTCTATAAGATTATCTTTTTTATATATATTTATTGTTTCTGGAAATATTTCCCATGGAATTGCTATATGAAAACCTTTTCCCCCAGAATATTTAATATATATTGGATTAATATTTTTTTCTTTTAAATAATCAACAATAATTCTTGCAGTAACTTTTGATAGATCTAAAGATTTTGCATCTATATCTATTATAAAATCCCATCCCAATCTATATTCATTCAAATCCTTTTTTGAAACTTTTTCACTCAAAATATTTATATCAATCCATCTCTCAATCGATATATGAAATGAAATGGCACCTTTTTTAATATAATTTATTATATCATCTTCTGTTTCTATTTTTGATGGTCTATGTCCAAAATTATTATTTGATAATAGATATCCAACCTCTCTATTCTGAGAAATTTTTACCATATCCTCTAAAATCTCTCTATTATTTTGATAGAATTTAATTAAATTATTTAACATTATACTCATAATATTTTTTTATTGCAAAAAAATAAAAATTACAAAGATTTATAAAAATTTATAAAATCATTCTAATAATGTTTTATGAAGTTCAAATATATGATGTAGTAAGAGTACCACCAAATGAAATAACAGATAATGTAAATGAAATGATAGAAAAGATACTATTAAATAATTATGTTGGAATGGGTGGAAAAGAATATGGGATAATTGTAACAATAAAATCCATAGATGAAATATCTGAAGGTATAATGGTTTTTGAAGATGGAGGAGTATATTATAAGGTAAAATTTACTGCAATTTCGTATTTTCCAAATATTTCTGAACTAACATATGGATTTGTATCATCTATAACAGAATTTGGAGCATTTATAAATATAGGACCCATAGATGCATTGGTTCATATTTCTCAAATAATGGATGACGAGGTATCAGTTTCTGGAAGAGAAGCTTTAATTGGAAAGAATAGTAGAAAAGTATTGAAGGTAAATGATATGGTAAAGGCAAGAATAGTTACAGTAAGTTATAAAGGTGTATCTAATGTAAGGATTGCAATGACAATGAAACAACCAGGATTGGGAAAATTGGAATGGCTTGAACAAAAGAAAAAATCTGGTAAATAATGGCATATAGAAAACCAAAAAGAAAAGTATGTAGAAACTGTAAGGCAATAATTGATAAAGATGTAGATAGATGTCCATATTGTGGTTCTACAGATTTATCTGAAGATTATTCTGGATTTATTATAATTGTAAATCAAGAAAATTCTGAATTCTCTAAAAAATTAAATTTAAAAGAGGGTAAGTGGGCAATAAGAGTATTATAAGATGGATATAAATAAATTAATAAAAAAATGGGTATTATATAATAAATATAAGTATGGAAATGTGGATTTAAATTCTGTTGTATCAAAAATAGTATATGAAAATCCTGATTTAAAGAAAAACATAAAGGAAATAATCCCAAAAGTCAAAGAAGAAATAAATAATTTGTCTAATATATCTAGAGAAGAAGCTTATAATATATTATTAAAAGAATATCCAGAATTATTAGAAGAAAAGAAAAAAGAGGAAAGAAAAGGATTACCAGAATTAAAGAATGCAGTAGAAGGTAAAGTTAAGACAAGATTTGCCCCAAATCCTTCAGGATATTTACATATAGGTCATGCAAGAGCAATTATATTGAATTATGAATATGCAAAAATGTATAAAGGAAAATTTATATTAAGGATTGAGGATACAGATCCAAAGGTTAAAAAACCAGATCCTGATGTATATGATTCAATAAAAGAGGATGTTGAATGGTTAATAAATGATAAGGTAGATGAATTTTATATACAATCTGAAAGATTAGATATATATTATAAATATATAAAAGAATTAATTGAAAAGGGATTTGCATATGTTGATCTTTCTCCAAAAGAAATAATATCAAAATATAGGGCAGAAGGAATTCCTACAGAATATAGATTGAAAGAACCAGAATGGCATTTAGAACAATTTGAAAAAATGTTAAATGGATATTATGATGAAGAAAAAGCAGTAATAAGAATTAAAACAGATCTAAATCATCCAAATCCATCTGTAAGAGATTGGATTGCATTTAGAATTGTTGATCCAAATAAAAATCCACATCCATATTTATTAAGAAAATATGGAAAAAATTATGTAGAAAGATATTGGTTATGGCCTACATATAATTTTTCTGTATCTATAGATGATCATTTAATGGGAATAACACATGTTCTGAGAATGAAAGAACATGAAGTAAATTCATATAAACAAAAATATATTTATGAATATTTTGGTTGGGAATTTCCGACAATAATAAATTATGGGGCTCTATTAGTAAAAGATTTACCATTGCATAAATCTGAAATAAGGAAATTAATAAAGGAAGGAAAAATATCTGGATGGGATGATCCATTTTTACCAACATTAAGAGGATTGAGAAGAAGGGGAATTGATAGAGAGGCAATAAGAAAATATATTTTAGAAATAGGGCCAAATCCTGTAGATGTAGTTATTGATTGGAATAAAATATACACATATAATAGAGAAATATATGATAAAAAGGCTAAGAGATTTTTTATAATAAGAAATCCTGTGAAAGTTATAATAAATGATCTACCATCAAATAAAATAATAAAAGTTAAAAATCATCCAGAAGTAGATTTGGGATATAGGGAATTTATAATAAAATCTAACATATTTTATATAGATATAAATGATATAAATAATAAATATTTAAGATTGTTTGAAGGATTTAATATTGAAATAATAGATAAAAGGGAAGATTATATTGTTGCTAAATATTTATCAGATAGTATGGAAGATGCAAGAAAATTGAATGCAAAAATTGTTCAATGGGTACCTGAAGAATATAAGATTAATATAAAAGTATGGGAAAAAGATGGTATAATAAATGCAATTGCAGAAAAATATGTATTAGAATTAACAAAAGATGGGGAAGTAATCCATGGAATAAGGTATGGATTCTTTAAGAGAGAAAAAGATTACTTAATATATATGCACAAATAATTTTTAAATGAATTTTTATAATATATAAAAATGGTTAGTGAGGAAGAAATAACATCAAAGTATGAAGAGTTTGAAAATTTAAGACAAGCATATTTATTAATAGAAAATAAAAGACAAAAAGTTTTACAAGACTTAGCTGAAACAGAGAATGCATTAAAAGAATTATCAAATTTACCAGATGGTAAAAAAGTTTATTTTATGATAGGAAATGTATTAATAGAAAAAGATAAAAAAGAATTGATAAATAAGTTAAATGAGGATAAAGAAATATTAAAGGTTGAAGCAGAAAAATTAAAAAAGCAGTCCGATATATATAAAGAAAAGTTAAATTCTTTAACGAAAGAATTAAATGATTTATTAAAAAGATCCAATCTACAGTCTAAATAAATAATATCATAAAAGATAATCAAAAATATTAACCAAAGGCATAAAAATAATGGAGAAATATATATTTATATGGTATCTTTAGGAAACATATTTAAGTCAAAAAAGAAGGAAACTTCTGATCAGTATGTAGAGGTAATACCCACTCAGAAGGCTGAGGAGGTAAAAATTTATGTTAGAGTATTTAGGATAAAGGATCCATCAGAAGTTAAAGCAGTTGTAGATTCATTAAGAGAAAGAAATTATATAGTATTTGTTGATATATCTGGATTAAATACTGGTAAAGATCTTGTAGAAGTAAAGAGAGTTGTATCTAGAATTAAATCTGTTGTAGATGCAATTGGTGGAGATATAGCTGCCGTAAGTAAAGATTGGATTATTGCTACACCACCGTATGTAAGAATCTGGAGAGGACATCAAATGTCTGCAGTTGAAGAAGTAAAACAAGAAGATCAGCAACCTTAATATATTTTTGATAATCCCTTTTCATCTTCTATTATTATAGTTAATTCCTTTTTATTATTTAACACATCTTCTATATAATTTATTTTTTCTATTATTTTGTTATATTTTTCTTTATCATCGGAATATAATATTTTAAATCTTTCTAAATTGTTTTTTATATTCATTAAGAAATCATCTATTGCTCTAATTTCAAATTTTGATTCAATACCAGGAGTTATTTCAACTTCAATTTCTTTTAATATTATTTTTGCATAAGGAGATTTTAAAAGTAATTTTCTTGCTTTCTCTTTATTATCTATTTTATATTCTATTTTTATATAACCTCTATCTTCTAATGGTATTATTTCAAATGTTTTATAATTGCAAGAATTACATTTAAATGTATAAAGTAATGACTTACCTATCTCTGGAAAATCATATTCAATTGTCTTTATTTCAATATTTTTTGAATTACAAACTGGACAAGAATCTGTTAAGATTATCATATATCTTTAATAATCTAAATATTAAATTCATTTGAGCCCTTGCCTTTGATATATCCTTTTTATTAATTATTATACTATGATTTT
>NZ_QEFP02000013.1 GCF_003086415.1 Candidatus Nanobsidianus stetteri | reverse complement strand
AATGCCAATAGAATATAATGGATTGGAAAATTTGGAAAATGATATTAAGAATTATTTAAGAAAAGGATAATAATAAAAGATTATGAAATAAAGGTAGAAAAAAATTATGCAGAATATATTATAAAGAATGCTTATTTAGAATGATTGGGATAATTCATACAAATAAAGAAGAACTATCAAAATATGAATTTTTATATCCAATAATAAATATTTTAAAAAATCTAAACATTAATTATAAAGTTTTTTCATATAAAGATAAAATAAATGAATATTTTGAAAAAATAATAATAACAGGTACTGCAATAATGGATTTTGATTATTTAAATTACATAAAAAATTTTGAATTTATAATTGAAAATAATATAAAAACTCTTGCAATATGTTCTGGAAGCCAAATATTAACAAAATTATTAAATTATGATTTTGAGAATAAAGAATTGATTGGAAAATATTATGTAAAAGTAATAAATAAAGATATAATAATTGATAAAGATTTTGAGGCATATTTTTTAATAACAAAAATTCCAAAGATTGATGATAAATTTTATATAATTGGAAAGGTAGAAAATATTCCTGTATTATATAAATATAAAAATATATATTTTTCATTGTTCCATCCAGAAGTTTTAAATAAAGATATAATAATTAATTTTTTAGAATATATATAGCCCCTACTAGGGTAACCTTAGATAGATGAAAAAGGTTGAGTTAGTAGGGGCACAAAATGAAGAAACCGTCCCAGGCTGAAAAATGATGAATTAAAGCTAACAGATAAAAAATTATTCTTCAGCTTTTTCCTTTTCCTTTTCCTTTTTACCTCCCCTTCTTGATTCTATTAATACTGCAGCTATTATTATTATTGCTAATATTACTAATATCCAGAATATTAATGCTGATGATGGCAATGATATTGAAGGTGCTTGAGATGCTGAATATGTTTCATTTAATGAATATAATAATTGTCCTGTTTGCTGATCTATTATATTTACATATACTGTTACATTATCACTTTCTGCAGTTACATTCAATGGTATTTGTTCAGTATATGTACCTCCTATTTGTACTTCTTGTTGTTCTGGATATACTTCTCCTCCAACAGCATATGCTTGTATTAATAAATTATATATCTGTGTTGTATTTGAGCTTATTACTAAGTATATTGTTGAATTTTGTCCATACTTTAATGGTAAATATCCAACCAATGATGCACTTATTGGTTCTGGTACTATTACTTTTCCATTTACATATAAATTATATGTATATGTTTGTGATATTCCGTTATAATTGAATACAAATTCTATTGGATAATATCCTGCTGTTAAATTTCCTGGAATATATATTACTACTGGTAATTGTGTTACTTGATTTGGTGATAATGTTACTGTTGATAATTGTTGGAATATATTTAATTGCTGTGATTCTACTATTGGTTGTACCTGTATATCCATTGGTAAGTTAGATTCTAAATTTACATATAATTCTACAAATTGTCCTGGTTTTACATTAAATGTATTTGAATATACACTTAATACATCTACTGGTTGTATTTCTTGTGCGTTTACTGTTATTGTATATTTATATTGATATACTTCTGCTCCATTTTGATATACATATAATATCAATGTATAATATCCTGGCTGTAATGATGCTGTATCTAATGGTAATGTTACTTCTCCCTGAGAACCTGGAGATATTATTTGTGAACTTTGTAAATTATATATTAAATCTCCATATTGGTCATATAATAACATTTGAACTGTTGCATTTACTGTTTGATAACCTGGGTTCTCCATCAATACTTCTACATTATATATGGAGTTTACTAAATTTTGCAATGCATTAAAGTTTGGTGATATTGAAATTACCTGTATATTTTGTCCATTTTGATTATTTGATATATAGAATGATTGTTCTGCTTGTTGTGTTAATACTTGCCCACTAGATAGTACAACATTCAATTGTTCTAATACATACATTTCTCCTTGTACATTTTCTAAATAATAGTTTGGTATATTTACAGTTAATAAATTTTCTCCTGGTTGTAGATTTACATTTTCCTGTGTTTGATATACAATATTTCCTTGCGAATCATATAATGTTAATGTTAATGTAGATGACTGTATACTTGTTTCAACATTTTGTAAATATACTACTGATTGTACACTTATTCCATATTGTTCTGCTTGTTGTTGTGAAATTACTTCTGGTAATTGTACTAATGATAATGTTAAATTATATGGTACGAATGTTAAATTATATGTTTGACTTGCTGTTACATATTCTAAACCTGATGGATATAATAATGTTACATTTGCTTGTACTGTGAAATTATTATATTGTTGTACTGAACATGTATAAGATGAACATGAACTTGCTGAACTATATTGTTGTACTAAATTTTCTAATTCTAATGGATTTACTGATACTTGATATATATTTAATCCTGTACATACTGATATTGGTTCATAATATTGGTATATTAACTGTCCATTTGGTGCATATATATTAAAGTACAAATTTGCCTCTTCGGGTGTCTGTTCTACTCCATATAACTTTACTATAAATGTTAAATTATTTGCTGCATTTGCTAATATTGTTTGTGTCTGTGGTTCTATTATTATTGATTGTGAATGTACTCCCAATCCTAATAATACTACCCCCATTAAAAAACTAAACAATCTTCTTATTGTTACTACTACTTTGTTATCCATAATTTAACTTATTATGGAAAAGTTTATAAATGTTATTACTTGAGGTATAGTATATCACTATCACCAGGAAGGTATTCTAATATAATATTGTAATCAACTTTAAAAATATTTTCCAACTGTTTTGCAATATCTATTGGTTTTTTATTTCCTGGAATTAATATAACATATCTTTTATATTTATCTTTTATACTTTCAGGTACTCCTGGAATAATATTATAATCTTCAAAAGCCAATGCAATTTCTAAATTCACTTTTATATAATTTTTCTCTCCATATATCATAAAGGATCCTTTTTTTAAATACATTCCAGAAGGTGTCTTTTTTGATACCTGATCTGGATATACATAATATACATCTATAGAGGATAATTTATTTTTCCATGCCCTAGAATATGATCCAACAAATTTTGCAGCTTCATATATATCTATTTCACTTGCATTTTTTCCATTTTTTAATATACCAAAGGGGGATCCTATAATATCCGCATGGAATACTAAATCATTTTTTTCTAAATATTTATTTATAATAATTTCATTTGTAATAGAATCTTTTCCGGCAATTAATAGAAAATTATTTGTTGTAAACATCCATCTAAATTTCTCATACCATTTTTTATTTCTCTTAATCTCTTCTTTCTTTTTTTCAATAATTATTTTTTCCTCAATATTATTCAATTTTTCTTCCAATTCTTTTATCAAATTCTCTATCTTTTGCTTTTTATTTTTTAATTCTTTTATTTTCTCATATATTTCATTTATATTTTCATATATACTTTTTCTAGTATCAATTTTTATTTCCATTTTTCCAACAAATATTATAAAATGCGCATTTTTTTTGCATTTTTCAGAAAATTTCTTTCCAGGATCTTCTTTTTTATCAATCATATCAATTATTTTATCTTTTATATCAAGTATTTTCTTTATTTCATTATTATTTCTAAATTCTATTTCCATTTTTCGATTATCTCTTGCATATAATAATATACCTTTCCTTATATCATAATTTGGAAATTCATCCTTTAATAATAAATAATATGAATATAATTGTGTAATATGTTCTCTCCTAAAAAATCCAGATTTTATTTCATAAGGTATTATATGCTTTTTTATATATTTCCAATCTATCTATCCTTCCAACTATATTATATTTTAAAGATGTAACATCAAGTTCTGTCTTTATTTTTGGTTCTAAGAATTCCCATAATTCTATCCCATATAAATCATTTTCTTTCATAAAATTATATACATTTTTTGCTCTATCTTCTATATCCTTTATTACATAACTATATGCCCTTATTTTTATATCGTTTTTATCTAAATTCAAATTTTTTATTTGTTCTTCAAATTCCTTTATAGATTCTTCTAATAATTCTGTTAAAAAATTTTCATATAAATTTAATATTTTTTCATATTCTACAAACTCTTTTATATTAAATATTATTTCTTGTTCCTTCTCATTTATTTTATCAAATAAAGAATGAACAATTGATCCAAATATTTTTTGTTCAGTATCTTCTTCAGAATATCCTAAAACTCTTTTCAGATAAACTTTTCTAGGACAGAAAATATAATCTGTTATATCTGTTACTCTAACAAAAATATCATTTATTTCCACGCTCTATTTAATGTTTTAAATATTTATAAAATATAACGGCGATATATTTTAGATGAAAATAAAAACATGGATTAATAAAGATACATGCATTGGTTGCGGAACTTGTATTGCAATTGCACCAGAAATATATGAATTTGATTCTGATGGAAAATCAAAAGCAAAAATTGAAATTATTGAAGATCCAAATCTAATAGAAAAAGCTAAAGATGCTGAAGTTGCATGCCCAACACATTCAGTTAAAGTAGAAGAGATTAATGATTAATGAAATATATAGTAGATATTGATTATAGTAAATGTATAAATTGTCTTGCATGCTATTTAATAAATAAGAATATTTTTTCAATTGAAAATAATAGAATAGTAATAAAAAATAATATAATTTCCTCTGAAGAAGATATAGAGGATATAAAAACTGCTGCAAATGCATGCCCCACAAATGCTATATATTATCAGGAAATATTAGATAAAGATTAATAAATTATGAAATATTATTTTTAAATATGGCCTTTTATGATACATTTATAACATTATTGAATAACCTGGGATTCTTCAATGTTATATTACCATTTCTATTAGTTTATGCTGTGATGTATGGTATATTAAGTAAGTATAAAATATTGGGTGATCCTTTTGCTGAAGGTGATAAAGGGAGAGTTACAAGAAGTTTATTATCAATTGTATCTGCATCTACAGGATTTTTCATAGTTGGATCTGCAAATGTTGTATTATCATTAAGAACATTAATTCCATATATAGTATTATTTTTATTAACAGTATTTTTCCTTATATTGGCAATTTCTCCATTTTTACAGAGAGAAGAAAAGAGTGGAGAAATACAAATAGGTAATAGAACAAGAATGATATTATTAACATTTGCAATAATTATATTTACATTGATAGTAATATTTACACTCGGTTTATTTAATTATGTTGCTTCAGCAGCATCAGCATCATCTTCAGTACTTTCTTCATTAGAACCATTTATAGAAACAATAATAATTCTAGCAATAATGTTTGGAATAGCATATTGGGCTATAAAACCTTCAAAAGGCCAAGGATCTGGACCTTCACAATCAAGATGATAAATCAAATACCACAAATAAATTTTAATCCAGCAAATTTTAATCAATTGTTATCACAATATGGATTTATAGATTTTGTTTTACCATTTTTATTAATATTTTCTTTGGTATTCATGATATTAGAATTATCTAACTTATTAAAAGTAAGTCCTGATGATGATGTAGGTAGAAAATTAAATGCATTATTTTCTTTCGGATTTGCCCTTTTATCAATATATAATCAAAATTTAGTAAGATGGTTATTATCTTTTATTCCCAGCGCTACTATAGCTATAATTGGATTTACTTTAATAGTAATTGTATTAGCAATTACAAATAAAAAGATACCTTCATGGTTAAGAGCGTTTTTTTTGCATTTCTTATTGTAGGAATAATATTATGGTTAGCAATAAATTCTTTAAGCATAGCAGGATCTACTTCATCACCAATAGTATCTTTATTATTATTTACACTTAATTACCTTATGCAATCGGGTATTTTAGCATTATTAATTATGTTTGTGCTTATATTTATGGTATTAATGTGGATAGTAGGTGGTGGAGAAAAGGAAGAGGAAGAAGAGGAAGGAACTGGAGGCCCAATAATATTAAGGTCTAGATAAAATGGATCTATCATCCTTTATTTATACTTTATTTTCAGAATATGGTGTATTTACATTTGTAGCACCATTTTTATTAGTATTTTCACTATTATATGGATCTCTTAGAAAAACTGGTTTGTTTGGAAAGGATAATCCAAATAAAGAAAAATTTTATGCAATAATTTCTATCGTCATAACATTCTATTATTTATATAATATATCAGATGTTATATTTACATCAAACTTTATATCATTCTTTTTCTTTGAAGTACTCGTTATATTTTTTATTTTAATGATAATTGCATTAATGGCAGGTATATCAGAACCATACAAAGAGGAGGAAGATGAGGAATTTCAAAGATATAAACAATATTCGCATAATGTTATTGTTGGATTTATAACTCTTACAGTTCTATTTGCATTTTTATATGCATCTTCAACAGATTTTAACGGATTTGGAGCAACTGCTCAAAATATAATAATAGAAATATTCCTTGCATTGATATATACTGGTTTACTACCATTCATTATAATAATAGGATTTATAATTGCAGCTATATATTGGGTATATCACAAAGAAGAACATCCAAAGAAGAAACGTAAGAAGAAATACTTTATCCTAGCACCTGCAGAAGCTCTATATGAATTACCAGAACATACAAAAAGATAGAAAATAATCATTTAAAAATTTTTTATTATATAGATTAATGGCAGTATTTATATCTAAAGATAAAAAAATTGGAGATATTGTTGAATATATAAAAAAGGGAGAAGATATAATTGTAACAGATAATAATGGAAAACCTATTGGAGTTTTAGAAAATTCTAAAGCAATTAGATATTTATATAGGCCAGATACAAAAATTGAAAAAATAGTAAATAAAATAAAACCATTAAAAACTGATAATATAATAGATATTGTAGAGAAATTAATTAATTCTAATTCTAGAGTAACTTTTGTAAGAGAAGATGGACAAATAAAGGTGGTTAATATATATGATGTATTAAAGGAAATACTGAATGATAAAGAAATATTGAGAAAAATGAATCTAAATGAAATAATAAATGAAGCTTATACAATATATGAAGATGAAAATATTAAAAAAGCAATTGGTATAATGAAAGATAAGGGTATATCAAGATTAATAGTATTAGATAAAAATAATAAAGTATCTGGAATAATTTCATTAACAGATATTCTAAAATATATGTTAATTGATAATAGTAATAATATAAGAACACCAAATGAGAAAGATTTTGATATAAAAATAAAATCTATAATGAGCAATAAATTAATATTTGCAAATAAAGATGATGATATAGAGAAAATAATTAATTTAATGATAGAAAATAAGGTATTTTCATTACCAATATTGGATAATGGAAATTTGGTTGGAATAATAACTGCTAAAGATATATTAATAAATTATTTACAATATAAAAAGGAAAAAGAGTATAATTTAGTTGTTCATGGAATACCTTTAGATGAAATTGATATAAGTTATATAAAGAAAATGTATGAGAGATTTTATAAAAAATATAGAAATGTTTTAGGAGAAAATATAAGATTATTAATACATATTAAAAAGGTAAATGAAGATAAAGCAAATAAAAAAATATATTACCAAATTAGAGCAAAATTAATATATAATAATGGTAAATTTTCAATTGATGATCATGGATATGATCTATATTCAACAATAAAAGATGTATTTTCTATATTAGAAAATGAAGCAGAAAAAATAAAACACAAAAATGAGGAGAAGTATATGCTTGAGAGCATGTTTAAAAATGATATAATATATTATCTATAAGATGATATTAATACCTGGAGATAACTTAAAGAAAAAAGATAATAATTCATATGAAAGAGAAAATAATTATTATTCAAAATATATATTATTAGTAAATGAGGATAAAACTACAAGGCTTTTTGGATATTACATGCCAGAAGTAAATGATATTGTAATTGGAAAAGTAATTGATGTATTATCTAATGGATGGTTAGTTGATATAAATTCCCCATATATAGGAAAGTTATCTTTAAAAGATATTGGAATGGATCCAAATGATATATATACTTATGGGGATTATATATTATGTCAAATTGTAAGAATGACAAAGAATAAATTAATAGATTTGGATATTAAGAAAAAGGAAAAATTAAATGATGGGTTAATATTAAAGGTAGATCCTGCAAGAATTCCAAGAGTAATTGGAAAAAATTCTTCAATGCTAAATTTAATTAAACAATATTTAAAAATTGACATAATAATTGGAAAAAATGGTAGAATATATTTAAATGGTGATATAAATGAAGTATCAAAGGCAGTAGATATTATTAGATTCATTATAAATAATTCATATAAAAGGGGTTTAACTGAAAAGGTTAAAGAAATTTTGGAAAATAAATAAAAATGGTAAAAAGATTTGATGGTAGAGAATATAATGAATTAAGAAAAATAAATATAAAGTTAAATGTAATAGATAATGCAAAAGGATCTGCAATATTTTCTTTTGGTGATACTGTTGCATTAGCTGCTGTATATGGGCCAAAACCTTCAAAAATGTCTTTAGATTATGAAAAAGCATTCTTAAGGGTTAGATATAATATGCTAACATTTTCTACACCTGAAAGGAAAAAACCTACACCAGGTAGAAGAGAAATTGAATTATCTGAAGTAATTAAAAGAGCATTAGAGCCCGCATTATTATTAGAAGAAATTCCTGGAAGTATTATAGATATATATATTGAAATATTAAATGCAGATGCTGGAACAAGGACTGCAAGTATAAATGCTGCATCTTTGGCATTATCTTTAGCAGGTATTCCAATGAAAGATTTAGTAATAGGTTTGGCAGTTGGAAAGGTTGGAGAAAAAATTGTTGTAGATTTAAACAAAGAAGAAGAAGATTATGATTCAGAAAAATTAAGGAAAGATCCTGAAAAATCAAAATATATAGAATATTATGGAGAAGGAAGAGCTACAGATATACCTGTTGCAATAATTCCTTCGGAGAAAAAATTTACTTTAATACAATTGGATGGAGAAATTTCAAATAGAGAATTAAATGATGCTTTAAATTTAGCATTAGAAAAAGCTTTAGAAATAAAGAATTTAATGAAAAGTAATATATTAAAGCATTTATCTTCATCAGGTAATTTTATTTATTAGTATTTTTTATAACAACTTTTATAAAGTATAAAATATTTTTAGATCATTATGGGAAGAAATTATAAATATCTGATGATCTTAACTTTTATCCTAAACTTTACTAATATTTATTCACAATCAAATAATTATATTTATACATGGTATAATGAATCTATAGGTACATTATATTTAGATAAACAATTATTAGAATCATCTGCTAATATTCTTTCTCAATATTTAGGTCCTTTGGCACCAATTATTTTAGAAAATTTACCATATATAATCTCCTTTTTTGCTTTATTTTTTATATTTAGAAGATTCTTAAATATTTTTAATAGTTTAGCTCCCGAATCCCAAAAATTGCTAATCTCAGCATTGATATCTTTAATACTTACATACCTCTTTTGGCCTTTTGTTATGCCTATATTAATTACTGCATTTATAATAAAAGTATTTAGAATTGGTAAATCTAAATTAGAAAGTCTTAAAGAAAGCTTAAGTAAGATTAATCCTGGATTAGGAAGTATTTTTTCAAGAACAACATCAGATATTAGAAATTTTTTTAATAATGAAAATAAAATTTTAAAAGATATATATAAACTAAATAGAATATTAAATCATCCTTACATAAGAAACTTACTAAATTCTATAGAAAAAGATATAGAAACTCTAAATAATATAATATTCCAACTATTAAAAGAAACCGAAAATGAAAGATTAACTCAACATATGTTAGTAGCTTATTCATCAAAATTCAATATAATATATAATAATGCTATATATAAAACCAAACAGTTAAGTAGAATAATAAGTACTATGTTTAGCAATATTTCTTTATTAAGAAGATTTGGAAATAGAATATTTAGAACAAATAAATTTACACCAAAGTATTTGATAGTATTAAGAAAAATACTAAACGACTTGATTACGAGATTAAATACTACATACAAAGAAGGTCAGAAAATATTCGCAGATTTAAATAGATTGTTAATTTCTGCAGAAACTATTAGTAGGAAATATGCAAATGAAATAAATAACACTTTAAATATAGATACTAATACTGTTTCTCTTTTACCTATAAATAATAATAATAAAAGAGCTCTAATAAAAGAAATACAAATAATGCGAAACTCCACCGCTGCTATTTCTAAAAATCCAAGGATATCTCCATTAAAAAGAATGGAAATATTATCTAAAACTCGTAGATCTATAAAAAAATTATCTAAACTTTTACTTTATTTACGTAGATTTAGGGGAAATCCAAAAAGATTATTATTCCTGACCGCTAGAATACTTAGATTATCTATAAGTATTTTAAAAATTTTTAGAATACGTTAATTAACTATAATTTGCATAAAGTGTTATATTCTTATCGAACTATTTACAAATCTAATTATAGAACTTTAAAATTATCAAAAGAAATTAAAATGATAAAATTACATTTAAAAAGCTCAAATCTTTAGAAAGATCTATTGATAAGATGCCTTTCCCCATCTTACATCTAATCCAAAAAATTTAAATAAATTTTACAAAATTCATTTTAATTTTTCATTCTTAGATATTAAAGAAAAATTCTTTCCTTTAAAATTCCGCAACATAATTTACCATTCTTTCTAAACTATAAAAATACGAAATTTCAAGTAAAGAATTAAATATTACCTTAAATTTAGCATTAGAAAATGTTTTAGAAATAAAAGAAGTTATGAAGAAAAAATCCCGAATACATATAAAGCCACTACATTATAACTTTTTTTATTTATTTAATATTTTTATTTAATTTTTTCTATGTTTATTCCTTTTTTGTTATAGTTGTAAGGAAATAATTTATAAATTTCAACAAATTTATATAACAAAATGGAAGGTACAAAAAATATTAATAAGAAGCTACGAATACCCATATTTACTATCCTATTCTTAATAGGGTTTATTTATTCAGTGTATTCACAAACAACATCTGGACAAAATAATGAAGTAAGTAGTTTAGAATCGAACTTGATTATCCAAGAGCTTATTAACTCTTCGTTTAATGGTTATTCAACCGCGGGTCAATATTTAGCTAATTTTTTATCTATTAATGGAGTACCATCTTATGTTTGGACTATTGTAATATTTTTAATAACTACTTTATTCTTTATTGCAATATATACATATCTTTTTGAAATATTTATACAAAGAGCTAAAATAACTGAAAGTGAAACAATGAGAAAATCAAAAATATTATTTGTATTTGCTCTAAGCGCATTTTCTGCAATAGCAATAGGTTATGCTATACCATTTTTACTTAATCTTTACGGATTTATTTTATTAATACTTGTATTAATAGCTTTATTTTTCTTTGGAAGAGCTACAATTTCTTATGGAAAAAGCTTCCATTATGCAGCTAAATCCTTTGTAGCTAATGTAGAAAAAGAGTTATTAAAAGTAGAAGGGGAATTAAAGAAAGCAAGAAAAGATCTTTCTGAACAAGATATAAAATATCTGGAAGAAGGAAGAGAAAAAATTGATAATGATATAGAAAATATAAACAATCAACTTAGCAATGCAAATGCAAAATTCGAAACTACTTTATCTGAATTAGAAAATGCATACAGAGCATTTATTAATAATTTTATAAATAGATGTGAGATATACTTTAACCAGCTTCAAAATCAGAATCTTCTTTCACCCGAGCAAATAAAGGAAAAAGACAATTTTATTAACACTTTAATAAAAATAAGAGGTCGTATGCATAAATCAGAGATATTAGATACTGAAAAATCAACAAAAGATCTTTATGAGGAGATACAAAAAATAATTGATAATCTTAAATATCTTGCTAGTCATAAATCAAAACTAGAAAATCTACTGCATTATAGCTATATATTTATTTTTCATTCACAAGGAGGTCCATATAGTCAAATATTTAAAGATATACAAGATACAATAAATGAATATAGAAAAGTAGAAACATTATTGATGAGGTTTGATGAATTTGAAGATGCATTTAAAAGAAATATTGAATTGAGACTTAGACACATTTTCAATGATCCTGATAATAGGAAATATGAAATAGGTATATTCTCTGCATTAAATAAATCAAAAAATTATATAAGAGAATTAAAAAATTTAGTTAATAGAAGGATACAATTTTTAGAAAAGCTTCTTCATTAATTTATTTTTCCAATGTAAATTTTTTAATTGCCAAACTTTCTGCATAATCGTCTATATCTGTTGTAATTATATATCCAATAGATACTTCATGCAATTTATGACCTGCTCTTCCGATCCTTTGTATTAACCTTGTAACCTGTCTGGGTGAATTATATTGAATAACAGCATCTACATATCCAATATCTATACCAAGTTCTAAAGAAGATGTTGCAATAATTGCCTTAATTTTCCCTTCCTTAAATAATTTTTCATTTCTTTCCCTTACCTCCCTTGATAAAGAACTATGATGTATTTCAATCTTATATTCTGGTAACCAAACCTTAAATCTTGAAGATAATAATTCTGCCATTTCTCTTGTATTTACAAATATTATTACAGATCTATGTTTATCCAATATTTCCTTTATTTTCCTTAAACTCCATGCTATTTTTGGATTCCAATTATATTTCTTTGCCAATTCCAAATCTTCTTCACTAATTTCTGGATAATATACTTCTATATGGTATTTTTTCTCCGCATACCAATATGCAATTTTATAATTCCTATATCCAAAAATAAATTTTGCAGCTTCATCCAAATCTCCAATTGTTGCAGATAATGCAATTCTCTGAAATTCTCCAGCATAATTTACCAATCTTTCTAAACCTAAAGATAGTTGTATTCCTCTCTTTTCATTTAATAATTCATGTAATTCATCTACAATAACATATTTTATTGTTTTTAATTGTTCTCTTAATCTTTTTCCTAAAAATAATATTTGGAAAGTTTCTGGCGTTGTTATTAAAAATTCTACAGGTTTTTTAGATAATCTTGCCCTTTCCTTTTCTTCAGTATCCCCATGTCTTACTGCAACAGTTATTCCTAAATTATCACACCACCATTTTATTCTATCCAATAAATCCCTATTCAATGCTCTCAATGGTGATATATAAATTCCCAACAATTGATTTTCAATCCCTTTTTCCTTTAATTCCAATATTTTTGAAAATACTGGTAATATTGCAGCCTCTGTTTTTCCAGATCCTGTAGGTGCAACAATTAAAGTATTATTTCCACTTAATATTTCTGGAATTGCTATTTTTTGAATTGGAGTAAAATCTTTGAATCTTTCAAAGAACAATTCTTCTACTTTTTTATTAAGTTTATATGTCATAGATAATTTATATTTTTCTAAAAATTTTTTATAAATATAGCATTATAAAAATATTGAAAAATTCTTTTAAAAAATATTAAAATTTCAATTAATTATATAAATTAAAAAAATCTCAAAAAATAAATTAATTTAATAAATAAAATTGACATATTGTACAATATTAAAATTTTTATATTTCCTTTTCTTCAATTAAAATTCCGTCTAAAGTATATACTTCATATTTTTTTATTCCCTTTGCAATTGGACCTTGAAATTCCCCAACATCCCATAATCCAGCTAAATCAGAAAATGCAGGTAAAATTATAATTACTTTATTATCTTTATATCCAATTACAAAAACTTTTTCATATATGCTTTCTCCAATACTTGTAGAAATACTTTTTGCAAAATGATGGTGCCCAATAACATAATATTTTCCTTTCAATTTTGTATTTAAATTTCCGTGAGTAAATACAACATTTTTTATTTTTAATGCCTTCAAAATTTTAACATTATTTATTCCATTAATTAATTCTTCAATATCTCCATCATGATTCCCCTTTATTATATATATTTTCTTGAAATATTGAGAAATTTCATTTATAAAATAAGGAATATCCGACATTTCTTGTAAAGTTGTTTCAGGTATATTATGTTTTAAATCTCCATCAATTATTAAATACTCTATTTTATATTTTTCATGAATTTTCTTTATTTTATTTATATAGTAATTTACTTGGGAAGGAATATTTATCCCCTTTTTATATAATTCCCTTTCTATACCAATATGTAGATCAGAAATAACCAAAATTTTATCAAAAAATATTAAACCTTCAGTTCCAGTAAATTTAAGCATTAATTAAAATACTCCTTATTTGATTTATATCCTTTGCATTTTTTATTTTTTCCCTTATTTCCTTTACTTTATCTATATTATCAATTAATAAAACGATATCTCCCAAAGCTTGTCCAGGTATTCCTTTATTAAATCTAACCCTTAAATTACCCTTATTTCCATGTATATCAACAATTTTTCCAATAAAAATTTTCTTTCCTGGACTTACCCATATTACATGCTTTCCAATATATTTACTTGCCTCATACTTATTGTTTATATTTTCAAATTTTACTATTACTTGATTTGGATATATATGATGCCTACCCATCCTATAATTTAATATTATTCCCTTCATCTCTATTTTGATATATAATAATCTTTAAATATTTTATTTAGTGCACTAATAACATTATTGTCTAAATAATTTAAACCATCTTTGCTAATGTCTTTAATCATTTCTTCCCTATATTTTGGATCATTAAATGTACCGATTTTATTCCCATTATAATCATATATATCGATTCCATTTTCTGTTACTATATATAATTTAGATTTTGACAAATATAGATCATAGTTTTTATTTTTTTCTTTATCAATTATTGAATATTTAAATCTCAATAATATTTCTTCCCTCTTATCTTCAATTAAATTTCTTATATTTCTAATATGATATAATAAAGATTCTTTTAATTTTTCCATTTCAATTATATCATACTTCTTTTCCTTATAATTCTTAATATCATTTTCCAAATTTTCCAATCCATTATATTCTATTGGCATT
>NZ_QEFP02000001.1 GCF_003086415.1 Candidatus Nanobsidianus stetteri | reverse complement strand
ACTTTTGATATTTTATTTATTAATTCATATCCATTTTTTTCATTATTTAGTTCAGGAACTTTTTCAAAATATCCTAATTGTATATATATTGGAGTTAGAATGGGAAGACCTGAAAAAGCAAAGATTAGAGAATTAAAAGGTTCAATAATGGTTCTATTTCCTGTAGGAGAAGAAGGAGGAAGAATGAGAAATCTTTTAGAATCAATGAAATATCAGAAAATTGTTTCGGATTTAAGAACATATTATTGTCCAAATTGTAAAATATATGTTCCATATAAAAAATGTATATTCTGTAATTCAGAAACAAAATTGTTAAAGACAGAAGATGGAAAAGAACATAAAAAATATGCAATACAGATCTCAAAATATATAGAAGCAGCATTAAAAAATTTGGGATTAGATCCCTCTCAATTGCCAAAAATAATAAAGGGACCAGAAGGTTTAAGTTCAAGAAATAAACAACCAGAGAGATTGGAAAAGGGAATATTGAGGGCAAAATATGGTATATTTGTATTTAGGGATGGAACGGTAAGATTTGATGCTATAGAAGTACCGATTACATATTTTAAACCAAAAGATTTAGTATATACTCCAATAGAAAAATTGAAAGAATTGGGATATACACATGATATTTATGGAAATCCATTGGAAAGTGAAGATCAAATATTAGAATTAAAACCTCAAGATATTATATTACCAACAATTGGTCCATTAAAGAAAGGCGGTAAATTAAAGAAAGATGGATTCTTAATCTCTTTAATAAATACTGCCAAATTTATTGATGAAGAATTGGAAAGATTATATAAAATGAATAAATATTATAATGTAAAGAGACCAGAAGATTTATTAGGTCATCTATTAATTGTTTTAGCCCCACATACTTCTGCAGGTACTGTTGGAAGAATAATTGGATTTTCAAGAACTCAGGCTTTACTTATGCATCCAATGATGCATGCTGCAATTAGAAGAAACTGTGACGGAGATGAAGGAACAGTATTATTATTATTAGATGCTCTATTAAACTTTTCTAGGGAATATTTACCAGATAAAAGGGGAGGAACTATGGATGCTCCATTAACAATTACAATAAAGGTTAAAGGGATGGAGATAGATGATGAAGTACAAAAGTTTGATACTGTTTGGAATTATCCACTAGAATTATATGAAGCAGCATTACAATATAAACCTCCAGAATCTGTAAAAATACAAATATTTAAAGAAAGAATTGATACACCAACAGAATATGTAAATTGGGGATTTATGCATGATATAAATTCTATTAGTGAAAATGGAAATAAGGTTTCTGCATATAAATCTTTGGGAGAAATGTTGGAGAAATTGAATTTTGAATTAAAATTGGCAAAATTATTAAGATCTGTAGATCCAAGTACTGTTGCAAGTTTGGTAATAAATTTACATTTTGCAAGAGATATTAAAGGTAATTTGAGAAAGTTTTCTGAACAAGAATTTAGATGTATAAAATGTAATAAAAGATTTAGAAGACCTCCTTTATCTGGAAAATGTGATAGATGTGGAGGAAGAATTGTAATGACAGTTCATTATGGTAGTGTTGTAAAATATTTAGAGCCAAGTTTATGGTTAGCCGAAAAATTGAAATTGGATGAATATACAAGTTCTAGCTTAAAAGCATTGAAAATGAAAATAGATCAAACATTTGGAAATCAATCTAAGGAAAAGCAAATTAAAGATTTCTTTAATTTATAAAATGTTTATATTATCTGGACTGGGACAAAATAAAGATGAGATACCTTATGGATTAATAGAAGAAATAAAAAATGCAGATTTAATATTTCTAGAATATTATACAAATTTTATTGATAAAGAGACAAAAGAATTTTTATTAAATATAAGAAAAGATATAAATATTGTTGATAGAAATTTTGTAGAATTAGAATTAGAAAAAATAATATTAAATAATAGGGATAAAAAAATAATATTAATAACATCGGGAAATCCTCTATTTGCTACTACTCATATGTATTTTATTGAACTTTGTAAGAAGAATAATATAGAATTTAAAATAATAAATTCCCCATCTATATTTGATGAAATTGGAAAAATAGGGTTATTTTTATATAAGTTTGGAAGGACGGTTTCTATATCATTTCATGAATCTACAGAATTTTATGATTATATTATAAGAAATTATAAAAATAATTTACATACTTTGGTCTTATTAGATTTAGATCCAATAAATAATAAATATTTAGATCATAAAGAAGCGATAAAAAGATTATTAGAAATAGATAATAAAAGAGAAAAAATTTTTAGTGAAAATTTTAAGTTAATTGTATGTTCTAATCTAAATAGAAAAAATGAAAAAATATACTATAAAGAAATAAAGGAATTATTAAATATGAATTTAGATCCTCCTATATGTATTATAATACCGTCAAATTTAAATAAAATAGAGTTGGAATTTTTATTATGTATGATATCCTGATAGAAAAGATAAGGTATAATTATTTTATATTGTTCTTTCTAAGTATATTAATAATAGTATTTTCTACATTATTATCATTAAAATCTGGACCATATGGTGGGATATTAATAATTGCAATATCTTTAGTTCCTTTTGTTCAAATATACAATAAATTAATAGAAAAAGATGAAAAAATATCTGAAAAGATAAAATCAAAGAGAAACCTATTTTTCAGATATAAAGAATATTTTATAATGTCTTTTGTAATATTTTTTGCATCAATAATTGGATTCTATATAGGTTATCTAATAAATTATAATTTATTTTATCCACAAATACAAGCAATAGAAGATATAAGGGAAAATGTAATTGCTCTAAGTTATGGACATGCAATATATCCAAATACTTTCTTTACATACATATTATTTAATAATATGACAGTTTTATTGTTATTTTTCTCATTTTCAATAATATTTGGTGCTGGGTCTATATATTTATTATTATGGAATGCATCAATTATTGGGGTATTCTTAGGTTTAAGAGCATCAGAATATGTTTCAAATAATATTATATATAAATTTATTTTAATCCCAACTTTTAGTTTATTAGAAATTTTACCACATGGAATATTAGAATTTTTAGGATATTTCTTAGCAGCATTGGCTGGTAATATTTTATCAATAGCATTTATAAAAAACCTTGATAGAAAAACTTTGGAAATTATACTTTCAGATTCTTTAGCATTATTTGTTTTATCTATATTATTTATATTTATAGCAGCATTAATAGAGGCTTATATTATTTAAATGAAAATATTTTTTATGTATGAGTCATTTGATTATATAAAAGAGGGAATAATATATGGAAAAATAAAGAATATGATGAAGGATAAAGTAATAATAGAAATAAATGGGAAAGATTATTCATTTGATAAATCTATAGATATGAATAATTTAAATTCTGGGGATTATGTAAGATTTTATATAAAAAATAATAATATAATTTATATTGAAAAAATAAGTCCAAAATTGTATGAAAATATTAAGAAAATTCTAGAAAGCTTAAACGAATAATTCTTTTTTATTTTTTATTAAAAATATTAGCCAAAAAATAATTAAAAACAGTGTTGTAAATATTTCCCATAAAAAATCATGTAAGAAATAGGGATTAACATTAAATATGTAATAAAAATAAAAGACAGACCATAACCTAAATATATTTAATATAAACAATATTGGCGAAAGAATAATGAAATAATATATTTTTTTCTTTATATTTAATGTAGGTGTAGAAAATACTAGGGCAAATATACCAAATATTGATTTAAAGCCAGTGCATTCTTGATCAATTATAAAACTTATATTTTTTATATATACAACATTATTTTCTAACGTAAAATTTATATGAGAATAGTATAATATCTTTGATATAATTTCTGAATAACTTATCAAAAAATTATATGGTAAAACAATATAATAATAACTAAATAAAAATAGCGGTATTGAGTATATTAACATATTTGCAAAAAATATAGATAAAAGTAATTCCTTTCTTAATATTTTATTACTTTTTGCATAATCTATTAATTTACCATAATATTTTTTTATTATATATTCAAACATTTTTTACTTTTGCAGCAACTCCTATTTTAAAATCTTTAATTTCTTTTCCAGATAATAAACTTTCTCCTATTGCTAGTAAATTATCATTTTTATCTACTATTAATACAATATCTTTTGGCAATATATTTTCATCCAAATTATCAACAAATTTATTAAATACAGATTTTCCCTCTTTTATAAATTTTACTGCTTCATCTTTTACAACAATCCTATACTTTGGAAATTTTAACAGTTCTTTTACTATTAATCCTCCATAAAACGTTAATATAATAAATCCTGTTGTTGGTTCTATTGTTCCAAATAATTTATCATCTATATATATTCTTCTTATTCTCCCAGTTTTTTTGCTTTTTTCAATTTTTATTTTTTCTTTATATTTTTCAATTATTTTATCTCCAATATTATCTCCAAACTGATAATTTAATATTCCCTTAACTATTGATAATTCCATAATAGTATAATATAAACTTCTCAGCCATTTCTTCAGCAATTATGCTATTATTATTATATATAATAACTGTATTGTTTTGATTATTAAATATTATTCCATAAGAATCGTTTGTTGGTAATAAATATATTAATAATGTTTCATTTCTTGGTAGAATATATGTTAAATTTTCATTATTGTTATATGTAGTATATAAGAAAATATAATTATCGTTTATACTATTATTTTCTAAAAAATATTTGCATCCAGGACCATTATAGTAGAAAGAACATGCATATATTAAATTTTTATTATATTTTAATAAATATATCAATATATAGAGGATTTCTGCGTTATAATATCCACTTAATGTTGGATCAAAAATAAATACTTGATATTTATAGTTATTTAATGAATTATATAAACTTGTATTTGAATATATTGGTATAAATTCTAATTGTGTAATATTATATGGTCCGGCAATTGTTATATTATTTGGATTTGTATATACATAGGTCTGATTGTTATTAATATTATTTGTATAATTTATTATTTTAGATTTGATAGTTATTATTAATACTAAAATTATAAAAGCTATGACTAAAATCAATAAATTAATAACTTTTTCTCTTTTCATATATTAATCTTTTGATAAATATATATAAATTTTCTAATTCTAAAAAATATTAATGAGTACTAATGATGTGGATGAGAAATTATTGGAGGTTCTTAAACAGAATGCTTATGGATTGACTATATCTGAATTATCAAAAATCTTAAATATTAATAGAATTACATTATCTAAACATCTTGAAATATTAAAAGAGAGAGGATATTTAAATTATAGAGTTGTCGGAAAAGCAAAAATATGGTATATAAATGAAGATGTAAACTTTTTAGAGATGATTCATGGAAATACGCCAATAATAAGATTAATTAGAAAAGATAAAAACGAATTTTATAGTATTTCTGATATAAAATTCTTAATAATTCCATCAGAAATATTTCAGGTTTTATATTTACAGGCTTTAGAAATAAATAATCTAAATTTCATTAGAGATTCTGGAAAAAGATTTGGCATTATAATTTCTACTACATATAAGATGTATTCTGGAATAGAGAGAGTTTTAAATGAAGAATATCTAAAAGAAATAATTAAGTTGACTGAGAAATTTGGTTTTGGAAAAATAGAAGATATATTCATTGATATTAAAGCATTAGATTTCTTAATTACATTAAATTCATCTATAGAATCTTTAATATTAAAAGATATAGAAGACATATTAAAGGAAAAAAATGTAGAAATAAAAGAATATTTCATGGAAGGATATTTTGAGGGATTATTAAGTACTCTGTTTGGAATACCAATGATAGCAATAAATAAATCTACATTATATAAAGATCCAAAAACAGAATTTGTAATAAGAAAGAAATGATTATTTGTATAACAGGAGTACCCGGTGTTGGAAAAAGCACAATAGCAAAGAGATTGGCAAAAGAAATAAATGCTGTTTTAATTGATATTAATGATTTTGCAATTAAGAATAATTTATATGAAGAATATGATGAAGCAGAACAAACATATATAGTAGATGAAAATAAGTTATTTCAAGAAATTGATAATTATATAAAAAATTTAAATAGTAAATATATTATTATAGAAGGAAATTTTGCACATTTATATGATAAAGGGGATTTATATATTGTTATAAGAGCAGACCCAAATATACTATATGAGAGATTATCAAAAGAAAGAAATTATACATATCATAAGATTTTTACAAATATATGGGCAATGAACCTTGAAGTTATAGAAGATGAATTAGAGGAAATGAAAAAAGAGTATTATGTTTTTTATAACAATAAAGAAGATGATATTAATAATATAATAAAAGAAATAAAAAGATTAATAGAAAATAAGGAAAAATCAAATCAATAAAAAATTTTCTGTCCAAAACTTATAAGTCTTATATATATAATATATATATGGCAGAAGAGAAAAAAGGATTATATCCTATTGTATTATCTCCAGAAAAATATGCGAGAACAATAGGTAGAGAAGCAATGAGATCAAACATCATGGCAGCTGTATTGGTATCGGAAATATTAAAAACATCTTTAGGACCAAGGGGAATGGATAAAATGTTAGTAGATGAATTGGGAGATATAACTGTTACAAATGATGGGGCAACAATATTGGATCAAATGCATGTTGAGCATCCTGCTGCTAAGTTAATAATAGAAATAGCAAAAACACAAGATAAAGAAGTTGGTGATGGTACTAAAAGATCTACAGTTTTGGCAGGTGAATTATTAAAGAGAGCGGATGAATTATTGGATAAAAATATACATCCAACAGTTATTATGGAAGGTTATAGTAAGGCAGCAGTTATTGCTGAAGAATTAGTAAATAAGTTAGCTCAAAAGGTATCAATGAATGATGAAGAAATATTAATAAAGGTTGCAAAGTCTGCATTATCATCAAAAATAGCATCACTTTATTCAGATAAATTGGCAAAAATAGTTGTTGATGCTGTTAGGAAAGTAACGGATGTTGTAGAACTATCAAATGGAGAAAAGAAAATAATTGTAGATCTTGATTCATTAAAGATTGAAAAGAAAATTGGTGGTGGTGTGGAAGAAACATCACTAATAGATGGAATAGTAATAGATAAGGAAAAAATACATGGAGAAATGCCAAAGGTTGTTTCAAAAGCAAAGATAGCATTAATAGGTGATGCCATTGAAATTAAAGAAACAGAAACAGATGCTAGGATAAATATATCTTCACCAGATCAATTAGAACAATTCTTGAATAAGGAAAGAGAGATGTTAAGGAAAATGGTAGAAAAGATAAGAGAAGTAGGAGCAAATGTTGTATTTGTACAAAAAGGAGTTGATGATTTAGCAGCTTATTATTTGGCAAAATATGGAATATTAGCGGTAAGAAGAGTTAAGAAATCAGATATGGAAAAAATAGCTAAAGCAACTGGTGGAAAAATTGTAAATTCCATTGATGAATTATCAGAAAATGATTTGGGATATGCGGAATTAGTTGAAGAAAGAAAAGTTGCAGATGAAAATATGATATTTATAACTGGATGTAGAAATCCAAAGGCTGTTACAATATTAATAAGAGCAGGATCTGAGCATGTTGCAGATGAGATTGAAAGATCTATAAATGATGCAATTAAAGATGTTGCAACAGTAATTAAATATGGAAAAGTAATCGCTGGGGGTGGTGCATTGGAAATGGAATTAGCAGAAGGAATAAGAAAAGAAGCAAAAAAGGAATCATCAAAAGTACAAATGGCAATGCTAGCATTTGCAGATGCATTAGAAGCAATACCAGCTGCATTGGCAGAAAATGCTGGTATGGATACTATAGAAGCAATGACACAATTAAGAGCATTACATGAGCAAGGTAAAAAATGGGCTGGAATTGATGCAATTGAAGGTAAAGTTGCAGATATGTGGGAGAAAAATGTAATAGAACCAGCAAATATTACTATACAAGCTATAAAGTCTGCAGTAGAAGCTGCTATAATGATATTGAAGATAGATGATGTTATTGCTGCAGTAGGAAAATCAACGGGAGGAGAAGGATCATCAAGTAAATCAGGAGAAGAGGGAGAAGTTGAAGAATAGTTTTTAAAAGATTTATAAATATCAAAATTTTTTATTTTTTTATGCCATCGCAAGAGTATGAACTTATGCCAACAGATCCTGTTGAAAAATTGATTGAAGAGATAGAAAATTTAAAGGACGATTTAGCTACATTAAAAAATGATTTAAAAAATAATATTGAAGAAATAAAAAGACAAGTTTCAATACCATCTGAAACAAATCCAATAATTAAAAAGGAAGCTCAAGCTCAAATGTATTATGCACAATCAAACATAGATACATCATTTTATAAGGAAATTGTAAATTCATTAATAAAAAGTAATATAGACTTACAAGCAAGAATATCAGAATTGGTGGTTGTTACAAATAATTTATATAGAGAAATAAAGAATTTATTTGATATATTTAAAGAAGCTGCTTTATTAAGGCCAAAAGAGAAAGAAAAAAATGAAAATAATATAGAACTATTAAAGAGAATAGAAAACTTAGAAAAAGCCAATCTAAAAGTGGCAGAATTATTAGATAATCTTAAGAAACAAATAGAGGGTATAAAAAGTAATCAAAGTACAAGTTATACAAGTTCATCAATACAAAGTTATAACAGGATGATATAAAAATTAATAAAATTTTTTAATATATTTATAAAATGAAATTACAATCTCAGCTTGTTAGTTATTTATTGTTAGGGCTTATTGTAGTTGGTTTGTCAATGGGGATATATGAATGGGGTATACCACTAATACAAAAATCTCAAATTAGATCTACAATAAATGATATACAGAGTCAATTAACTTCTTTGGCAGAAACTATACCATCTGTTGTACAAAGTAGAGGATCTCAAACAGTTACATTAAATTTACCTGAGGGTTCTTTGAATATATATAATAATTTAATTCAATATTCATTTCAGTCCCCTGCAATTTATTATAATCCATCTATTTCCGTAATTCCAATAAATTATAATTACTATACATATATTCCATGTAATGTTAATAATTCTATTTCAATACCTTCATCCGGTTATAATTCTATTCAATTATGCGGTATTCCTGATCTTATAGTTAAGGTGAATTCTTCTAATATAATAATACAAGATGTGAACAATAATACTCTAATATTGCCTTTAGCAAATACTAATAATGTTATAACACAATATTTTGATTTTAATATAGAAGTTCAGAATAATAATGTATTATTTATTCCTCAATATAATACTGGAATAGCAGGATCATCATATTATCCAGAGTGTTTGCTTTCAGCAACCCAGTTGAGCGGAGTTATACAATATCAGGTAGCATGTAGGCCAATGTATAATCCTCAAAATAGGCAATGCGAATGGATAATAATAGAACCAACAGGAGAAACATCAACTACAACAAATGGAAATTCTATTAATGTAAACTTGCAATATAATGGATTAAATATTATTAATAATCCAAATTCTACTGTTTGTAATCAATTAGTATACTACTATGTACAAGCTTCTATTGTATAATGCCGGTAAATGCAATAGAAATTGTATTAATAACTTTAATATTATTTTTTATTTCCCAATCAATGATTCTATATTTCAATCATATAACAAATCCATCAAATTATGATAAAATAGTTTTAAATTATATAGAATCGAATGTTGAGTTTTGTATATACTATTCTTACCTATATGATGCAAATCTTTTTTGTCAACCTTCACAAAATTATAAATTTTCAATAAGTGCGATTAATAATATTGTATATATATCTTATAATGGAAATTTATTATCAATAAATTTGAATAATAATAACTCTTACTTTCATCCTATTTATGGTCAAGGTTTGAACTCTTTCTTTTTACAATATAACAATTATTCTTCAAATTCTATTTTATATCTAAGTTAAATTTATATTTTCCCAAGTTTTCATTAAATATATGAATAACATTTATGATTTTATTGATGATGTTGTAGATGTAATAAGAAAAAAGATTGAAATAAAAAGAAAATTAAATGAAAGAACTGAGAAAATAAATATAATAGGGGGTGCAAATAATGGATATCAACCAATTTATATACCATTAAACAATAATAAATATGAAAAAAGAAAGAAGAAAAAAAGAAACAAAAAAGTTTATAATATAAATTTTGTTAATATACCTACAGAAAATAGAAAAATTACTGAAAAAGATAAAATTAATTTTTTTATAGAATTGTATGGAAAAAATGAAAATATAAATCAATTTAGATATCCACTAACAAAGATGAATATTCTTGGTAGAGAATATATCTTTGCATATGCAGATATATCATGGGATAATGAATATGGGGAGCTTGTATATCATGTAATAGAACCTAGTATAGATAAAAATGATAGAAAAATTATAAATTCAATAATTGATGATTTAGCAAGAACATCCGAACTTCCTTTAGGAATGGAAAAAAATGAAGAATATATGAAAAATTATATAATAAAGCAATCTTTAAATATAATAAAAGAAAAAGGATATAAGATAGACCCAAATAAATTACCATATATATTATATTACATAATAAGGGATACAATTGGTTATGGAATAATAGATCCATTAATGAGAGATCCATTAATAGAAGATATATCCTGTACAGGTATAAATTATCCAATATATATATTCCATAGAAATCCATTAATAGGTGAAATAAAAACAAATTTGCAATTTAATTCTGATGAAGAATTGGATAATTTTGTAATAAAGTTATCTGTAAGGACTGGAAGAATTGTTTCTGTTGCAAATCCTTTATTAGATGCTGCTTTACCTAATGGAGCAAGAATTCAAATAACCTTTGGAAAAGATATTTCTAGGAGAGGTTCTTCATTTACAATTAGAAAATTTACAGAAGATCCATTCACGCCAATTGATCTACTATTATATGGAACTGTTGACTTTAATATGCTGGCATATTTATGGACATTAATAGAAGAAGGTAGGTCATTATTAATATCTGGAGGAACTGCTACAGGTAAAACATCATTCTTAAATGCAATATCTCTATTTATCAAACCAGAGAAAAAGATAATATCAATAGAAGATACTGCAGAATTAAAGTTACCACATCCAAACTGGTTATCAGAAGTTGCAAGACCAGGATATGGTCCAAATAGATATGGTGAAGTTACTATGTTTGATCTATTAAAAGCTGCTTTGAGACAGAGACCAGATTATATAATTGTAGGTGAGGTAAGAGGTGAGGAAGCTTATATATTATTTCAGGCAATGGCAACAGGTCATGCTGGTTTGGGTACTATACATGCAGAAAGTTTTGAAGCATTAATGGATAGATTATTATCCCCTCCAATTAATTTACCTCCATCTTTATTGGAAGTATTGGATGGAGTTGTATTTCTTAAGAGATTGAGATATCAAGGAAAATATGTAAGAAGGGTAGATAAAATATATGAAATAATAGGATTTAATAAAGAAAAAAAGGATGTAGATAGGATAATTTCATTTAGATGGAATCCTAAGGATGATTCATATATACCGGGAGAAAGTTATGTATTAAATAAAATTGCTGAAATTAGAAATTGGAATAAAAATGATATAGAAACCAACTTCAAATTTAAAATAAGGGTATTAGAATATATGCTAGAAAATAATATAAGAAATTATAGAAAGATTGCAGAAATTATGAGTATGTATTATAACAATCCAGATAAATTAATGAGTTTAGTAGGATTTTAATTCAATAATTTCGATGGGCCTTTTATTATAAAATTTTATTGTATATGTTTTATTATATTCTAATTGAATATTCTTTTCTAAATATAATACATTAAAATTGTCTGTTAATACTATATAATTATTCTCTCTTTCTTTTAATAATCTTATATGTCTATATGATATATAATTTTGATTTAGATTTATATCTTCATCTATCTTCTCTATTAGATCTATATTATTTATGAATATTGATAGAACAAAGTTATTTAGAACAACACCATTTTTTACTTTTATGTTAATATTTTCCTTTAATAAGTTCTCTTTTCTTTTCCATTTATAATCTTTAATTATTAACTTAATTAATCCTGTTTCATCTCCAGCTTCTAGAATTATTAAATTATCCTTTTTTATTAATATTTTATTTATCTTTAATTTTATTTCTCTTACTTTTAATCCTGGATATAAATTTTTTACTTTTATATTATATAAATCTTCTAATGTTAGTCCTCTTTCTTTTAATATCAATAAAATAGCTGTTTCTTCATCAATTAAATTTTTATATTGCTTTATTTTTTCATTTATTAATTCTTGTAATTTTGTTTTTGATATACCTAAAATAGATGAAACATAATTTTTATCTATCATAAATAATATTTAGCAATAAAAAATAAATTTTTATTTAAGTTCACAACCAGGTATGGCATTGGGTGGACTAGCAATAGATGGACTACAGCTACTTCCAGAAAGGTTTATACATAAGTTTGGACCAAGTCCACATTCAACTTCAGAACCATTATATAAAGTAAATGAATATTGGAAATAAATACTACAGTTAGAAGTTACATATTGAGAATTTGCTAACATTTGTAATTGAGCATTTGGATCGGTAGAAGTTCCCATTTGTGTGTTTATTGCTGATGCATATTCTGAACATAGCGCAAAAATTTTTTGATTGGGTGATGGAGTTGGAGGGGTTGGCGGAGTTGGTTGATTAGGTGGTAGAATGAAATTTCCAATAAGAAATACAACTATAGCTATTGCAATAATTGCTAGAATTATAGTATTTAAAGGCAAATTCTGAGTTCTTTTTATCATTTAAATATAAATTTTTTTATAAATATAAAATTTTCTATGTATTTCCTTATAAATAATATTTAGCAATAAAAAATAAATCTTTATTTAAGTTCACAGCCTGGTATACCATTTGGAGGTGCACAAGAAGATCCAGAACCAGTATTACTGGAACTAGAAGATCCTCCTGATCCACCAGATCCTCCAGAACCAGAACCGGAGCCGGAACCCGAGTTAGAATTGAGCATTATACAAGCGTTTGAACCAAGTCCACATTCAACTTCAGAACCATTATATAAAGTAAATGAATATTGGAAATAAATACTACAGTTAGAAGTTACATATTGAGAATTTGCTAACATTTGTAATTGAGCATTTGGATCGGTAGAAGTTCCCATTTGTGTGTTTATTGCTGATGCATATTCTGAACATAGTGCATTATTTGTTTGATTAGATGAAGTAAATGGACTAGTTTGTCCAACGAATTTTCCAATTCCACCAGTGAATATTAATATAAGAAATACCAATACAACTATTGCAATAATTGCCAAAATTATAGTATTTAAAGGTAAACCCTGAGTTCTTTTTACCATTTTAAATATAAAGCTTTTTATAAATATAAACTTTTCTATTTATTTATATAATTGTAATGAGGATTTCTTTTGTGCTATTAAGGGTAAATATACATGAATGGGATGATAAAAATAGAATATTAAATGCAATTGATTTATTATTAAAAGATATTGATAGAAAAAAGATAGAGATAAATAATTATAAAGACAAAGGATTAATAAGTAATATAATTGAGGTATATGAAATAAAAATTAATAATAAAAATAGCATAGATATATTTTTTAGAAATTTAATTTCTTTAGGATTAAAGTTTGAAAATATAAAAAGTAATTGCAACTTTGATGAGAATTATAATATTTATCTAAGAATTGATAAGAATGAATTGACATTAAATAAAATTATTAAATTACATTATACAGAAGATTCCTTTTTATTAAAAATAAGTTTTGATCATTATAAAAAGGATAAGGAAATAGTTTTAAATTATTTGAAAGAATATCTGGAAAATATAAATAAAAAATTTTTATACAATAATATTTAATGAAATTTGTTCATGTTTCTGATACCCATTTAGGATGCCAAATTCCGGTAGAATATGGTGAGATTAGAAAATATGATTTTCTAAATTCGTTTAAACAGGTTATAGAATTTGCAATTAAAGAAAAGGTAGATTTTATAATTCATTCTGGAGATTTTTTTGATGATTATTTTAGAATAGATTCAAAATATCTATTGGAAATATTGGATATATTGTTTAAATTGAAAGATAATAAAATACCATTAATATTTATTAGGGGAAATCATGATACAAAAGGATTAAGACAAAATGTTTTAGAAATATTAAAAAGATTGGATTTAGTATATGAGGCAAATATAAAAGAACCATTTATATATAAGGATGTATATATTTATGGAATATCTGAACCATCAAATTTGTCATATGAACAATTGAGAGCATATTATAAAAAGAATTTATCTAATTTAAAATTTGAAAATAATGGTTATACAATATTTATGTTTCATGGTGCAATAAATATATTTCCAGAAAGTATTTTAGAAGGTTATAGCAAAGAACCAAGGATTTTATCTCCAGAAGATTTTCCCAAAGCTAATTATTATGCATTTGGTCATTTTCATAAAAAACATTTGGAAAAACATGATAATATAATATTTGCTTTACCAGGTTCTACTGAAAGGACTGAAATATCAAAAGATGAAGAAAATATAAAGAAGGGATTTTTTTATGTAAGAGATGATAATATAGAATTTAAAGAATTAAATGTTAGGCCAATATATATTTATGAAGATATAATAAATAATGATTATGGATTAAATAAACTAAAGAATGATATTTATAATAAATCTAAGGAAACGATTATAAAAATTAAAGTTAGATATAAGAAAGATTATTATATTAATATAAAAAATCTATTAGAAAATTTAATGGAATCTGGATACTTAATTTTAGATGATTCTTATTCTTTAGATGAAGAAATAAAATTAAATAATGAAGTAATTACAATAGATAGTATAATAGATAGTTCTTTTTTTGTAAATGATAAGGAAGAAGTAATAAAAATGTTTAATTATATAAAAGAATTATTTGAAGAAATGTATTCTGGTAAAAATTCCGATTTGGATAGAATAAGGGAAACTATATTTAAACAATTAATAAAATGAGGATTAATAAAATAAAATTAGAGAACTTTAAAATACATAAAAATTTAGAGATAAATTTTGATGAAAAAAATATAATAATAGGAGAAAATGGAGTTGGAAAAACTTCTATATTTCAAGCAATATTATTTGGTTTATTTGGAAAAGATTCTTTATCCAGTATAAATATATCAAATGTATCATCTTTAATAAGAATTGGTTCATATAATTTAAATGTAGAATTGGAAATTTCTAATGGAAATACTTTATACAAAATAATAAGATCTTCAAATAATAATGGAGAATCTAAGGCAATATTATATGAAGGTAATAAAGTTATATCTTCTGGACCAGATATTGTTAATAAAAAAATAAGAGAAATATTGAATATAAATAGAGTTGAAAAATTTACAGATGTATTATATATAAAACAGGGGGATTTGGGAAGATATATTAATTTATCTGGAAAAATTGAATTAACAAAGTTATTAGAAAAAATATTTGATATAGAATATTATTCTTTAATATTAAAAGTAGTTGAGGGATTAATAAAAGATTTAGAAAAGGAAAAAGAATATAAAGAAAAAGAAAGAAATTTATTATCAAAAGATATAGAATTATATAAGAACATTTTTGGGGATAGAGATATTGATAAATTATTGGAAGAAATTAATAAATATTTGGAATTAAAGAAAATAAGAGATAATATATATAAAGATTATTTAGAGTTAAAAACATTGGAAAGTGGTATAGATTATAATTTATTAACTCAAGAAAATTACTTAAATCAAAAGTTAAAAGAATATGAAGAAAAAGAAAGGGAATTATATGATAATATATTAAATCTTGAATCTGAAAGAAAAAATCTCAAATATGAAAATTATTCAAAAGATTTGTTAAATAGTTCTTTAGAATATTTAGAAAATAGAAAAAAGGAATTGGAATATTTGGAAAATGTTGATGAAAAAGAATTAGAATATAAATTAAAAGAATTAAAGGAAATATATTCAAATATAGAAAAATATATAGAATATAAAAATATAGAAAATGAAATAAAAAATATAGATAATAAAAAGAAAGAATTAGAAAATAATATTATAATTTTGGAAAATAAAATAAGGGAGGAAGAGGAATATTTAAATATATTAAATAGAGAAATATCGGAATGTCCAGTATGTAAGAGAGCTCTGGATGAAGATTTACATAAAAAATTGTTAAATCAATATAGAGAGAGTTTAAATAAAGATAAGGAAAATTTAAATAAATTTAAAAATGAAAAAAATAATTTAGATAGACAATATCAAGAAATAGAAAATAAATATAAGTATTTTTTATATATTCAAGGAAAAATTAAAGATAAAATAAATTTATCTGATATTGAAAATGAAAAAATAAGGATTGAAAAAGAAATTAATGAAATAAGTTATAAAATAAATCAAATAAATGAATATAAAATAATAAAAGATACAATAAATTATATAAAGAAAAATGAATTGGATAAGGTTATAGATAATTTAAGAAAGGAATATCAAAATATAAAAAATGAGATAAATAATATTAGATATTCTTTAATGAAAATAGAAAATATGAAAAAGAATTTGGAAAAAATAAAAGATATATATAAAAGAAATAATTTAAATTCTTTAAAAGAGTTTGAAGATAAATTGAATGAGCTTGATAAAGAAATAAAAAAATATGAAAATTTAAAACCAGAATTAATAAAAAATTATAAAGAAAAATTAAATATGTATAATAATATAAATGAAAAATTAAAGAATATGGGTAAAAATATAAATGTTTTAAGATCCTTATATGGTGTTTTACTAAAATATATAGAAGTTAATAGAGAAAAAATATCGAAAAACCTAGAAAATGCATTTAAATTCTATTTTAAGAAGTTATATAGATATCAAGATATTGTAGATGTTGGAATAGATATAAAAGAGAGTAAGGTAAAAGATGAAAAATTATTTTATATTTATGTAATTAAAAATATTGATGGAAAAACTATTAAAAAATATATTGATGAAGCTGGATTAAGTGGAGGACAAATAAAAATATTGGATTTAGCATTAAGATTGGCAATTGCTTCTATACTAAATTTAAATATAAATGTATTGTTATTAGATGAGCCTACCGAATCTTTAGATGAAAATGTAAGATTATCTTTAGCCCAATTAATATCAAGTTTGGATAATTATCAAGTAATATTATGTACACATGATGATTTGTTTAAAGATAATGTTGAAGGAAAAATAATAGAAATTAAAAGGTAATTATTGCATATCCTTTATCTACTAATCTATTCATCTCTTCATATGAAAATATTTTATCTTTATATATTAATTTTTCTTCTGGTATATTGAATCTTACCATACATTTTTCACATGCGTATATATTTATGTTTAAATTTTTCATATCTCCTAAATGTTTAGATATAATTAAATTAAATTCTTCATTTTCTTTATTTAAAGCTCTAATTCCTGCTAAAATAAAACAAATTTTTACATCTTCTGCTCCACTCATTTTTAATATTTTTGAAAATTCTAAAGCCATTTCCAAAGTATTTTTATCATCTTTCGTTAATAATATTAAATATTTTGCCATAAAAGATATAAAAATGTTGTTATTTATAAATGTTTAAACATTTATTTCAAATTATTATAATGATATATAAAGTTAGAACATACATACCAGGATTTGATGAGATATTATATGGAGGAATACCAGAAAGAAATGTAGTATTATTAAGTGGAGGACCTGGTACAGGAAAATCTATCTTAGGTAAACAATTTTTATATAATGGATTAAAGAATAATGAAAATGGAGTATTTATTGCATTGGAAGAACATCCAGTAACTGTGAGGAGGAGTTTTAAGAATTTTGGATGGGATATATCAAAATATGAGGAAGAAGGAAAAATAGCAATTGTAGATGCATTTACTGGTGGAACAGGTACTGCAGCTCAAAGAGAAAGATATTTAGTAAGAGATTTAGATAATATACATGAACTATTAGATGTTGTAAGGCAGGCAATAAAAGATACAAATGCTAAAAGAGTTGTTATAGATTCTGTTTCTACATTATATTTGACAAAACCGGCAATGGCTAGATCTATAGTAATGTCATTAAAAAGGTTGATTGCAGGTTTGGGATGTACTGCAATATTTGTCTCACAAATTTCTGTTGGTGAGAGAGGGTTTGGTGGACCTGGAGTTGAACATGCAGTAGATGGGATTGTAAGGATGGATTTAGATGAGGTAGATGGAAAATTGTATAGATCAATTATTGTATGGAAGATGAGAGATACAAAACACAGTTTACTAAGACATCCAATGCAAATAGATGAAAATGGAATAAAAATTGAATGGGATAAATATATTAGAATAGGAATTAATAATGTAAAAATAGATAATATACCTCAGGAAATGATTGAAGAAATAAATAAAGCTATGCAAGAAGTTGAGAAATATTCTGAATATAGAAAGAGTAATGTTCAAGAATTTGAAGAAGAATGATTAAAGAATTTAAATATCTTTTTTGATTTTCCTTTTTATTAAGAAAGGATAATTATATGAAGACTTATATATTTTAAAGAATTTGTTAATACTATGATATATACATTTTTTAATCTAATATTAATATTACTTATTGGTATTTTTGCAGGTATTGAAGGTTCTATAACCGGTCTAGGTGGTGGAGCAATTATTTCTCCAATCTTAACAATATTTCTAGACTATCCATTGTATTTAACAATTGGTGTATCTTTATTATCTACTATTTCAACATCTTTATCCTCATCTTTAACATATATAAAGAAAAAAATTGCCAATGATAATATAGCAATTAGTTTATTAACTGCTACAACTTTTGGCGCTATATTTGGATTTCTTTTAAATAACTATCTATATACCCATAATTTATTTTTTATTGTTTATATAATATTTGGTGTTGTATTATTATTATCTTCAATATTTTTGATAATAAAGAATTTAAGAAAAAGATATTACCCATCAAAACCGGATGATTCTACATATTTCTTTAATTTATTTGGAAAATATGAAGAAAAAGGAGAAATAATATATTATGATGGAGTAAGATGGGTTTATGGATGGATTGTTATGTTATTTGCAGGTTTTGTTTCTGGTTTATTAGGAATTGGTTCTGGAATATTAAAAGTTTTGGGAATGGATTTAATAATGAATTTACCAATAAAAGTAAGTACTACTACTAGTAATTTTATGATAGGAATAACTGCAGATACTTCTTCAATTTTATATTTCAAAGCAGGTTATATAGACTTTATTTTATTGCCTTTCCTTACTTTAGGGGTTTTAATTGGTGCATGGATTGGAACTAGATTATTAATGAAATTAAAGGATAATACAGTAAGATTCATTTTTATAATATTTGTATCATATTTAGGTGCAAAATTATTATTAGCAGGTTTAAATATTGATAATATACTTTATTCATTATTGATTACTTTTATAATTTCCTTAATTTCATTTATACTATTAAAAAAGGTAAAATTTAAAGAGAAAGAAGAAGAAAAATTGAATTTTGAAAAATATATTAAAGAAGACGATGCTTTTATTAACAAAATGTATAAATTTCAAAAAATTGCACTTATATTATTATTTATTTTAAATATTTCAGCTATAATATATTATTTATTAACAGAAAATATTTTATTATCATATATTTATTACTTTATTTTGATTTCTATACCATTTATAGAAATTTTAATGGAATTAAAGAAATATCTTAATGAAAAGAATACATTATATATAGCATTATCAACAATCATCATAATTAATTTAATATTAGGTATGTTTATTTTACCGTTCATAATTTTATGAAGTATTATCCTTTAATAAAGAAAAGAATTCTATAAAAAATCAAGTATATTTTTTTGGTCTTCTTTTCTTATTTTTTTAATTGTCATCCAAGATTCTCTAATATAATCTTTTAATATCTCATAATTTTCTTTTATTGCTTTAACTGTCCTTTCATCAGATGGATATCCAGAACCAATATCTAAATTTAATTTCTCCTTAATTTTATCAATTTCTCTATCCCTTATGACTTTTGCAATAATAGAAGCTGCAGATACTACTGGATATTTTTTGTCTGCCTTATTTTCTGCAATTATTTCAACATTTATTTTTAAATTATTTTTTATATATTCTATTACTTTTTTTGTATTAACCATTGGAGAATCAATTATTACTTTATCCGGTTTTATTTCTTCAATTATTTTTATCATGTTATTAAATTCTAAATAGTTTAATTTATTTTTATATACATAATAGTCTATTGTCTTTGGATCAATTATTATATATTTATATTTATCTGTTAATTTTACTATTTCATTATATATATCTTCTCTTTGTTTTCTTGTTAATTCTTTAGAATCTTTAACTCCCAAAGATTTTAGTAATTCAATTTTTTCTTCTTCTATACAATAACCTGCAATTACCATTGGACCAATTACAGGCCCCCTTCCAGCTTCATCAATTCCCAATATTATTTTCATTGTGTATTAGATTTTTTCCATACTTTCGGGTATAAACCTCTCTTTATAATAACCCTATCAATATCAACAGCAATACCTTTTTCAGAATCTAAAATTTTTTCGGAATCCATTAATGCAGTTCCATATGCAACTATTTCTCCTTTTAATGTAAATATTGTTACTAAATCACCTTCCTTTATATTCGAATATAGTTTTGATATTCCTTTTACTGTTAGGTTTGCTCCATGTGCAATTGCATCAACTGCAGTATCTAATATCCAAATTTTCTTTGTATGTTCTGCCGCAACTTCTGCTGGTAGAAAAACTTTCCTTATATATTTTTCATTATTTTCATTTCTCCAAAACCATATAGAATCAACTATATCTTGTAAAGTAGATAAGGGATATTTTTCAGAATCCTCTTTTAATTCTCCAACTCTAATTCTTCTTAATTGTTGCATATGAGCTTTTGTTCCTAGAGCTTTTCCTATATCATCTATTAATTTTCTTATATATACACCAGCTTCTGTTGCGATTTGTAATAACCAATCTCTACCATCAACTTCTAATACTTTTATACAATAAACATTTTTCTCTCTGGGAACTTTTTTTACTGCAGATTTTAGTGGTGGTTTCTGAATAATTTTCCCTTGAAATTTATTTAATACTTCATATACTTTATTTTCATCAATATCTTTATGTATATGCATCCATGCTATATATTCCTTTCCAGCAGTTAATAATAATTTTAATACTTTTGTTCCCCTTCCAATTCCTATTGGTAATACTCCAGTTACTTTTGGATCCAGTGTACCAGCATGTCCGGCTTTCTTATTTAAAATATTTTTTATCCATCCAGATACCTGGTGAGATGTAGGTCCCTTTGGTTTATCTAAATTGATAATTGAGAAATCTAATAATTCATTTATTGGCCTTTTCCATGGATCATAACCATATTTTTCATTTGTTTCTTCCTCTCTTTTAATAAGGATCTCATATTTTTCATTTTCATATGGTAATTTACAATATTCTACCATAAAATTTTGATAATAAAAATTCATATATATACAACTTTGGAATTTTTAAATATTTATTAATAAATTTTTCTATTTATTACTAATATGTTGTCATATTATTTTATGATATGAGTACCTTTTAGTTAGTATATTTATAAATGATGTAAAGTTATGCGACTTAATTAATATTTTATAAATATTTTTCAAAAAATTTATATAAAAAATATATAAGATTTTTGTATTAGAAATCTAATATACAACCTATTAGATACAAATTTTTTATTTATAAATTTTCTCGAATAAATTTTTTCATATATTAGGACAACTTTTTTGTAATAACATAATTTAACGTCGTATAACTGTATAAAATTTTACTATATAATAGATATAACAATTTCTCTTTATAAGTTTTATGAAAAACTTTATAAATATAATATATAAATTTTTCTAATATATTATATAAAGAATAAAATACTTATTTTAAAAATGTCTAATGATTCAACAACAATATATATTGGAGATATTAAAGAAGAATTGGAAGAATTAAAGAAAAAAGGTTATACAATAAAAGATATATTAAAGAAAGGTATTGAATATATAAAGATTCAAGAAAATATTCCATATAATATTTCTGAATTAGGTCAGTCTATAAAGGAATTAAGAAGTCAGGTAGAAATGATAAAGGAGTTTAATCTATCTATACTATTATTAAATAAAAGTATAAATAGGTTAAATAAAATTTTGAAAAGAAAGAAGAAAGTAAAAAAGAAAAAGAAAGGACTATTGAGAAGGTTGATTAACTTCTTGTATGGATGATTCTTTATTTTCTTCTTTATTTATATTTTGATTTAATAATTTTTCTTTATCTATATTTGAATAAGGATTATAACCTATTTTATCCTCTTCATCAACTTTAACCAAATAACCTGGAGAAGATATTACTTTATCTCCTATAACAATATGCCTATGTACAATTAATTGTCTTGCCTGTCTTATTGTTTTTGCCAAACCTTTTCTAAATACAATTGTTTGTAATCTTCTTTCTAATATTTCTCTTACTGTTATGTTTAGAGCCTCACTTATATCAGAATTTTTATTTAATAATCCTAATTTAACTAATCTATTCTTCAATTTTTCTTCTTCTTTTGATACATCTACTCCAGCAGCTTTTTTAGCGTTTAAATATCTAACATAGAATCTTATTCTTCTAGCAATTGTAGATGCTTTCCATATTTCTCTTTTATTTTTTAATCCATATTGTTTTAATAGTTGTCTTTCCTCTTCTATTCTATCCTTTTGCCAAGGATGTCCAGGACCTTCCCAGGTTTTTCTATTTCTCCACATTTTATTCTTTATTTTCAGATTTTTGTTGGGCCCTTAATTCTTTATTCTTCACTACACCAAC
>NZ_QEFP02000019.1 GCF_003086415.1 Candidatus Nanobsidianus stetteri | reverse complement strand
AGGGGTTTTCTGCTGGTGCATCACAAGAACATCTACATATTCAAATATTAATTGAAAAAGAGCCAACAAATTATTTTAGAATTTATCTAGATAAATCCAACAAATATTTTGATAAATATAAAAAATTCTTTATAGAAGATTATTTTAATTTTGAAAAACAATTAAACGAGAGAATAATATTAGATAATATACTCAAATTATGGTCATCATTTGCTCCATTTAGGAATAATGAATTAATTGGATATGTTGATACATTTGGTATATTTTTCTTATCTCAGAATAAATTTGAAGAATTTATTAAAAATCTATATAATATTTTGGTTACATATGAAAAATTGTATGAGAACTTTAATTTAGTTATATTTGATACAACATTATTAAGAGAATCAAGATCATATCCAATTATTAGAATAGCTCAAAGACCTTTATTTGATATTGGTTATATGGAAATTTTACATTTAGAATATGTTGTTTCATCAATACCCGAAGAAACTGCAAAGGAATTTAAGGAAAATTTAGAAAAAATTTAGTGAAATTTTTGATAATTAATAAACCTTAAAAAATATATAATAACTTGAATATAGTAAATCCATTATATCATTATTCCTATCTTTTTTCACCCTCCTTCATAAACCACCAAAATAAATCTATAATAATTTGGGTATGATAGTTCAATTTTATCACCGTCTGTATCTTCTTTATCTTCTTTTAAAGCAGTGAACATGAAAACTGGTGGATTTGGAAATTTAAACCTATCATTAATAAACTGTCTAACAATAATACTTCTTTCAATTTCTTCAAATATTATTTCATCGTCTGGCACTTTTCTTTCAAAGTATATTGATATTTTATTATACTTCTTTGATGAATCTAAATGTGAGTCTACAACTTTATTATGTATATCAATAGCTAGATTTTCTATGTCCCTTATATTTTTCACTCCCCGCATATTTCCCATTAACTTTTCTATACTAGAATTAAAAAATTTAATATAGTAATTATCTTTTAGATAATAATAACTACTAATATATATATTTTCAAAACATGAAGTACAAATCTCTTGACTCTCATATCTTTCTATTTCCGATGGTTTAACACCAAAGCTCGTTGCAATATACCCTTTATCTCTTAAATATATCGATGTCCATAAATATTTTCCCCAATCACCTAAAGCAAACGAATATTCAGCTATTTCACTAACCAGTTCCAGAAGCATCTCATCTAATGTCTGGGATTGAATTCTTTTATCTCTCATAAATGATAACTATTATAAAAATACTTATAAATTTTTATAATATCTAAAAATTCATAATTACATAAAAACTCTTTTTTATTATGTCAATATTACTTCATAGAACATATAGGATTTTTATATTAGATGACAATGATTTAATAGATTATGAAAGAGTTAAAAATAATATAAAATTTTTTGAAAAATGGATAAAGGATCTTAAAAAGATTTAAATAGACAATATAAAATAATTTTTGATAGGTTAGAATCTCTTAAAGAACTTAGAGGAGAAATAGAAAAATTAAAAGGAGAAATAAAAATTGGAAATTTATCAATCCCATTATTTTCCGATAGAGTAAATAAAAGTATAAGGATTATATTTTCCATAGTTAATAATACAAATATAATTATCGTTTGGGGGATAAGTTACCATGAAGAAGCTTATAGAGATATACTAAGACGTGCTGAAAGTTTTATAAAAAATCATAAAGAATTAATATTAAATTTCTTAGGAATAAAAACAATATATAGATAAAAAACTATGGATATAGCCAGGCACCTCTCAATCTTGGGAATGGTTGTGTATCTCTAATGTGATCTAATTTACATACCCATCTTAAGAATCTTTCAATACCCAATCCCATTCCTGAATGTGGAACAGATCCATATTTTCTTAAATCTTCATACCATTCATATGCACTAATTTCTTCATTTCCAACTTTAACTTTAAATTTATCTAATCCCCATTCTTCAATTTTCTTATGTAGTATATCATACCTCCATTCCCTCTCAGATCCTCCAATTATTTCTCCATATCCTTCTGGAGCAAGTAAGTCAAAGTTCTTTACAGTTCCATCTCCAACTTCATACATATAGAATGCTTTTACTTCTCTTGGATAATATGTAACAAATACTGGTACATCAAATTGTTCTGTTAATAATCTTTCTTCATCAGCTCCAAAATCATCTCCATATTTTATATTGACACCTAGATCTTGCAATTTCTTTATTGCATCTTTATATGTAATAATTTTCCATGGTTTTTCAACAAATTGTTTTAATTCACTTATATCTCTTCCAGTAACACTTTTTAATTCCTCAAATTCAGATTTTCTTTCCTCAATTGTTTTTTCGATTGAATATTTTACTGATTCTTCCATAACCTTAATAATATCCTCCATATGATACCATGCAGCCTCAATTTCAAAATGCCAATATTCATGTAAATGTCTTTTTGTTCTAGATAATTCTGCTCTAAATGATGGAGTTAATGAATAAACTTTTTCTAATGAGAATATTAATGCTTCCAAATATAGTTGAGCAGATTGAGATAAATATGCCTTATCCTCAAAATATTTTACTTCAAACAATGTTGTAGTATTTTCTGCAGCGTTTCCGACTAATATTGCTGGTGTTACTTCATACCATCCATCCTTTATAAACCATTCTCTAAGATTTACAATTAAACTATGCTTTATTTTCAATACATCTGTAAACCACCTAGTTCTTATCCATAGATGTCTATACTTTTGTATTGTATCTACATCCTCATCTCCCTTTAATGGGAATGGTTTTCCATAATCATATACTTTTATTTCCTTTACTTCTATTTCATATCCACCAGGTGCCCTTTCATCCTTTCTTAATATTCCCTTTACTTCTAAAGAACCTTCAATTTGGAACTTTGTTGCATCTTCCCATGTTTTTTGATCAACACTCTCTTTTTTTACAACTGCTTGTATTATTCCTGTAGAATCTCTTATTACAAAGAAAACTTTATCCTTCATATCCCTCATTCTATAAACCCACCCCTTTATACTAACCTCCTTACCTAAAAAATCGTCTTTCAAAATATCTTTTATAAATACTGTCTTCATCATAAATTCACTCATTCCGACCTTCCATAAATGTAGGTATTTAAAAATATGTTTATAAATTTTAAAGAATGAAGGCTGTAAAGGTAATTATATATGGAAAGGTCCAGGGTGTTGGATTTAGGAATTTTGTATTTTTACATGCTAAAAAATTAAATATTAAAGGATATGTAAAAAACAATCCTGATGGAACTGTAGAAGCTGTTTTTGAAGGAGATGAAGATAATATAAATAAGATGATTGAATTATGTAAAAGAGGGCCTGAAAGAGCTAGAGTTGATAAAATTGATATAAAAGATATAGAAATTAATAATTATCAAGATTTTAGAATAATAAGATAAACCTTATATAATACTAAAATTTTTATATAATTATGGAAAAGAATATGGAAAAGAAAGAAGATGAAAATGTTTCACCAGAGGAAGAGGAAATATATGAAAAAATTAAAAGTATATATGAGAAAATTGTTGAAAATTTAAACAAAACTTATCAATTAAAGATAGAAGATAATAAAGATATTGAGAAATTTCATAAAGAATATACAAATATGTTTGAATATGAAAATAATTTATATAATTATTTAAATGAACTTGTCAGAAATATTAACAATTATGATAAAAAATATTATAAAAAATTAAATAAATATAAAAAAGCATATGAAAAAAGCTTAAAAAATACTCTATCTATATTTAAAAAAATAATTAACAAAAGAATGAAAATAAAAAAACATATAGAAAAAACAATAAAATTAATGAAAGAATTAGAAAAATATAGGGGACCGTAGTCTAGTGGCTATGATGCCGCCCTGACTAGGCGGAGGTCCGGGGTTCAAATCCCCGCGGTCCCATTTATAATTTTTATCTATAAAAACGTGTTTTATGAAAGATAATTTGTTAGATGAAAAATATTTAGAAAATTATTTGAATAAATTTGGTGTAACATTTCAAATTATTAAATATGAAAAACCTGTTATCTCTTCAAAAGATGTTGAACAACAGGTTAATGAAATTATTGCAAAGAGTATTCTATTAATTTGTGATAATAAACCATTACTATGTTTTTTATTGGGAAAAGATATGATTGATTTAAATAAAATAAAGAAATATTTTAATTGTAATGATGTAAGATTAGCTAAGGCAAAAGAGGTAAAAGAAATTACTGGATATGATATTGGTGGAGTACCTCCAATTGGTTTAAAACAAAAAATAAGAACAATTGTTGATAAAAGTATAATTGATCTAAATGATGATCAAATAATATATTGTGGAGGTGGATCTCATTATCATTTATTAAGAATTTCAAAAAAAGATTTACTTAAGGTTATGGAATATGAAGTATATGATATTAAGGTTTAATTTTCTTAAAAACAGCCTTTAATGGTAAAACGCCCTTTTCATATTCTATTTCTGCAATTTTTACTGGATTATATCTTATTCTTTCTAGATCTTCTTTAGATAATTTTACCATCATTGGAGCTCCCATTGCAATTTGTATCGCCCTCGCACCAATTAATCTGGCTAAAGCAAATCTAGAAATATCATTCATTGTATTTTCTTTAATAAATAATCTTTAAACTTTTCCGCTTCTGATAATAAATTATTAAATTCTTCTAATGATATTGGACCTGATTTTCTTGTTTGTAATGCATTTATTTTATCAGATAGTCCAATATGTATAATCATATCTGCAGCTTCTTCTTCATATTTATTTGGATCTACGATAAATTTATCATCAATTTTTGCAAACGAAACCATTACCGGAATATTTCTATTTAATGGTAATTTTTTATTTGTTTTATTTTTTGGATTTACCTTATATTCACCATTTTCTTTAATTAATTCTGGAAAATATGTATTCATTAATGCACATACAGATGCTAAAGTTGATGCATCAATTATATTTCCATCATTATTTAATACATATATATCTAATAATACAGACCAAACATATTTACCTGGTTCTATTACCAATTCTTTATCATTGATAAATCTAGATTCCCTTAATATTCTATCTACAACCCTTGAATATTCTATAGATTCTTCTGAAGGTCCTAGATCAACATTAATATCAGAAACTGGAGATAAATTTACTGTTGTTACTAAAATACCTGAATCTTCATTATCTTGAAATGGTTCTGCTATTTCTAATTTTACTCCGGCCAAAACTTTTGTTTTTCCAAGTTCTAAATAGCAAGATCCTTCTGCATTCTTTATATAATTTTTTATTATTTTTATATCTCTATATTCTAATAGACTCCTTTTATCAATTCTATAATTTTCTTTTATAATTTTTCTAATATAATCTGTAATATTCTCCTCAAAATCAATATCCATTTATAAATGATTTATGGGATAATATTTATAAAAGTGATAACCAATATGCAAAAATTACTAATCCTATTGATATGATTAATATTATAAGATCTTTAGCAGCTTCTTTTATGTCTTCATCCATAAATAAAATATAAAATTTTGAAAAATAAAAAGTTTAAGAAAAAGCTTTTACTGAATTTGTGTTGCTTGTGGATATCCGTTTACTGTTTGTTGGTCATTTACTTCTACTACTGTTGCATTATTGAATATATTTGAATCTACTCCATTTACTAAGTAGTTTGCGAATAATTGTGTTGCTTGTGTTGTATCATTTCCGTACCATCCGAATATTACTAATGTGTTTGGATATAGTGTTGATGTCATTATTAATGCCATACCTGGTCCGAAGTTTATTCCTAATTGTTGTAATACTGGTTGTAATTCTGAACCATATACATATCCACTTTGATTATTTGCATATGCTTGTAATTGTTGTCCTAATGTTGCATTCATATCTGATACATATTGTATTACTGCATTTGCTGCTAATAGGTTTACTGCTGGACCTCCTACAACTATTAAATTACTCATTGATGGTGTTACTTGTGAATCTAATATTACCTTTCCAATTAATGCTGTTGGTTGTGAATATGATGTTGTTGATGATACGCCTGTTACTCCTGTTATTGTTAATTGTGTTCCTGGTATTGTTTGTCCTACTCCTACATTAACAACTTCTGTTTGTGCTTGTGAACCAACTGGAGCTAGTGCTAATGGATATTGAACTGGTGCTAATGGTACATATAGTGATAATGATTGTGAATTTGTACTTGATACATATTGTGCATATGTTCCTGCTGCATCTAAGTAATATGTTGTTGTAGTTGCTCCGGATGATACTGATCCTGATGCAAAGTTCAATGAAGATGTTAAATTAACTATACCTGCACTTGCTGATAATGTTAGATTTATTGAATCGCCAGAAATTGTATATCCTGGATATGCTTCTAATATTGATACATTTGTTGAATTTGTATCTAAACCAGATAATACTATTACTGGCGTTGATTGAGGACTTGGACCTTTTGCTGTCAATACCAAATTACTTGGATAATATGAACCTGTAGATTCTAATACTATAAATGGTGTGCTCGCACTAGGATTGATTACTACTGGATTCAATGATACACCATTATCAACTACAAGTGGATTTCCTTGTGTTATTGTAAATGTTTGTCCAGATATTACATCTTGCAATACTGCTTGAGGTACACCATTAGCACCTGTTGTTATTGATTGTACTTGGAATATTTCAGATGTGTTTGTAGTTGGATTATATACTTCAAAGTATTGACCTGATGTAAGTACTAATGCTACAGTGGAGCCACTTTGTAAATATTTGACCTCACCCATATAATATGGAAGAGATAATGGCTCTGTAAATTCTGAAAATGAATTGTTTAAGAAGTAATAACCTGGAGTAGTAACATTGAATATTAATTCTGTATTATTATAATATACACTTACATTAATTCCCATTAGTTCTGATATTTCTGTTAATAGTACTGGCGACGAACCTATATTATAGACATTACCACTAACTAAGCTTACTAAAGTTACAGTATTTGAACTAACATTAGCTATGAAATAAGGTAAATCAATATTTATTACTTCTCCTGCTTGTGGATTAGATAACGTAGCAGAAGTAATATTTCCATTATTTGGCATTATGAAATTATAATAGAATGGATATTTACCTATATATCCTTGTTGGAATGCTTGTAAAGTGTTAGTAGTTTGATTATTAAATATTGATAAAGTATATGTTTTTCCTGATAATGCATCTGGATATGATATTGTAAATTGTGTTACACTATTAGAAGATGTTAAAGATGCTTGTAATTGTATTAAGTCTGAATTACTTGCTGGTATTTGTACTTGTGGGAATGTTATTTGATAATTAAATAATGGTAGTGTGTATGATTGCCCATTTACAATACCATAATATCCTGAAGTTCCAATTTCTGGTAATTGTGGGAATGTGAATGTTATACTTTGTATTAAATATTGACCATTTGATGTAGTATATTGCATTTGAACTTGTACATTATTTAGAACTTGGTTTGTTGATGTTAATACATTTGCAGGTGTTGATGATATAGGTAATTGATAACCAGAAGTACCTAATACTAATTCAACTGCACCTTGTTGAGTTGTTGTAACTACACTTGATAATGGACCATATACATTTACTACAAGTATATTTACACCATCAATATAATATTGTGCTCCTACTTGAACTGTTATAGTTTGTCCGTTAACATTTAATATTGCTGCTGGTACACCCGTAGATGTTGTAGAACCTGAAGAATATTGAGCAGCAACACCTTGTAATGTAATATTTACTCCATTAAATGTTACAGATTGATTTACATTTAATGTTACAACCTCTGCTGCTGGAACAAAGTTTATATAATTACCATTTGAAGATGGAACTAAATAGTATGTTGTATTAAATACTTGTACTGCTTGTGGTGATTGTGATAATTGTGTTAAGTTTAATGATGGAGAGAATGTTATTGTTAATGCTATTGGTGATGCAGTTGGTGTACTAGAAGCTAATGCTACTACAGGTGCAGATTGACCTGGAGATGGTTGTACATATTGTAATGAGAATGAACCTTGTGGATATACATATGCATTATATTGATATGTTGTTTGCTGTCCATTGTAATTTGTTGTAAATGAACCTGATCCTACTTGAATTGTTTGTACTACTGAATTTAATGCACTACCTAAGTACAATGGTTCTGATGGATAATAGAATGGATATGAATTTTGTATTACTGGAACTGTTCCTTGTATTTGTACCTGTAAGTTAGATGTATTTAAGGTAGAAGTTGTTGGTACAGATGTAAATGTTTCTAAAGCTGCGATTATATTTGAAGCCCCAACAACATCTGCTGCTTTGGCATTTGCTCCTACTACTACTGTCCATGATGCTGGTTGTGATTTCATAGATTGAGCTAGTTGACCTATTGTTGGTGCTCCTTGAGAATATGCAGCTACTCCCAATACTCCTAATGCTCCCAAAACTGCCAAGGTCTTACCTCTCATCATAAAATATCTATATGGATTTCTTCCTTTATATCCTTTTTCCATGATTTATTTAATTATGATAGAATTTAAAAAGTTTTCGATTTTTGATTAAAATTAATTATAACCAATAAGTAACTACTCTATTATTAAATTAAAATATCAAAAAATAATTTTATAATTCTTTGGCCTTCAATAATGCTACCAATGTTATTGTTGGTACCACAAATATCACTAATAAAATGAAAAATATTACCATTCCATAACTTATTGAAATTGTTAACGCATATATTATAGATATAATACCCAATATTACTGATGCAATTATTTCGTATAATATTATATATGCAAGTAATATCAATGATTTTTCAAAATATATTGATAATTTATTTACTTTTCCTAAAATAGATCCATAGAATGTATATAGAAGTAATATACTCAATATTATTGATATTATAATAATTGCCCATTCAACAATTATTAATGTTGGATTATATGATACATATTGATAACTTATTAATCCAAATGGATTTATATATCCAGTTGATACTAAAGATCCAAATGATACTGAAGTAATATCATAAAAATTATATAACATATATATTACTCCAATAGATGCTAATAGATTTGGTATTAATAATGATAAAAATGCTGTTTTATAATCTGGATTAATATTGTCTCCAGTAACTTTTGTATAGTACCAGGATACTACATTTGGATAGAAATATGAATATATTATTACTCCCAATATTGGTATTGCTATAGATAAAAACCATAGCACTGCTGATGAAATAATAAATAATATACTATCTACAAAATTTTTTCTCATATACTCAAATGCTTTTTTATATATCTCTACTACCATAAATAATAGATCTTAAAAAGATATAAAAAATTTATAATTCCTCAGCCTTTAATAGTAATATTAGATTTGATGCTGGATTTACAAATATTAAACTTAAAATTATTACAATTATACTTCCCAATAAAGGAGATACTAATGAAAATATTCCACCAATTATATATAATATTATATCAGTAACAATATAAAATACAAGCCAATATGCAAATAATATCAATGATTTTTCAAAATATATTGATAATTTATTTACTTTTCCCAAAATAGACCCATAAATGCTATATAATAATAATATCCACATTATTCCACCAATTATCATTATAAGTACACCAATAATTATTCCTAAAAGATCATATAAAGAAATACTTAAATTAGGTAAACCAGTTGACATTAATTGTTGATGATTACTAATATTCAATATATCTGTAAAAGTTAATCCTAACTTTATTAAAATACTAATTAATACTAATAATATTATAGTTATACCAATTGATGTTAATAGATTTGGTATTAATAATGATAAAAATGCTGTTTTATAATCTGGATTAATACTTTCTCCAGTAACTTTTGTATAGTACCATTTAGTTAATCTAGGATAAAAATATGAATATATAATCGCTCCTACTATTGGTATTAAAAATAATAAATTCCACAATATATAAAATATTATACCATATATTATACTATGTACTATATGATTCTTTACTAAATCAAAAGATTTTTTATATGTTTCTAATAGACCCATAAAAATTGATACTTAATAAAATTTAAAATATTATCTTTTTGCAAATTTCATACCTCTCTTTTCATATTCAATAAGATTCATTAATAATTCATCCTCATTTTTATATTCCTTCTTTAATAAAAACTTTGCAGATAAATAACTTATACCTTTACCAGCATAAATAAATACAAATTTTTTACCATAATTCCTTAATAATTCTGCAGTTATATTTAATTTTTTCTCATCTTCCAAATCTTTTTCACTTTTTGCAACACCAAAATATTGACCTCCACATTTTTTGCATTTAAATTTTTCATTATAATCCTTTACTTTTATTTTATATTTTGTTCCACAGGCCATACAAACAAATATTAATTCTGTATTTTCAATTCTTTCTTTTACCAATTTTAATACTTCTCTCCATTTATCAGAAATCAATACATCAGATACATATTCTTCCAATCCTAAAATTGCTAAAGGAGATATATTTTCCCTATCAACAATATTTACCTTTATTTTTCCTTCTTTTATTTTCTTTAATATCATCTTTAAATTTTTTACATCCAATTTTTCAATAAATAATTCATTTAATGTTTCCTTATATACTGGTGTATTTATTAAATGATCTAAAATTCTTCTTAAAGTAGATTTTGAATAATCTGCATCCTTTCTAATTACTCCAAATCTTTTTGCAACATGAGAAAATTTCCATAAAAATAAATCTGTATTAACCATTGCTTTTTCCAATATATTTTCAACATTATCTAAATCAATATTTTCAATTACTTCCTTAATATTTTCCTTTGTAATATATCCAGCTTTTAACATTATCCTATAAGGATCTGTTTTTATTCCAACAACAATTCCATATTTTTCTGATAATATTTGGGAAATTAGTCTTGATAATGCATCATTTATTTTACTTCCGAATGGAGAATGAATAATGAACCAATCCCTATATTGTTCAATATATATATTATCTTTATTTGGATAAAAATATAATTCTTGATTTTTTAGTTCATCAAAATTTAATAAATCCCTTTTTATTTCCTGTGCTTCCTGTGCAACTTCTAATGGAACAGGTAATAATTCACCTTCCCAGGAAGGTATTGCAGATTCAAAATCTTTTTCCAATCCAACCAAAATCTTCTTTTTTTCAATCTTTTCAATCTTCCATGGTAAACCCCTTAATATAAATATTGTACCAGGATTTCCATGCTTTGCAACAAATTCCTCATGTAATATACCAATTTTTTGACCAGTTGTTATATCATATACATCATATGATTTTTCATCTGGTATCATTGAAATATTATCTAAAAAATAAAATAATCCTTTTCTTGTCTTAATCAATTTCTTATTTTCTTTATCATATATTAAAATCTTTATTGAATCTAAGAAATTTATTATATTTAAAAATTCTTCATATGTTAAATCTTTATATATATAAGATCTTTTTATTGTATCCCAAACAATATCAATATCAACTTCTCCATATTCTAAAGTCATCCCAACAATTTGATTTGCTAATACATCTAAAGCATTATAATGTACTTCAGGTTTTTCAAGTTTCATAATTATTATATTTATAACAAAGTCATATATAAATATGCTATACAGAAATAACTAAATAATAAAAGCAACTTTAAAAGAAAGATAATATAATTAGGACATAAATTTTTTGTTATGAAGATCTAATAGAAAAATGAAAAATATACATTTATTTAAATTTATAAATAGTGCCTCGATAAATTAAGAAACTATTTTATTTTCTTTTAAAATTTCCGATATTTTTTCTTTAACATATAATCCTTTAGGTTCACCAAATGCTTTCTTTGTTATTCTACAAAAGTCACATATATCTTTAGATGTTGGCATTCCGCAATATTTACATTTATTTAATTTTATTTCTTCTTTATTTTCATAAAATTTAATATTTCTTGCAATAGCCCTTGCCAAAGATATTTTAAATCCTGGATTTTCCTTCTCCATTCTATCCAAAAATTCCCTAATATTTGTTTCAATTCTTTTGCTACCATATTTAAATGGACATTGATCTTCTAAATATGGAATACCTGATAATTTTGCATATAATTTTGTTTCTTCTTCAGATATTTCATATAATGGTCTAATTCTCCCAACTAAGGAATCTATTTTTTCTGTTTTAGGACCCAATTTACTTATCGAATATAAATCTTGCAAAAAGAAATTTTTAATTATATAAGGTAATAGATCATCCATATGATGCCCTAAAGCAATATAATCCACATTTAATTCATTTGAAATAACATTTAATATATATCTCCTTAATAATCCACATATACTACATGTTGGTCTTACATATTTTACTTTATAATTTGGTAATATTTTTGCACCCAATTTTACTAATGTTTCTGGTAAGTATGATCCAATAATTTCTTTAGAATCTAAAATTATAAATTCCGTATTATATTCTTTACTAAAATTCTTTATAGCTTCTAAAGATTTTTTAGAAAAATCATATATTCCCATATTTATATGTAAACCAATTAGTTCAAAACCAATTTCATCCTTTATATTCAATAATATATGATATAATGATGTACTATCTTTACCTCCAGAAACTCCTACCAATATTTTTTGTCCCTTTTTAATTAACTTATATCTTTTAATTGTTTCTAATACTCTTCTTTGTATATATTCTATATAATGATCTTTACATAACCATAATTTTGAATATGGGATTTTTATAATTGCATCTCTTTCACAATAGAAGCATTTCATGAAATAAATAAAAAATGAATATTTAAAAAGTTTATTATAAGAAATACTCTTATGAATAAATATGACTATGTTTATATATTTCTTATATCGTTTATACCACAATTAATTATCTTATTATTATCCCCTCCAATATTGTTTTGGGATGAATATGCATATTTGGATAATGTAAAACATGTATTACTAAATACCCCATATTTTGAATATTATAGATTTCCATTATTATGGTGGATATTAATTCCAATTTCTTACATTACAAATTTCAATATATTTTTCATAAAATTATTTTTAATTTTCATTTTTTCTTTATCAACAGTATTTTTATATAAAATATTAGAAGAATATAGTAATAGATATATAAACTATATTTTGATTTTATTTTATTCATTGAATGGATTATTTTTAGTCTGGGCATCAAGAATTTATCCAGACGTTCTAGCATCTTCTTTATTAATCTTTTCAATATATTTCTATATAAAATATTTTAAAGATAATAAAGAGAGAAATTTAATTTTATATTCGTTATTTTCAGTTTTATCAATTCTCTCAAAATATGAATATGGTTTATGGTTAATTTCTTCAATAATCTTTTTAAAAAATAAGGATAAATTAAAAACAATATTATATTCTTTATTATTTTTAACCCCATATTTTTTATATAATTTAATATTATATCATAATCCAATATTTATATTTATTAAACAGGCTGAAATTGTTTATACATATACATCTTATCAACCTCTTTCTCTATTTTTATTCAATTTATTTATATTTTCTTCTGCATATCTATTTTCTTTATTACAGAACCCAAAGAAACTTGAAAACTATAATAGATCTATATATTTATATATAATATTATCAATAATATACCTTGCATTTTTTGCTAAAGCAAAAGATGCGAGGTATATTCTAATGATATTACCCTCATTTTTAATATTGACAAGAATATTTATTAATAAAATAAAAGGCTTACAATTCCCCTATTTATTTTTATTTGCATTATTAAATATTATATCAATCTATAATGGTGTATTATTTTTAATAAATTATGATACAAACCTGGGAAATACATATTTAAATTATGTATATAAAGCTTCTGAATATTTAAATCAATATAACCCAAATGTAGTATTAACAAATGTTTTTTGGCCAATGGTTGCATATTATACAAATTCTCAGGTTTATATAATGTATAATGCTACATATTTAATCCCAAGAGTTTATCCTCAATTCCTTATATATTCTCCAAATTGTGGAACACCTTTCCCATTCAATCCAAACGATTATAATATATCATTAATATATTATTATACGGATCCAAATAATTGTCAGATATATATTTATAAAGTAAATAGTTATTTTGTTAAATAACTTTCTAATTCATCCAAACTTGCAAATCCTCTAATAATATATGTCTCATTATTTCTATATATAATAATAAATGGCCAGGTAGTAATATTATAATTTAAATTATAATAACTTATAAAGTAATTTGGATAGCCTGAATCAAATGAATATATATACAAAATATATATTGATTTTGTACATATAAATATGTTAAAATATCACCTTCTTGATCACATGCACTTCCACAATATTGATTATTATAGAAATATAAAATCAATGTGAAATTTGTTATATTACAATCTTCTATATATTTTCTAGTTAATAAAAAGTGTAAATATTCCATATTAAAATATTGGGATTTCAAATATCTTACTTCTTCTTCATTATAATATATATTTTCCTTTGATTCTAAATATGTTAGTTCCTGACCAACCTGAGCAATTTGAGATTTTAAATATTCCAAAAAAGATAAATAATTATTATTACACTCTAAATTTTGAGAATTTGCTAAATATTGGGCTGAAATTACTAAAGAATTTATTTCATCAATTTGTAATATATTCTGTTGAAATGAATATTGATATAATAAATAACCTAGAATTATTCCTAAGAAAAAGGATAATATAGATATTATTATTGCTATTGTTATTATATTCTTAGGTTTATCCATATTTCTTATTTAACAGTTTATTTATTAAACTATTATTCCATACAATTCCACCCCATCTTAGATTTCTACCAAATATTTTATAATATAATGCTACAATTATAAAGACCGCATTAAAGTATACTGAAAAAATTAGGTATATAATTGAATAATAAATTATAGATAACCAGGATTTTGATTTATCATACCTTCTATATATACTAATAAAAAGAAAGAAATCTATTAATAAAATAATTGAAAATATTATTAAAATAAATTGAGAGGTAGACAATAATTGAAAGATATATAAATTAATATTGAAAGAAAGAGAATTTTGGATGAAATAAAATATATTATAATTTATAGAAGATAAATATATTAAAAAATTATATAGCTGATATCCATATATATATAATATTACTGAAAATGATAATGGTATTAAGATATATAAAACTATATTAATACCAAAAACAACTTCTCTCAAATATTCATTTTCTATATCTCTATATTTTGTATAATTTTCAATAAATCCTAAAGTCCATCTTACCCTTTGTTTTAATAATGATTTAAAATTATCTGGAGGAACAGTTTTTATAATAACTTCTGGACAAAATTTTACTTTGAAATTATTTTTCTGTGCTCTTAATGCAATTTCCATATCTTCACTTATATTTTTTTCATCAAATACTCCAATCTTTTCAAATACTGATCTTTTAAATACAGAAAATGGGCCTGATGCTATAAATACAGAATTCATTGTATCAACAACAATACCAGAAAAATTATGTATTGCATAATCAATATATTGATATTTTTCAATAAATTTTTTTGTACTAATTGTTTGTATTGCTGGAACAACAATATCTGCATTATAATAGTACATGTATTTTAACATTTTTATTAAAGAATCTTTTTCAGGAATAGAATCTGCATCTAATGTAACAATTATTTCTCCACTAGATTTCTTTATTCCATAATTTAATGCTGAAGATTTTCCACCATTTTCCTTTTTATATACCTTTACAAAATTATATTTCTCTTCATATTCTTTTGCTATTTCATATGTATTATCCTTTGATCCGTCATCCACAACAATTATTTCCAATTTATCTTTTGGATATTCTAGATCTATTAATCTTTCCAATGTGTTTTTTATATTTTTACCTTCATTATATGCAGGTACAATTATTGATACCTTTGGATAATCTTTTATTTCATAATTAATCTCTTCTTTATCATAAGATAATAGAAATAATAGGGTATATATAGATAATAATAATTCTACAAATATTATTATTAGTATTATGTAAGGGGCTATATACATATTATAAAAATATTCTAAAATGTAATAAATATATTTTATCTATGGTATATGTAAAATGGATAGGACATGCTTGTTTTTTAATTAAGAGTACATATGGAAATATATTAATAGATCCATTTATTAAACAAAATCCAAAAGCAAAGTATGAAGAAGCAGATTTAGAAGATATAGATATAATATTAGTAACACACGCACATTTTGATCATTTGGGTGATACAATAGAATTGGCTCAAGATAATGATATAAAAGTAATTTCTATTTTTGAAATAGCTAGATATTTAGAAAAATTTGGAATAAAAACAATTGGATTAAATTTTGGTGGTAAAACAGTTCAAAATAATATAGAAATATATTTATTCCCTGCAGTACATAGTTCAAGCATAATTGATGATAAAGATAATATATTATGGTTGGGAAATCCAGGTAGTTTTGTAATAAAGGTTGATGATAGGATAATATATCATGCTGGTGATACTATGGTATTTGAAGATATGAAACTAATACCAAAAATTGTTGGGGATATTGATCTAGCTTTATTACCAATTGGAGGACATTATACAATGGATATTAATCAGGCTTTAATTGCAATAGAATATTTAAAACCAAAGAATGTTATACCAATGCATTATAATACATTCCATGTTATTGAAACAAAACCCGAAATTTTAAAAGAAAAAGCAAAAAATACAAATGTAATAATATTAAATCCAGGTGACTCAATTGAAATATAAAGAAGCATTAAAAGAATCTTTTTCCTTTTATATTAATAATTTTAAGAATATATTTTTTATATATCTAATTTTACTTATACCTTCAATACCATTATATTATACTAAAAGTGAATTGTATGGAAATTTGGAATATTTCTTAACTTATCTATTTCTATCTTTTATAATTTTTATAATATTTTATACTTTTACAAGATTAACAATATATTTTTATTATGAAGAAGAAAAAAGTATATTAAAATCAATAAAAAAATCAATAAAGAATTATTTTCCATTTTTATTAACATATTTAATAACTGTTATTGCTGTATTTACTTCTATTATAATTTCTTTATTTATATCTATATTTATTTCAATTCCTTTTTTTATTATAAATCTACAATTATCCAAGATAATATATATAACATCATTTATTGTTTTTTCTTTACTTTTAATAATATTATTTAATAAAATATTTTTCTCTCCAATGATTGTTATATTTAAGAAAAAAAGTATACATGATTCTTTATATGAATCATGGAAGAATATAAAAATAAGAGATTCTGCATTAATATTGCTTTATAATCTTCTTATAGATTCCATATTAATAATAACTTATATACTTCAAATATATTACAATAATTTTGCATTTACTCTATTAAATTCATTTATATCCTCAGAATTTGTAACACCAATAGGAAATTTATTTTCTATAATATTGTATAAACAATATTCGAAAAAATAAAATTATTTTTCTGACTCTTTATAAGCAAACCACCAATCCAGCATCTCTATTTCTTTCTTCTTAGCTTTCTCTTCTATTTCCTTTACTTTTCCAATTGAATTTGCCGGCGGTATTATTAATTTATTTCCAATTAAACTGGATGACTTCCATTCTAATTTATCTACATACCAATTTGCTGGTAATGCAACTTTTTCTTTATCCGATACTTGTAATGCATATACCAATCTATATATTTCTGTAATATTCCTTCCAACCTCCTGTGGATAATATACAATTGCTCTTATAATTCCTTCTGGATCTACAACAAATACAGCTCTTACAGTATTTGTACCCCCATTTTCTGGTAGCATCCCCAACATAGATGCTAATTTTCCTAAGTGATCCGCAATTATTGGGAATGGAACTTCTGTTTCTGCCTTTTGCCTTATCCATTCAACCCATTTTATATGAGAATATACTTGATCTACTGACAATCCTATTAATTCTACTCCCAATTCTTTAAATTTTGGATACATTCTTGCAAATTCTACAAATTCTGTTGTACATACTGGCGTAAAATCTGCTGGATGGCTAAACAATATAAACCACTTTCCCTTATAGTAATTTGGCAATTTTATTCTTCCATGTGTTGTATCTACTTCTACTTCTGGAAATCTACTACCTATTCTTGGGATTCCATTAATTTTTTCTCCTTCCATAAAAAATAGTTACATATTATTTTTATAAGGGTTAAAATTCGTACCTAAATTATCGTGACTCATAATGATCTATTACAATTGTCGGCCATATAGATTTAATACCTTCAATACTTTGTAAATATTTTATATATTCATCAAGCTCTTCAGGTTTGGTATATAAAAAATCTATTAATATATCATGATCTCCCCCTGCTAAATATATGTTAATTATATTTTTGTTCTTAGATACTTTTTCTAATATATTAAATATTTTATCTTTATCTATATTCAATCCTATAAATACTCTTTTATACCCCAATAAATTATAATTTAATTCAACTGTAAATTTTTTTATTATACCAATCTTTATTATCTTTTTAATTCTTTTTCTAACAGAAGCCTCCGATATATTTAATAATTTTGCTATTTTGGTGTTTGATATACGAGAATTATTTATTAATATCTTAATTATTTTATTATCTATATCATCTATATACGATCTTCGTACCATTAATAACTAATATAATATAATAATTATAAAGCTTTCTAATTACTATTATATATGGAGTCTATAGATTTCGAAGCTGAAAGTACAAATGGAAAAATAAAATTAAGCGATATATTAAAGGAAAAAGATTTTGTAGTTGTATATTTTTATCCAAAGGCATTTACTAGCGGATGTACACAAGAATTAAAGAGATTTGTAGAATTATATGAAGAATTTAAAAAATATAATACAGAAATAATTGGAGTAAGCAATGATAAATTAGATACACAGAAAAAGTTTGCTGAAAAATATGGTGCAAAATTTCCTTTAGTTGCAGATCCTGAATTAAAGGTAATAAACTTATTTAATGCAAAAAGTGCTAGAGGAAAAGGGGCAAGTAGAATTACTTTCATAATAGATAAAAATTTAAAGATTGTTGAAACATTAAAATCATTAAAAAATGCTGCAGAACATGCTGATAAGGCATTAGAAAAAATTAAGGAATTACATAGCAAAGGCCTTTAAATCTAACACTTTCTTTCTTTTTTATTTTTACCTTCACCTTTACCAGCCATATTTAATTATAAATTATTGGATAATATAAATTTTTCTAATAATATTTGATAATGATAAAAATATTTGATTATGAACTATATTCCGGATATATAATGTTAAATGGAAAAATTGTTGCTTATTCTTTACATAATGATAAAGATATGTTGATAAAAAATTTATTAAAAATTGCTAAATTTCATAATTTAAATGGAGATCTTATTTTTGATGAAAATTTAGATAAATTTTTTCAAGAAAAAATAAATAAAGTATTAAATAATAAAGAAAAATTTAAATTAGATCTAAGCAAATATAGGTATAAAGATATATATGAAAAGATATTAGAAATACCTTTTGGAAAAACTATAACATATAGAGAATTATATAATAGTCTAAATAAAAAATATAATATGTTACAAATATTAAATGCCATAAAAAATAATCCATTTATTATTCTAATTCCATGTCATAGAATTGTTAAAGAAAATGATATTTCTGGTTATACACCTTTAGGAGTTGAATTTAAAAGAAAATTATTAGAATATGAGCATAATTTATAATTACTTAGTTCTTTATAAAATATAATTTAAAAAATTTTTGAATAAAAATATAATACTACAAAGTTTTTTACTTAATATTTCTAATAATTTTACTTTTTCTTTTTTATTAAAAATTCTTTAAAAATATTTTACCTACGTTTTTTATGATTATAATTATTATTATCATCACATCCTAAACCTAGTAAACATTCGACAAGACCTCTTTTTTCTATACTATATTCAAAATCATCTTTACTATAATTTGCATATTTTTCCAAATCTGCTCCACTTAAGGGAATCTGATATTTTATACTTTTATCTTTATGGTTAATATAATATACATAAAGATCTCTATTGTATACTGATAAATAAACGGGTCTATACCAATCTCTTGAAGAGAGAATGCTAAAGATATAAAATTTAGAATCTTTACTAATTATTCCTGCTTTTAACAAAGCATATATTAAAACAATGCTAGATCTGAATAATTGCAAATGCGCTTTTATATATCTTTTATCATTTATGTTTTTCTTCAAATCACTTTTAAATTCAAAATTATATAAAATTGGCTCACCAGAGTATCCTCTTGCAATAACGAGAGCATCTATTTCTGCCTCTACTTCGATCTTACCTTTTAATTTTTGTGGTAGATAAAGTTCTCCATTTTTTGCGTATATATCTATTGACTTTTTTATCTCGTCATATTTAGTGGAATCTCTAAATATTATATTTATCGTCTCTTCGCTTATTATTTTTTCTAATGGAGAATATAACATATATTCTCCATTATAATCTTTAGTACGTATAATTTTAACATTTCTTAATAAGATATATGCCAGATATCCATTACTCCCATAACTTTCTAATAATTCATCTAAACTTATTTGAAAAGACTTTTCATCTAAGGGTCTTTCATCTTTAAGTTTTAATTCTGATAAATCTAGGTAGTATGAAGAAACTATCTTAGATAAAGATTTCGGATCTAAAGCCATTGCCTAATTCTTTCAATTATTTCTTCACCTAATTCTTTCCTTTTATACAATTTATATTCAGATGCTATTCTTCCATCTTTGTATTCTGCAATTTCATATTTATTTAGTTTATCGTTATAAAATATTAAAAAGTTCATTAAAAATTTACCATTTTTATAGATCTTTATTATTGTAGTAATATAAGGATTATTAGATATATAAGAAGACATCTTCATAGAAATCTTTTCCAATAAAAATTTATATAGATTCGGTTTATATATTTCATTGTCTTTTATATCAAAAATAATAATAGGGTGATAATTTGACTTATTTTTCTTTAATAAAGATAGAAATTGAAAATTATAATTTGTCTTATTCTTATATTTACTATTATTAAATTTATCAAATAGGTTATCAAAAAATCCCGAAGGATTCTTTTCTATTTCTTTATATATTGCTTCTATTTTATATAATTCTTCTTCCTTAAAATCTACTAAATATATAATTTTCTTATAAGATCTATTTTCTTTCCATTCAACTATATTAAATATATAATATCTGCCTTGACATTTCATTCCATAATATTCTTGCCTTCCTTCTATATTTAATTTTATATTCAATTTTTCAAAATCGCATTCTTTATTTAATTTATTTAATTCATTGATTATAGTATCTAAAAACACATTAAAAAATTATACTTTCAATGCCTCAAATCTTTTTTCCACTACTGGCCAGTCTATATTATCAAAGAATACATCTACATATCCCTTTCTATTACTTCCATAATCTAAATAATATGCATGTTCAAATACATCTAATGCTAATATTAATTTTGAATTTTGTACCATGTAAGTATTTTGTTCATCAGATATACTAATTACCAATCTATTTAAATCATCAGACCATAACAACCAAGCCCATCCCCTTGCGCCCATTGCAGTTGCTTTCATTTCTTTAACAAATTTTTCAAATGATCCAAAATCTTTGTCTATTTGTGATCCTAATGATGATCCTGGCTTTCCACCTTCTCCACCTAAATGACTGAAGTATATTTCATGATTAATCATTCCTCCAAATGCTCTAGTCCATTCAACTTTTAATTCTCTTATTAATGAATATGTTACATTTGCTGCGTTATAATCTTCATCTGTCAAATTATTTAGCTTTTGTGTTATCTCATTAAATTTCTTTACATATCCTTCGTATATCTTCAAATGTTCTTCTATTGTTTTTGCTGAAATACCCTTCATTTTAAACAACTGTGGCCTCTCTTTCTTAAAATCTATTGGTTTTCTTTCTGAATATTCCATTAATATATATTATAACAATGTTTTATAAAAATTAATAAAATCAAAAAATATTTCTTTATAGGCCTCTAAGTTCCCTAATTGCTAACCTTATATCATCTTCATGTACAGTTTTCCTTCCTGCGTGTTTTGCTAATTCTACTGCTCTTGCTGATATTGCCTCTGCTACTTGCAATACTGATTCTACCATTGCTAATTTTGCATCCTGTCCTACCCTTGATGCACCGGCCTTTCTTAATATTCTATATAGTGGTGCCACTGGAATTGGTGTTGTTCTCTTTGCCATAATAATATTATTGACAAACTAATATAAAAATCTTTTGTTTTAACATCTGTTTAAGTCAATTTAACACGACCATAATATAATACCCCCTCAATATTAGTCCATCATGTCATAAACTCTATCATAAATATAAAAAGTTGTTTCAAATTGAGTTACTATCCCATTGGATTGTTCTACTAATATTGGGTACTCATAAATATTTCCATTCTTTTTTAGATATTCTATAAACAATTTTAAGTTTATTTTATCATTATACTCTTTATATAACCATCTGTATGCAAAAGGAAGGGTTTTATATTTATTATATATTTCTTGGAAGAATTTCTTAATATTTGGATCTCTAATTGGTTTATCAGAAATTATTGAATATATTCCAGATGGTTTACCTTCTTTTACAAATCCTACACCATTTGTAGCAAATGGTTCAATTGCATATATTCCTTCATTTAATTTTATTTTTGATTTATTGTCATAATTTGGTATTGTAATTTTAGAATGTAAAATATATCGATCTATTTTATGACCAGATAAATTATATATTGGATTATAATTATATGATTTAATTGTATTTTCTATTACTTTTCCAATTTCGGATATTTCTATATCTTTTCTTAATATTTTTTTAACATTCTCTAATGCATTTCTAGAAGCTTCAATTAGATCTTTATATTTATTATCATTTATTTCTACTGTAAATGCAGTATCAATACAATATCCATTAACCTGTGCACCAAAATCAAACTTTACAACATCTCCATCTTTTAATATTATATTATCATTTATTGTTGGTGTATAATGTGCCGCTATATTATTTATAGATATATTAACTGGAAATGAAGGAAATCCTCCTAAATCTATTATTTTTTGTTCAATTGTTTCTGCAATATTATATATACTTTCACCAGGTTTCAGTAATTTCTCAGCTTCCCTTTTTACTTTTTTCGTAATTTCAGAAGCTTTTTTTAAATCTTCAAGCATTTTTTATTTTCTTTATAGATGTTTCTTTTTCCAATAAATCAAGAAAATCTTTATTTGCATCATCAACATTTATTGAATACATTTCAATTATATTATTTTTATATATCTCTTTTATCAATTCCTCTATTTTATCAAACAATTCTTCTCTTGTTTTTATTATTAATAATTCTCTATCTTCCTCTTTAATATTATCTTTTTCTAAATATAGTGTTTCAACCTTCTTTATATCTATTGATATTGCATATTTTCTTTCCAATATTCTTCTAGAAATATTTATCCCATCTCCATTTTTTACTGATAAATATATTACAATCATAACAATATTATTATAGAAATATTGAAAACATTATATTTCAATAATATCTTCAATATATTTATATAATTCTTTCCAATCCAGGTAAACCTTTTTTAATGTTAAATATTTTGGGTCTGAAGGGAATGGTTTTGGTTCTAAATTATATATAAAAACTTTTTCAATTAAATCAAAAGGAAATAAATTATAACCTACAGAGATTAAAAATGTGATAATTCTTCTTATCATTTCATATAAAAACCTATTTCCCTCAATATAATTTATATAAAAATCTTTATCTTCAATTATTTCAAATTTTGTTATATTACATATTGGATCTTTTACCTTACCTTTCGCAAAATTATGAAAACTTTTTATTCCTATAAAATACTTTGATGCTTCTATATATTTATTTATATCAAATTCTTTTTCTTCAGATTTTATTAATATTTTTTCATTATTTATTAAATATTTTGGAATATATTTTTTCTCAAACAATTTTTTTGGTAATTTATATTCATATAATTTACCTCTAGAAAATTTTCTAATATTAATAAATTCTTTTAATTTATATACATTCAATATTTTTATATCATTATTTTGAAAATTTGAAAAATCAATATTTTTATCTGAAGATATAACAATATAATTTTCCTCTGCATTTACTCCTTTATCTGTTCTTGAAACAATTGATAATCTAAATTCTTTTATATCAAAATAATTTAAAATTTCTCCTGAAATTGTTCTTACATTTTTTTGATATGCAATTCCATGATAATTCTCTCCATTATATTTTATCCTCAATAAATAATTATACATTTTTTATTAATTCTAAAAATTCTTTCGCATTTTCATACATCATTGAATTATTAAACATTACATAACTATCTTTTTTATTATATTTTAATACTTTTTCCTTTATTCTATTTAATTCTTCCTTTGAATAATCATAATTGTATATTAATCTATTTCCTTCATGTAATCCATGTAATCTATAATATTTTATATCAGAATCGTATACTGGTTCCTCAACATTTATATCTACAATATCTATTAAATCAAATTCTTTGCATATTTTTTCCCTATTTTCTTTACTCCACCCTCTTAATTCTATTGCTATTTTATATTTTTTACCAATTGAATTAAAGAAATTATATGCATTTTCAATATTTTCTTTTGTATCTTTAAATGAATTTGGTAATTGAATAACAATTATATTTGCTCTTAATATATTCGCAATTTCTTCCTGTTTTTCCCAAAATTCAAATACTTCCTTTGTATTTCTTAAATATCCAACCTTTCCCTTTAATTCTTTATAATTTTTTATTTTTGATCTTCTCCATGTAAAAGAATTTACATCATGAGTAATACCTTGAAATGCCTTAAATGTAAATTCAAAATTTTCAGGTGCTTCATTTCTTATTTTTTTAACCCACTCAATATCTGGTATTGAATAAAAAGTACTATTTATTTCTATTACATTAAATTCTTCATAATATTTTTTCCTTGATATAGGAAATCCACAGGTTCCTACTTTTATCATAAAAATATATTATAAAATATACATAAAATTTCTATTTATATAAAAAAATATAATAAAATACCAAAAACCTATTTATCTATAAAATAATTCATAATTTCCAAATCCCTGAGGTATAAATGTATTATTTGTGGATATTATATTTCCATTACCTGTTACTATCTTTTCTACAATATAACTAGTAGCAGGTGGTAGATTAATAAATGTAATATTTCCATTTATATTTCCTATTATTGATATTCCTTCATAATAATTATATAATACATTATTTACATTTGTATTAGATATTACATTACTTAAACTATTTATGAATCCTTGTGAATTATTATAATATACATTTACACTTCCTGTGGATGTTGTTAAATTATTTATATATCCACTTCCATATAATTCTATTCCTAATTGTGAATTATATAATGATATATTTGTTGCATTACCTGTCAAATAATATCCAAATAATCCCCCATTTGTTGTTACATTTATTATATTATTTGGTTGGGTTATATATAATCCAAATACTTGTCCTACTTTTATATAATCATTTATTATATTATTTCCTGAAGAAGTTATATATATTCCAAATATGTTTGATTGTATATTATTATTTATTATATTATTATTATTTCCATTGTTTATCTTTATTCCAAATATATTTGATATTATATTATTATTTTCTATTACATTATTTATTGCATTTCCATCAAAATATATTCCAAATATTTGTCCATTTATATTTGAATTATTTATTATTACATTATATGGATTGTTATCATATATTCCCCATACTGATGATTGAATATTTGTATTTTCTATTGTTGAATTTTGTATATAACCATATATTCCTCCTATATTTCCATTTATTGTAGAATTATATACATTTATTATTGATGGATTCTTTACATCTATTCCAAATAATCCCGAATTTATATTTGAATTTATTAAATTTAATTCTCCATTATTTACATTTATTGCAAATAGATTTGTATTAATATTTATATTCTGTATTGTTACATTTGATGATTCTATATCTATAACTGGTAATCCTGGATTTGCTGGTTCAAATATTGTATTTTCTCCTAATAATGTTATATTTTTACCTTGTGGATTTATTATTAAATTTACTAAATATACTCCTGGAGAGAATACTATTATAGGTATAGAACTATTAATTGCTGAATTTATTATTCCTTGTATTTGTGTATTACTTAATGTATTATTTATTACTGATACATTATATGCATTTTGTGATATATATATTACTTGAGGATTTGTATATTGATATAATCCATAATTATTATATGCATATACTCTATACCATATTGAATAATATCCATTACTATTTAATTTTGCATATTGTTGTAATATTCCATTATATAATATATCTGAACATGAATTTGCTATTGTTACCCATTGATTATTTGTTTGATTTAATAATTGTATATTACAATAATCTTGTCCCAATGTATTATCATATACATTTGCATTAATTTCTAATAACCATATATTTTCTTGTGTACCATTTGATGGTGTAGGATATGTATATGATACATTAAATATTGGTTGTGGTAATGTATAAACATATATTCCGGTTGAATTTGTTTGTCCTAATGGGTTTGATGTTGATAATTGTATTGTTATATTTCCTCCATTTGGTATAATATTATATAATCCTGGTAAATTATATGATGAATTCTCATAATTTAATTGTATAATATTATTACCTGGTGTTACACTTATATTATATGTATTTCCATTTATTGTTACATTTACATTTGGATAGTTTGTATAAAATGATATATTTAGTTGATAGTAATTTAATATTGAATTATTTGAAGGAGAGATAATATATATTTGTGGGTTATTATATAATTGTTGTACATTAACTGTTATAGTAGTAGAATTCGTAACTCCGTTTGATGCAACACCAGTTACTATTACACTATAAGTACCTGGTTGTATATTACTATTTGCACTTACAGTTAAAGTTACTGATGCATTTGGAGTAACAGTTGTATTTGATAATGAACAATATAAATTTGAATTACTTGTAGAACAAGATAAGGTTACTGGTAAAGGTGTGTTTCCTGTTAATTGATTTACATATATTGTTGTTGAATTAGAAGAACCTGAATTTAAATAGATACTGTTTGGTCCAATAATATTAAAGGTAAATATTGGAAATCCTAATACTAATATAGAAACATAAGATCCTTGATTTGAATTAATAGTATATGAAACATTATAAGTACCTGGAGCTAAATCCTTACATACTGCAGCATATACACTAGCAGAATTTCCTGAAGAGGTTAGGAATAATTGAGAACATCCGGTAGGTAATGATACACTACTTATATATCCACCATCTATTCCATTGCCCGATAATGATAATAAAATTAATACTGTTTCATTTTGATTTTGTACATTAAATGATATTGTTTGAGTAGTAGTTGTTGTATATGTATATGTTGAATTATATAAAATTACTGGAGTAGAATAATTGTCTATTGAAATACCTCCTATTACATTATATAAATTTTGTGAATTAAAAGAGCATATATTATTATTTGATTCTCCTATTATAGAATTTGAATTTTCTACCAATACATTAAAGTTTGGAGTTATTGTATTAGATAATAAGGAAATTGAAGGCATTACATCATTAGGTGGTAATGATCTTAATAAAACCCAATATAA
>NZ_QEFP02000010.1 GCF_003086415.1 Candidatus Nanobsidianus stetteri | reverse complement strand
GAGAACTAGAGAATAAAGTATCTGAAATTTCAAGTAATATTTCAAATATTAACTCTGCAATAGAAAGTCATCAAAATGAAATAAATAGTATTAAAAATAATTTAGAGAAAATTTTTTCTATATATGAAATGCTAATAAAAAGTTATAATCCATTTGTAGAAGAAGAAAAAAAAGAAGAATCAAATGTTCAAGTTATAAATGAAAATAAAGAAGAAAATAAAGAAAATAATATATTACCATTAAGTAAGCTTGATGATAATCCAACTGTTTCTTCAATTATAATTGGTTGGTTAGCATATTTAGTTAAAAAATCAAATGTAGAAGAAGTAGATGATGCATTGGATTATTATGAATCAATTAATTGGATAACTGAAAAAGTAAAAATAAAATTAAAGGAATATTTAAATGGATTAAAGAATGTTGAGGGAGAAAATAAAAAGTTATTACCAATGGATCATATAGTAAGTCTATATATAATATCAAAATTAGCACAGATAGGTAGTTCAAATAATATTGAGAGATTAAAAGATCTATATAATGAGCTAATTCAAAAAGGATATATATCACCAATAAAAAGATGATAAGAGAATTAATATATTTATTTATTCTATTTGTAGCTGGATATTTCGTATTAAGTTCATTTTTCAACTTTTACTCTTCAGCAGGAAAAATAATTGCAAATGAAATATCAAATATAACAAACCCAACATATGAAAGTCAAGTAAATTATATAGTAAATTATAATAATTATGGTAATTATTCAATATTGTATTTGGTACAGAATATAAATCCATCTAATTGTATAAATAATATAGAGGTAGGAAATACAATGGTTAACTTTACATATAAAGTATTAAATCAGTATACAATAGAATTGAATGTAAGTTATCCAGTAAATGCTGGGGATAATTTAACAATAACATTTTGTAATGGCCAATCATCTTTATATTATATTAGCCCATAATGGTAGAATATATTAATGTTTATTTAGATAGGGATGAATTTTCAAATAGAATCGGAGGGGGAATTCCAAAAGGTAGTATATTTATAATTGAAGGAGAAAATGGGACTGGAAAGAGTATAATATGCCAAAGAATATTATATGGAGCTCTATCAAATAATCATACTGCAACCTATATTTCTACAGAGTTATCAGTTGTAGACTTTATTAAACAAATGGAATCATTGGGTTATGATATAAAAGATTATTTATTAAATCAAAAATTATTATTTATACCAACACTTAACTTATTTAATAGAATAAAGGAAAAAGAAAATTTAATATTTGAACTAACAAAAGAAAAATCTAAAAAATTATTAGAAAATGAGTTAATAATATTAGATTCTTTATCATATCCATTAATAAATGGATTAGATAAAATGGATTCAATAAGATTAATTGAATTTTTAAGTAAAATAAAAAATCTGGATAAAACAATTATTTTAACATATAATCCTTCAGAAATAAATAGATTTTTTGTAAGAAATATAAGGAGAATTGCAGATATATACTTTAATTTAAGGTTTTCTTCCATTGGAGAATCATCTTTATTAAAAATAATAGAGGTAAAGAGATTTAGATATCCAATGGGTATATATAGTACATTAATACCATTTAGAGTAGAGCCAAATATAGGGCTAATAATTGAAATATCTTCATATGTATAATGCCTGAACAAATACAAGAAACAAAACAAGAATATATAATAAAAAGGGAAAATGCAAAAGTAATAACTAATGATATAACTACATCATTTGATGAAGCATTGAATAAATATGAGCATCTTAGAAATTATATTAATGAAATATCATTAAAAATTGGTCCTCCCGAATGGATGACTTCTCTAGATTTTTCTTTAAGATCTAGAACTGAATTTAATATATTATATCCTGTTGGAGATCCGATATTTATTCATATATATAAATTACCATCTGGAGAAACATTATATAATGTAATAGAACCTGAATTAAATGATAATGAAAAGAAAAAATTGGAACAAATACAAACAAAAATTGTTAAATATGCAATAGAAGATATTAACTTTAATAATGTTGAAGAAGTAAGAAGGTACATAATTGATCTATTTAATAAGGTTATTGATTTTCAAAGAAGAAAATTATTTTCTGATAAAGTATATATAAAAAATAAAGAAGAATATGATAAGTTATTATATTTCTTAATTAGGGAAAGATTTGGTTATGGTTTTTTAGAACCATTTTTAAGAGATCCTTATTTAGAGGATGTCCATATATTGGGTTTAGGTCCAATCTATGTTGTACATAAAATATTTGGAATGCTTAAAACAAATAGAGAATTTAAAAATGAAGAAGATTTAAATAAATATATAATTAAATATTCACAAATAGTTGATAGGCCAGCATCAGAAACAAGACCAATAGTTGATGCAATATTACCAGATGGATCAAGAGTTAATTTTATATATGGTAAAGATATATCTTTGCATGGATCTTCATTTACAATAAGAAAATTCTCTGCAAAACCATTGAGTATAACACAATTAATTTCTTTTGGTACAATTTCTCCGGAGGAAGCTGCTTATTTATGGCTAGCAATTGAAAATGGAATGAACATAGTAGTATCTGGAGAAACTGCATCAGGAAAAACGACATTATTAAATGCATTAGCTACATTTATTAAACCTGATGCAAAGGTTTATTCTGTAGAAGATACACCTGAATTAAATATACCACATAATATATGGCAAAGATTAATTACAAGAGAAGTTGGAAAAAGTGCAGATGTATCTATGTATGATCTATTAAGAGCAGCATTAAGATCTAGACCAAATTATATACTAATAGGTGAGATAAGAGGTAAAGAGGGATATGTAGCATTCCAGGCAATGCAAACAGGTCATCCTGTTATGACAACATTCCACTCAGGTAATATAACTTCATTAATAGAAAGATTGACTGGAGAACCAATAAATATACCAATTACATTTATAGATAACTTAAATATTGCTGTATTTACAACATCTGTAACAATAAAGGGAAGATATGAAAGAAGAGTAACAAATATATATGAAATAGAAAAATATATTGCTGAGATAAAGAAGGTTGCTGTTAGGAATGTATTTACATGGAATTCCGTACAAGATAAACATATGTTTATTGGAAAATATAATAGTTATATATTGGAAAGAAAAATTGCACCATTAATGAAAATTGATGATAAAAGAAAAATATATCAGATATTAGATTATAGAGCTAAGATATTAAAAAAGATGGTTGAATATGAGATATTTGATTTCTTTGAAGTATGGGAAATACTGAAGAATTTCTATATAAATGGACCTTCATCATTACCATTTTCAGTATAATTAATAAATTTTTCTTGAGATTAATTTAATTATGGATCGGTATTAAAAAGGCAAAAATTTTTGTTATAAATAATTATGATGGATAAAAATATTATAAAATTACTTTTATGGAAAAAGCCAGCAATAGAAGTATTAAATGAAGAAAAGGCAAATAAGATAAATAATTTCAGGCATTATATAGGATATGAAATATCAGGATATGTCCATTTAGGTACTGCAGTTGTATCTGGATATAAATTAATTGATTTTATGAATTTTGCAGAAACAGAAGTATTTTTAGCAGATTGGCATTCAGTAATAAATAATAAATTGGGTGGGGATCCTGAAGTAATTAAAAGAATTGCAAAGGGATATTTTACTGAAGCAATGAAACAAACAATAAAATCTTTGGGTGGGGATCCTAATAAAGTAAAATTTGTTTTGGCATCTGAAATATATAATGATGATTATTGGGCAGAAGTAATTAAAATTGGAAAAAATACTACATTAAATAGATTATTAAGATCTATTACAATTATGGGAAGAAAATATGAAGAATCAATGCCATCTGCAAATTTAATATATCCATTAATGCAGGCTGCAGATATAATATTTCAAAAAATAAATATTGCACATGCCGGAATTGATCAGAGAAAGATTCACGTAATTACAATTGAATATGCTGATAAAATAAATTATAATTTAATTGCAGTACATCATCAATTAATAACAAACCTACAATTGCCATATGAAACATTTCAAAAATTAAAATCTGGAAATATAAAAGAAGCTAAAGAAGAATTGTCTGAACTAAAAATGTCAAAATCTATACCAGGTTCTGCAATATTTGTTCATGATAGTCCTTCAGAAATTATTGATAAGATAAATAAAGCATTCTGTCCTCAAAGAGAGTTAGAATTCAATCCAATATGGGAAATAATTGAATATTTAATATTTAGGGATCAAGAAAATTATTGGATAATAAAATATTTATATGAAAATAATTTATATAAAGTAGAAAATGTTGAAAAAATAAATTATGATATATATGAAGAATCAAAGAATAAAAATAAAATAAATTGGAATGATGTATATAAAATAATTGATAAAGAATCTAATGAATTATATAAATATTCATATAAAGATATTGAATTTGAGATAATTAATGAAAAAACTGGGGAAAGAAAAGTATATAATAATTTATGGGATTTAAGAAAAGATTGGGTTGAGGGAAAAATACACCCATTGGATTTAAAGAAAGCTGTTGGAAAATGGTTAGCAAATAAATTAGAACCTGTATATAAATATTTTACTGAAGGACCTGGTAAGAAATATAAAGAAGAATTAGATTCTGTTAAGATCACTAGGTAGTTACATTTATAAATTTTTTTATCAATGATAATTTATGAAGATTGACAAAATGATTAACAATTTAGTCATGTTAATTGGATTGTATAGATTACATGCAAAAAAATTATTTAATAAAATACAAGATAATGAGGCAAAGATGTTATTATTAATGTCATTTAAAGATAATGATATATTAAATATTTTGGAAGATATTGTTGAAAGAAAGAAAATATTTGATGAATATATAAGGAATAATCAAATAAAGAAAGCTTATATAGTATATAAAGATATTGAATATAAATATAAGCTAGCTGAATCTTTATTATATGATAGAATTGAAGATTTAGTTAAAATAAGAGCTTTAGATATTGCGAAATCTAAAAAGAATTAATCTTTTTTCTTTACTTTATATAAAGGTATTTTTCCTTTATATGATAAATATACAAAGACATCTATAATAATTAATATTAATATGATTAATGTTGACATATAGTATAAATTTTTATTTGGAGAATAAGATAGAGTACTCAATATAATTGCAATAGTTATCAATGTAATTATTAAAGAAATATAAAGTTCATATTTTGTTGCATATAATTCTTCCTCCATTAATAATTATTTTATAAAAATATTAAAAAATCTGAGCTCAAGACCCTCATCATTTATCAGCCGATGAGTTTTTCTTCATTATAAGGATATTATAAAAATTTATTTTAAAAATGATCATTTATTTCCAAATTCATATAATTATATTTATTAAAGGATAAATATAACAATGCCTGAATAATTCTTTTTATAATATTACTATCTAATATTGTTAAATACTGTATATATTATTTTAGATATATTTTATAATTTTCATTATAAACAGTTTTTATTTTCATTTATAATCCCATTATATAATCTAAACCTTTTTTACATTTAATCTAAATTGATCTTTGATTATTAAGTTGTTAATTTTTTATCTTTGATTTTCTAATTTTGTTTGTTACAATTACATAACTAAAATATGAGATAAATTTACAAATTTTTCTTATATAATAGAATAGTATGAGTGGTCAACCATCAGATGAAAGTTCTGAACAAGAGGATATTAAAAAATTAAAAGATCACATAAAAGATTTGGGAGACTTATTAGACGACTTGTATAAAAAAGTACAAGAAAACTTTAATCTACCCAAAATAGAAAGTTCTATTACATCAATAAATTCGTATTGTCATAAATCCGGTAGCGAATCTATTCTGTGTGAACATAACGTCAAATCGCACCATTATTATAAGGATAGGGAAATTATGTGTTATTCTGACATGCCATATTTTCCTTCTAAAATTAAATGCACTGAGGATAACGATAGATCAGTTGAGTTATTTGATTCTCTTCAAACCATTTCTTTCTTAGAAAAGATAAAAGATAACTCTCTAAATATATTTTATGCAGCATTTCCAGAAGTCCTTAAGAAATCGAATGATCGAGATATACTTATAAATTTAGATGCATATACTGATTCAAAGGGGCAAACAAAAGAGAATCCAGAAATAAGTAAACGTAAAATAGATGAAAGCAGTTACACAATTGAATATTACGATGATATACGCTATATCAAGATATATGTAACCCTCGGTGGATCTAATATTTTGGAGATTTAAGACTTTTATGACCTTTACCTTTTATTAAATTTTTCAAAAATGATTACATCTTTAAATTTATAATTATAGATATTTTATTTTTAAAAATGTTTGTCAATTACAATTACATGATTATAATATAAGATAAATTTACAAATTTTTTTATATAATATATAGTATGGACAGCCAACAGCCATATAGAAAACCCGATTTAATGAAAATAATTGATAAATATATAAAAAAAAATAGATAAAAGTCAAAAATATGATCAATATTCATATAAAAGTTCTAAAGAAGAAAAATTTAAGCAGTACGTAAAATCTTCCATAGGCGAACTAGATGCCTCATTATCCGAAATGGTTAAAAAAGCACAAGAGAAAGCTAATATATCTAAAATAAAAAAAGCTCATACATTAATAGATTTGATATGTCTAGAATTTGATGATTTGTCTTTGTCTTGTAAACGTTATATTGATGCACGCCTTCATATTGAAGAAAATAAAGTAATTATGTGTTATACAGGCTGGGATGGTTCACCTTATAATTTTGGATGCACTCATGATGGTTATGAGCCCTTATTTTATTTTGAAGATCCCTTTTCTTTCATAAAGAGAGTAGAAAGCTCTATTCTATCTGCCTTTAGTATGCTAAGGTTTGGAAAGTTACTTGAAAGTTATAGGCTGGAATATAGGGTTATACATATAAAAACAGATGCTTTTACGAATCCAGACCATCCAACAAAAGCGAATCCAGAAATGAAAATAGGTAAAAATTCTATAAACTTTTACAATGGTAGATCTTATATTCAGATTACTTTTTACTTTGATGTCTTTAAACCATCATATTTGGAGTACTTTTAACTTTTACGTCTTTAACCATTATGGATTTTTTATTTCAAAAATGATTATATTATTCTAAAATTATTAAGTTGTTAATTTTTATCTTTGAGATTTTATAATTTTGTTTATTACAATTTACATAACTAAAATATAATACAAATTTACAAATTTTTTATATAGTATAATAGTATGTATAATCAACAATTAAATAAAAGTTCTAAAGAAACATCTGATTTAATAGAAAAAATTAACATATGGAAACTAAGAGATGATATAGAAGAACTAAAGGACTCGTTAAACGAAATGACTAAAGAAGTAGAAAAAATAGCTCATATATCTAAAATAAAAGAATTCTATATATCCATGAGTTTGCATCGCAGGGAAGATAAAAATTTTAATGGATCTATAGGGAAGGAATATTATAGTATAACAGACTACTTTTATAATAATTATAATAATAATTATCTTACAGAAGACTTTTATAATAAGATTAAATATAATTATTTTACAGCAAACTTTTATAGCGGAGATGATATAATTTCATGTAGTTTAGATTATCTAGTTGATAAAATTAAATGTGATAGTCATGATGGCAAATCATTTAGTTTATCAGATCCTCATCAAAGTTGTCCTTTCCCAAAAAATATAAAAAAGAAAATTCTAGATATATTATATTATGATATATTATATCCAGGGGAACTTATGAATATTGGTAATCGATATAAGAATATGATCGCAATTTTTTCTATGAATTCAAAAAATCAAACAGAAGAGGATCCAAAAATAAGTATATCTAGAAGTACATATGATAATGAATTTAGATTTGAATACGATGGGGGTATATTTAAGATTGAGATTACTTTGTTGTAGATTTATATTCCTCTTAAGTTATAATTTTTTAACTTTTGTTAGATTTTTATTTCAAAAATGATTATATTATTCTATAATTATTTTGTTATTAATTTCCGTCTCTGACTTTATAATTTTGTTTGTTACAATTATATAACTATAGTATAAGATAAATTTATAAATTTTTCTATATAGTATAATAGTATGAATGATCAACAACCGGTTAATAGTTTTGAAAATATATCTGATTTAATGGAAAAAATTAATAGATTGTCGGAAGAAGAAACTAAAAAAAGACTAAATGATCATATAAAAAAATTAGAGGACTTATTAAAGTGGATGACTAAAGAAGTAAAAGAAAAGACTTATTTATCTGAAATAAGAAAAAACCTTACCGAAATAGATATGGGTTGCCATAAGCATAGTGATGGACTTATGTTGTGCGGATACGATATTACAACATCCTTTTATAATGAAGATAAATATAAATTAGCTGAGTGTCGTTCAAACACAATATCTTATAAAATTAAATGTACCGATTATATTGGTAAATCGTTTGAGTTATATGATCCTCCCCAAGATTCTCCCCAAAATCCTAGAGGCTTTTCTTTTAGGGAGGGTATAAAAGATTCAATTCGAAGTATACATAATACATTACATCCAGCTGTACCTATGCATATGGGTAATCAATATATACACATGAGAGCAACTGTTTCTACAGATCCATATAAGCAAAGAATAGAGAATCCAGTAATAATTATAGATGATAATATATTTATTTATTACAATGGTAGATCTACTATTACAATGTTTTGTAACTTATATTAGCCCTTCTGGATTGTACTATATTATTATTTCATAATTATTTTGCCGTTAATTTTTATTTTTAACTTTATAATTATAGATACTTCATTTTTTAAAATATTTGCTTATTACAATATTATGGAAAATATACAATTATATGAAAGTTCTGAAAAAATATTTGATTTTCCCATAAAACATTTAGAGAACTCATTAAACGAAATGGCTGAAAATGCACAATCAAAGACTGTCATATCGTGATGAACCTAGAAGTGAAGTTTATAGTTGTTCACTCCAGATACAACGACGCACCTAACAGTTCCAATCATCAGACCATCAATAATAAAACTTTGATGAGGATATCACTGAATAAGAAGATTGGAGAGCATCATAAACCAATCCACATTGAGTTAATAAAATGAGCCTGAAAGAACTGAGAGATAAAATAGATGAGATAGATTATCAGATCCTTTATTTAATTTCTCAAAGGTTTTTGATTTCTAGAAAAATAGCTGAGATTAAGAATATGTTAGGTTTACCTATTAAAGATGAGACTAGGGAAGCAGAAGTACTAAAGAATTGGGTCGAAAATTCCAAAAAACTGAATGTTCCTGAAGAATTGGCAAGAGAACTTGTAAACTCCATTTTGTATTACTCTAAGAAAGTTCAGCTTACCAATTCCTATCCCAAGAGAGTAACTATAGTAGGATATGGAGGCATGGGCAAAGCTTTGGCCAAGCTTCTCACCTCAGCCGGACACAATGTGGTAATAACGGGCAGGAACTCTGATAAAGCTGAGAATGTTGCAAAGGAATCTGGATGCGTCTATATGCCCCAGAATGAAGCTCTGAAATGGGGGGATTACATAATTTTAGCCCTACCACCCGAGGCAATCAAGGGAGATTACTTCTTTAACCTGAAGACTGCATTAAGAGGAAAGACTGTGATGGACATCCTCTCCGTTAAGGGAGACAACTTTGACTTCCTCGAGAGAATCAGTATTGAGGAATCTTTCCGGTTCGTCTCCACTCATCCTCTCTTCGGTCCCCAATCAAACCCAATAGGAGAGGATATAGTAGTCATACCCTCTAAAACTAGTGAAGACATAAGCGACGTTATCTCTTTCTGGAAGTCGGCTGGATTGAATGTTATCATTAGCGACCCTGAGAAGCACGATAAGGCTATGGCAGTAGTTCAGGTACTTTCTCACTTTTATTTGCTGGCCTTGAAGGAAAGTTACAATAAGTTGGCAAAAGTATTGGGTGTCAAGAAAGAGATAGAAGTCATGAAAACTGTGACCTTCAAGGATCTGATGAGGATTATAAATAGAGTGAGCTCTCAGGAGGACATAGTAATGGAGATCCAAAAAAATAACCCTTACGCTTTTATAGCAAGAAAGATTGCGATAGAAACTATTTCAGAGCTCTTTAAGAGGTTGGGAAAAGATATTCATCATTCGCAAGAAGATAGCAGACCGGTTGACACTAAAAGAGATAGTAAAGAATAGAGAGACTTAGTGTAAGGTACCTTAACTTTTATGATAAAGAACTCTTAGTTGCCTGACTAGATAACCTAGTCTAGATGATAATAGATCTTTATTTGAGATTATCTTCAAGAAGTATGCTAACATACTACAGATTGGCCAAAAACGCTTAGAACTTTGACTTGCCGAAAAAGTAAAGAGATCTGGTTAAGTATAATACTAATCTATTTAACTCAAGAATTGACAACAAGTTATTTAATTCTTATATTTTATACATTAATTTTCAAGAATTTTATATCATACTTTAATATTAAATTATTTAACAACTATCCAGAGAACTTAAATAGAAGACGATTAGACTATCAAATAATTATTATGCCCTGATTTCATAATTATAGATATTTTATTTTTAAAAATATTTGTTTGTTACAATTATATAACTATAGTATAAGATAAATTTATAAATTTTTCTTATATAATGTAATAGTATGGACAGTCAATATCTATATAAAAGTTCCGATTTAATGAAAAAAATTAAACAATGGGAACTAGAATATGATATAAAAAAACTAAAGAGCTCATTAAGTGAAGTGGTTAAAAAAGCACTAGAAAAGGTTGGCATATCTGAAATAGGAATATTCGATGCATCCATAGGTTTAAGTTACCCTAAATATTTTGATTTTAATGAAATTACTAGTAAACTTAAGAGGCATGGATATAATTATCTTACATATCTTATAGAAGACTTTTATAATAAAGGTGAATATGGTTATCTTACAATATATATTTATTATAATAAAAAAGGTAATAGAAAAGTACTTTCATGTCATTTAAACCCACTACTTTATAAAATTATATGCTCTGATTATAATGGTAAAAAATTTACGTTATCAGATCCTCTTCAAAAATGTCCTTTCCCAGAAGATATAAAAAAATCAACTCTAAATATATTATATGATATATTAGATCAAGGAGAACTTACAAATATGGGTAATAAAAGTATGAATATAGTCATAAAGGCTTCGGGGTATCCAGACAATCAAATAAAAGCAAATCCATTAATAAGTATACATAAAAGTGAATATAATAATGAATTTAAATATAATGAGAATGGATTTAATGTTAATATTACCTGGTGGTACTTAAATCGCTCTTCTAAGTCATAACTATTTTTTAGCCTTTATAGATTTTTTATTTCAAAAGTAGTTATATTATTCTATTATTATCTTTTATTTTTTGAATTTATAATCACAAACATTTTATTTTTAAAAATATTTGTTTGTTACAATTATATAGCTATGGTGTAGGATAAATTTATAAATTTTTCTCATATGATATATAGTATGGACGGCCAACAACTATATAAAGAACCTGAAAAAATACAGGGAGAAAAAATTAATAAAGGGTTACAACTTATTGGAAGCCAACTAGATAGCTTATTACTAGGAACGGCTGCATATGTGAAAGAAAAGGCTACCAACGACTTTGGAATAAAAGAATTTGGGGTGAGAGGATACTCTTTAGCAGGTAGTTTGGATTGTCGTAAAGGTATGTATGGAGGTATTCAGTGCGATAACTATGATTTTACATTATACGTTCTTAATTCTCTAAAAGACAAGGATGAAATTGAATGTCATTCGAACTCTACATTTTCACCTAATAAACTTCGCTGCACTCATTATAGCAGTAAGTCATCATTTGAATTATCTGATTTGCCCCAAATCGCTAATTTCCTAGATGGTATGAAATATTTAGTTCTAATTGCATTAGGTGTATCAAAGCCAGAAGCATTTACAGATATGGGTGATCAGCAAAGAATGCGTATAACAGTAACTGCTTCTAGACATGGAAAGGAAGAACCTAATATTAATATACACTACCAATATTATTAATAAGCTATAATTTTTTAGCCCTTATTAGATTTTTATTTCAAAAATAATTACATTATTCTAACAAATTAGAAAATTTTTTAATTGATGATTTTGCAAAATATTTAATAAAATATTATGAAATTAATTGATAACAACAAATTATTTAATTCTTATATTCGATATATTATATTTTCTAAATCTTTTAAATCAAATAAATGTAAATTATTCTCTTTAATTCTTTCTTTAAAACTCTTTGCAAATATTATATAGTATTTATTTTTTATATCTAAATTTATATATTCAGATTTTTCTTTTAAATCTTCCAATACTTCTTTTGCATTTATATTATCAGAATATTTACATTCTATAAAATATATATCTTTTGTATTTTCATTATATGCAACCAAATCTATTTCTTTATCTTTATACCACCATTTTCCAATTTTTGTAAATTTAAATAATTTGCTTTTTATTAAAAATTGTTTTGCTATATCTTCAAAAACATATCCTAGGTTAATTCTTCTTTTCTATCTTTGAAATTTTGTATAATCATAATTATACCAATTGTAATTATACATATATAAAGTTTATTATCGTTTAAATTACCCTTTATAATGTAAATCTATAGCTTAAGATAATATGTTTAAAGGACTAAAAAATTGTATGATCTTAATATTTACTTTCCCAAATTTATTAATTTCTTTATTTCATCTCCATATTTACTTAGTATATTTTTTAATCCTTTTATTTTATTTGCATCTAATATTTCTACTTTATCCTTTATTTCAGGATATGCATTTTCTAATAATTTCTTTGCTCTTTCTTGATATTCATTATATTTTGATATAAATTTTGATGCAAATAATTACTTTCTTTCTCAGAAAGATTTAAACAATAATAAAATAGTGGATCATATCAGATAAGAGAATTTATATCAATAAAAACTATAGGATAATGTTCTAATCTTTAGAGCAGAATTATTTTAATTATGAATATTACTTTTATCTTTATAAACCCTTAATAGATTGATAAAATATATGGAAAAGACAATTAATGATTACTTAAATAATTCTACTAAATTATCAAAAAAAGATTTATTTACAACTTTGAAGCAAGGTGCTGATTTAATTAGAACAGGTTTAGATTATAGATCACTATTAATATTTCTTTTCTATAAAGCCATAAGTGATAGATATGAAAGTGAAGTTAACCGAATAATTAAAGAAGAAGGACTATCTAGAGAAGAAGCTTATATTATAGCAAACTCTGATTTTAAGATGTATGATGAAAATAATAGAGAATTAATAACATGGAAAGAAATAACTAAGAAAAGTAATTATTTAGAAGAATTCCAAAATGCTTTAATAAAATTTGCTGAATTAAATCCTGATATTATAAGCAAAGATTTAATGAAAGCTCTATTAGATAAATTAGGAATTTCACATTTGGAAAGCGAACATAAAGCCAGACTCGATCAAATAAAAAGAATATTTGATAAGTTGGATTTTTCTAACGTTGATTATGATATTATAGGAGATGCTTACATGTATATTTTAGCTCAATTTGCTCCAACCAAAGGTAAAGAAGGAGAGGTATATACACCATATGAAGTAATTAAATTATTAATAAGATTAATTGACCCAGAACCTGGGTCTGATATATTAGATCCTGCCATGGGATCTGGAGCAATGTTAATAGAAGCTTATAAATATACAAAAGAAAAAGGTGGAGTTAGTAGAGTTGGTCTATTTGGACAAGAATATAATCCAGATATGGCAGCAATAGCTAAATTAAACTTTATATTACATGGAATTGAAAAAAATTTAATAAAAATTCAGGTAGGAGATAGTCTAAAAAAGCTTAAGTTTGATGAAAATTCACAATTTAAAGTTGATTATGTTGTAGCCAATCCTCCATGGAATCAAGATGGATATGGTGAAGAAATATTGGGTAATGATATTAGTTTACGCAAAATTTACAAATATGGCTTTCCCCCAAATAATACTGCAGATTGGGCGTGGATACAGTTGATGTTATATTATGCTAAAAAGAAAGTTGGAGTTATACTAGATCAAGGTGCTTTATTTAGAGAGGGAAAAGAAAAAGCAATCAGAGAAAAAATTGTTAATGATGATCTGATAGAAGCAATAATTCTACTTCCAGAAAAATTATTTTATAATACTCAAGCATCTGGAATAATAATAATATTTAATAAAGAAAAACAAGAAGATAGAAAAAGAAAAATTCTTTTTATAGATGCAACAGATCTTTATGTTAAACATCTCGAAGTTAGAAAATTAAATAAACTAAGCAATGAACATATACAAAAAATAGTAGAAATATATAAAGAATTTAAAACAATACCTGGTTTTTCTAGAGTAGTAGACATAGAAGAAATAATAAAAAATGATTACAATTTAAATGTATCCAATTATGTTACAAAAATTCAGAATAATAATTCTGTAAGTATAGATGAAATAAAAGAATTATGGAAAAATATAGAAGAGATTAAAAAAGAAAGGGAAGAAAAGGAAAAGGAATTGAAAGAGATAATTAGAATTATAGTTAATAAAAATGAGTGAATATAATGATGAATTTATAAAATTTCCTAAAGATTGGGAAGTAAGAAAATTAAAAGATGTTATAATAAAAGCAAAATCTGGAGGAACACCTAGAACAAATGTTCCCGAGTATTGGAACGGAAATATTCCATTTGTAAAGGCACAAGATATAACGAAATCTAGTAAGTATCTATATAATACTGAAGAATTCATTACTGAAAAAGGATTAGAAAATTCTAATGCTTGGATAGTTCCAGAGAATTCTTTACTATTAACAATTTATGGTTCTATAGGATTTGTTGCAATTAATAAAATACCAGTAACGACAAATCAAGCAATTGTAGGAATAATACCTAATAAGAATATTATAGATACAGAATTTTTATATTATTGGTATCTATACTTCAAACCTTATTGGAGTAAATTTATTAAAAAGAGTACTCAACCCAATCTTACACTTGAAATAGTTTTAAATAGCTCAGTCCCTATCCCTCCATTAGAGGAACAAAAAAAGATTGTTGAAATTCTTAATACTGTAGATACTATAATTATAGATACAACAAATTTAATTGAAAAACTAAAAATATTAAAAGAAAAAACATTAAATTTACTTATTACTGGGAAAATATGGCATAAAGAATTTAAAGATACAGAGATTGGAAAGATACCAAAGAATTGGGAAATTGTTAAGCTTGAAGAGATAGCTATAGATATATATAGGTATCCTACCTATTACAATATTAAATATGTAGGAATGAATGAAGGGGTTCCGGAAGTTAGAGCAGAACTTATAAAAGAAAATGGAGAACTTGAAGACGATCTAAGTAAATATAGATTTATTTCAAAAGAAACTTCTAAAAGATTTTATAGAACTATCTTAAATGAAGGTGATTTTGTTCTATCAGTACGAGGAACTTTGGGAAAAGTTGCTATAGTTCCTAAATTTCTAGAAGGAGCAAACATAACGGCTAATTTAATGAAAATTTCGCTCAATCGTTTAAGATGCTATCCTCCATTTTTTAAACAGTTTTTCCTATCAGATTTTTTTAAGAAAAATTTGGATAATATTTCATCACAAACTACCATTAAAACTATCCAAGCATCCAAATTAAAATCAATTAAGATACCTCTACCCCCATTAGAAGAACAGAAGAAAATAGCAGAAATACTTTCAACAATCGATAACAAAATTGAGACTGAAACAAAATATTTAGATTATATGAAGAAATTGAAAGAAAAATTATTAGCGGCTTTAATGACGGGCAAGATAAGGGTAAATTCGATCGCAATAGGTGACCTAAAATGAGACTAGAGATTTCAGTAGATCATAATCACTTTATAAAGAATATCGAAAAGCTAGGATGGAAAAATATTACTAATTCTTATCCTGATCTTAAAGAACATAGTATATCTCCTTCATATATCATAGAGGAAGAACTAGATAAAAAAATAAGAGAAATAAATAAGGATATATTTAATAAATTATCTAACAATAGTATAAATAAGATTTTAAATGAAATAAAAAGAAAAATCCAAAATTCTACTTTATCAGAATTTTCCGATTATATAAAACATGGTATAACCTTTGATAATCCTGAAGACCCATCTACTAGTCTTAATTTAAAACTTATTGACTATGATAATATATCAAAAAATTCATTTATTTATGCTCATGAATTAAAATTTAAAGGTATAGATATTATTGAACCTGATTTTACATTATTTATAAATGGTATTCCATTAGCTTTAGTAGAAATAAAAAGAGAACTTCCAGATACCGAATACGAAGCATTAAATCAACTTTCTATATATGAAATAAAAGCCCCAGAGCTTGCCAAAATGACTCATATAGGATTTGCAATTGGTAAGGAAAAAGGTTATGTACCTATTTTTCCAAATTATGATAATAAACCTAGAGAAAAAAATCTACAAATCTGGAAAATAGATGGAAAAGATAATATATATGATCTTTTAAATCCTACTACTTTATTAAATTTTTTAAAATATTATGTCTTTGTAATAAAATCTGACAATAATTATTATAGAATAGCTGCCAGATATTATCAATATAGAGCTGCAGAAAAATCTTTTAATAGAATAAAAGAATATCTAGATGAAAAATCGAATAAAAATAGAGGTTTAATTTGGCATTGGCTTGGAAGTGGAAAAACTTATACAATGTTCTTTATAGCTTACAAGTTCTTACTTAATTATTCAGATAGAAGTCCTATAATTTTTATAGTTGTAGATAGACAAGATCTAGAAAAGCAACATTCAGATACCTTTTCTAAAATACATGATAAACTTTTAACTAATTATAAAAATATTACTAAGATTAATAGTATCTCTGAACTTCATCATTTAATAAAACAAATTAAAGAATCTGAATTTTCCAATGGTAAAACTGCTCCCCGTGGAATTTATATAGTAACTATACAAAAATTTCAAAAAGGAGATTTAGAAAACGAAGAAAGAGAAGGAATAATTAATCTTCTTTGTAAATTAAAAGATGAATATTTGGATTATCTTAAAACATCAAATCCTTCAGAATACGAAAAGATAAAGAGTTCAGAACTTAATGATAAGAATAAAATTGAAGAATGTTTTAAATTAGGAGCTCCCAATAAAAAAGAAATATTATTCTTAATTGATGAAGCACATAGAAGTCAATATGGTAGACTAGCTTCTGTTAGAAGATTAGCATTTCCCAATGCTATAACTATAGGTTTTACCGCAACACCAATACTTAATGAAGATAAAAACACTCTGAAAGAATTTTCTTATCCAGATCTGAATGAATTTTATTTAGATGCCTATTCTATAAATGATTCAATTAAAGATGGGGCTACATTACCAATAATATATAAGTCTATAAAGGAAGGAGAAAATAGTATAAGATTCCAATTAGATGAAAATGAAATTGAAAAATATATAGAAGAATATTTGAAAAATGAAAGAAAAGGAAAAGATATTAGTGAATATTTTGAACAAGATAATATTAATATCTCTGATAAGCAGTTAAAAAATATAATAAATGAAATAAAAGTATTTCTACTAAATCCAAAAAGAATTGATGCATTGGCCAAATATATTACAGAACATATTTTAGAAGATACACAAACGATAGATATAAACAATAAATCAAAGGATTTTAATATTAAAATACCAGAATTTAGATTTAAAGCTATGATAGTAATGGCTAATAGAAAAGCATGTGTATTAATGAAAAGATATCTTGATAAACATCTAATTGAAACATTTGGAGAACAAGCTAAAAATTGGTCTGAAATAGTAATGACATATAATTATAATGAAACAGATCCTGATATTAGACAATATATGGAAGAATTAAGAAATAAATACGGAATTAAAGATTTTGATGAAATTAATTCTAATATTATAGATAACTTCAAGAATTCATCGGATCCAAGGATTTTAATAGTAACAGATATGCTTATTACAGGTTTTGATTATCCTAAATTAAGAGTTATGTATTTAGATAAACCAATTTATAGTCACAAATTACTTCAAGCTATTGGAAGAGTGAATAGACCCTTCCCTGGAAAAGAAACGGGATTAGTTGTAGATTCTATAGGTCTTTTACCAAATTTAAAGAAGACACTAATTAAATATAATAGATTGCTATCGCAACAAAAAGATATAAAAAATATAGAAGAAGAATTAGAAACTACTCTAAAAGATGAAAATACTGAAGAAGAGAATTTTAAGAAATGCTTTGATAAAGTTAAAAATAATCTAAAATCATTATATGTTAATGGAGAAAATTTAAGTATAGATTTGGATGAACTTAAAAGAGATATAAAATCGACAGAAAATTGGATAAAAAAATATGAAGATAAAATAAGAAAAATAAGATTTTATTATTATTTCAACAACTTAGATTCTATATATGATGAAAATTTATCAAAACAAATTAGTAATTTAAAGTCTACAATAAATAGTTTAGTTAAAGTTATAAAATTCTATAATTCTCTATCTCCATATAATAATTCCTCAACTAAAATAATATATAAAGATGATATAGATACAGTTAAAATTTTATTAAGATTAATAAATAGTCAACAAAATAAAAAAATAAAAGGTTTAAATAAATTACTCAACGAAATACTAGATTTGATCTACGATAAAACGGAAATTGAAAGATTTAAAGAAGATGAAAGTGCAATTATTAATGATAAAATCTTAGAAAAAATGGCTGAAATATCTGAAAAAGAGATTAAAAATAAAACATATGCATATTTTCTAGTAATACATAAGAAAATAGAAGAAGATATAGACATTGATCCTTTTTATAAAAAAGTATCGGAAATATTAAATAAATTAGAAGAAGACTGGATTGCTAGAAAACAAGATACTAAAGAGATATTACGTCAATTGAAATCAATTTATGATCAAATAACGAAATATTCTGAAAATAGAAATAAAATGAATGATATAGATAAAATACTATATTCTATAAGATTAGCATTAACTGAAGAATTTGGCGAATCTTGTAAAGAAATAAATTTCAATAAGCTATCAGATTTTCTAAATAAGATAAAAGATATGATAAAAAATAAATCTTTCAAAGATGCAAAATATATTATAGATAGCAAAGAAAGCGAGCTAGAAAAGCTATTAAAGATAGATATTGTAAAGAACTGTAAAAATATAAAAATAGAAGACAGATATATTAAAGTCGAATTAGTTGAGAAAATAAAGGATCAGATAATTAGATGGTTATATGAAAATGACAACAAAAATTGATATTGAAAATATAAAATCTAAAGTAATAGATTTAACAAAAGTTGATTCAATTAAAATATTAACTAAAAAAATTAGAGCGATAGCATATTATGATTGGGAAAAAGATCTTATTGTAATAAACGAAGATATTTTCAAAAATGTTAGTGAAGATTGTCTTACATATATTATAGTTCATGAAGTAATTCATAAATTAACTAACACCAAAGGTCATGGAGCAAAATTTCTAAATAAACTTCTTTCTATTTATAGTATGGATGAAATTACTAAATATGAAACAGAAATATATAGTGCAATACAAAAATCTAATCTTAGAACTAAACTACTTTAAAACTATTAATGCAAATGAAGAACTTAGGAAAGTTGAAGATGAAATTGATTTGGCAGTTGCTGAATTATATGGAATTTCTAAAGAAGAATTGGGAGGATTTAAAGAATTAATGAATATATTATCTGGAAAATAGATTTTATTAATTATAAGAACATAAATATTTTTCATAACCAATTTTATTCAATTAATATAAATAAATAATATTACTCTCACTAAATTATTTTTGATAAAATTCTTCATAGACATAGATATTTCAATTATAACAATAATAACACTCTAATAATCCTCAAAATATATTTATATATAAGGCAATAATATATTATAAAATGGCTAGTTTAAGCATGATAACATCAGTAATTATTGCAGTAAAAAACCTTCTAATATTCTTGTCACCTTTTATGTTAGGTTGGATCGGATATTCATATATATTTTCAAAACTTATTTATTCATTTGCTAAAAGTTATTTTAATTTAAATATATCATTTTCTAGAACTTGGACTATTACTTCTCTTTCAGGAATATCATCTTTTATAATTTTTATTTTTACAATAATTATCTTTAACTTTATATATTCTTCATACCCTATTGATGCAACCATAATAACCTTAGAAATATTTACAGTCATTTTAGTAATTCTAATTTCGGTTTTTATAACAAATCTAATTGCTTATAAATTTCTGTCCAATGTAAATTTAAGAGTAGCTATTTTTATGTCATTTGCGACTTTTTTTGCTTATATTATTTTTATTATTATTGCACTATCCCTTTATAATATTCTTTTTCCTTCTCAAATCTGTTGTGCATTAAACTATGCAAAATAAGCATTTATATAGATAATCTATAACTTTTATTATGTCGATAATACTTTTTATATTATTTAATTAAATATTATTCATTTAACTATACTATACTAAAGCTTATATCAAATTTTGTATTTACTTATATAAAAATTTTTCTATTAATAAACCTTTCTCATTATCTAGTTTAATAAATTGCAATTTCTAACCTTTTTGATTTTTCTAAAATATTTATTAAAAATAAAAAATTTATTAAAGAAAAATCTAGAAAACTACTTCTTCGCCAGGAATTCTTGGGAATAATTGAACATCTTTTATATGTCTCTTTCCTGTTAAGAATCTCAATAATCTTTCAACACCAATTCCTCCTCCAGCACTTGGTTTTAATAATCCCATTTTAGCAACTTCTAAATAGTCTTTATATGATGAATAATCTCTACCTTCTTTTTCTAATTCTTTCATCTTTTCCATAATTCTCTCATATTTATATTCTCTTTCTCCTCCAGATAAAACTTCTCCATATCCCTCTGGCAAAATCAAATCATAGTTTAAATAATGACCTGGATGTTCTTCATCTTCTTTATCATAGAACTCTCTTTTTATATCAATAATCCAGAATGGATCTTTCTCTTTTTCACTTAAAGCATCATCACTACCATATTTTTCTAAAACTTCCGAATATCTATAAACTTTGAATGGTTTTGAAGGAACTCTTAATTCTCTACCTAAGAGATCTAATTCTTCTTTACATTCTTCTTTAACTTTTTTGATTACATGTATTACTAAATCTTCTACTAAATCCATTACATCCTTCATCTTTGCATATGCCATTTCGAAATCCATTTGTGTAAATTCAAAAGCATGCTTTCCTGTTTTACCTCTTTCACTCTTTTCTAATCTAACGTTTGGTGAGAATATAAATATTTTATCTGCTGCTATAAGGGATAGCTGCTTATGCAAAATCATACTCTGTGTTATTACTAGTTTCTGCGAATAATACTCGAATGATGGTGTGAATATAACGCTGGATCCTGGATCTGGTGCCAATGGATCTGTAAATTTTGATGTTACTATTGGTAGTAGTTGTACAAAGCCTCTTCCTACCATGAATGACTGCATTTCCTTCAGTACTACTGTCTGTATTCTTAGTATTGGCTTCATTTCTTTTAGGTGAGATATCATTTCTTCTACCGCCATTGTTAATATTTGTATTACCTGTTCTTAAATTTTTTATAAAATTTTTTGAAAGGTATTCAAAAAATTACTTAAATTCTATATAAAAATTGAATATTTTTCAAAATTTAATTTACCAATTGATAGGATATAGTATGTATAAATTTCATAAAGTTTAAAGGTATTTTGAATAAAATACTTAAACTTTAAAAAAATATTAATTTTTTATGAAGATAGATGAAAAGGATAAACAATTACTCTCACTTTTACAGAAGAATTGCAAACTTTCATTAAGAGAACTTTCTCAAATTACAGAAATGAGAGAGACTACAATTTTCGCTAGAATAAAGAGATTAGAAAATGCAGGAATAATAAAAGAATATAGAGCAATTTTAGATCCTAAAGCTATTGGTAAAAATGTTTTGGCTTTTGTTTTAATAAAATATGATCCCTCTGCAGGTATTAAACAAAGAGAAGTTGCAGAAAAAATTGCAAACTTACCAGAAATTCAAGAAGTCCATATAATAGCTGGGGATTGGGATATGATTGCAAAGGTTAGAGAAAAAGATGTTGAGGGTTTAGGAAAAGCAGTTTTAGATAAGATAAGAGAAATTAAAGGAGTAAAAGAAACTGTATCTTTAATAGTTTTTGAAAGTATAAAGGAAACGACTTTTCTTAACTTATAGTTCGAAGTTATATTTTTTATAAAAATATTTGAATAAGGTTTATTTTTACTGTGAAATAGGTTTTATAGAAAGCAACATGGTCAAAATATTCATTTTTATGTTTTACTTATATTATTGTGATAATAATGATAAATATAATAGTATCAGAAATTCTTAGAATAGTATTAGCTTTTACATTAAGTTCTGTTTATTTTTATCTAACCAAATTACTTTTAATATTGATTGATCTTTAATTATTTAGTCATTAATTTTTTATTTTTGAGTTTATAATTATAGATATTTTATTTTTAAAAATATTTATTTATTACAATTATATAATTATAGTATAAGATAAATTTATAAATTTTTTCCTACATAGTGTGTAGTATGGACTATCAACAATCAGATGAAAAATCTGAAAAAATATCTGAGATATTAAAAAGCGTTTATGACTGGCTAGAAAAAACTGATAAAAGTAAAAGATCTAATCAAAGATCAGATAAAAATTCTGAAAAAATATCTGATATAGGGAAAAGAATTGATAAATGGTTAGAAAAAACTGATAAAAGTTCTAAAAAAATACCAGAGTTAAATAGCGGATTAAGATTTCCTATAATGCAACTAGAGGGAGCATTAGACAAAATTGTTAAAAAAGTACAAGAAGCGACTAATCTACCTGAAATAAGAATATATGATGCAAGAGTAGACTTGATTTTTAGTAAACAGGATTACGGAGGCCTGCACTGTGAAAGTCATTATATTAAAATACAGTCTTATAGTACTAAAATAATTGAGTGTTATTCAAACTCAAGAGATTATTATGATAGATTTAGATGCATTCAATATAGTATTCGCTATATTTTTGAATCAGCATTTGAGTTACCCAAGTCTAGTTCTCCCATAAACGATATAAACAGTATAATAGGTCCATTTAAAGGTATATATTATACATTATCTACAGTAGACCCTGTACTTAAGGAGATGGATGAGATATATAAGTATATACGTATATATGGAGAGATTTCTAGGGATTTAAACAAGCAGACAATGGAGAATGCAAGAATAAGTACACATAAAACAAGTAGCAATACTTATGAAATTGAATATGACAAAGGTCCATTAAAGGCCAGGCTAATTTTGGTCTTTGGCAGATATTATACTGATGTGACCACACCCTTTTATGATTCTTTTAAGTCATAACTATTTTTAGCCTTTATTAGATTTTTTTTATTTCAAAAGTGATTTATTATTATTCTATAATTATATAGTCGTCAATTTTATCTTTGAATTTATATTTTTTGTTTATTACAATTATATAATTAGAATACAATATAAATTTAAAATTTTTATATAATGTAATAATATGAACAAGCAACAACCGGATAAAAGTTATAAAAAAACATTTAATTTAATAGAAGAACTTAAGGAACGAGTAGTATATGATATAGAAGAACTAAAGGACTCATTAAACGAATTGGTTGAAAAAGCACTAGAAAAGGCTGGTATATCTGAAGCAAAAAGACTCGAAGCATACGTAGGTTTGCATTATAATAAAGATGCTAATGAACCTTTTAATGAATATATGAGACCCGAATATAATTATCTTACGTCAGATATTTATAATAGGAGTGTATACAATCATCTTCTAACATATATTTATTATCATCATTATAAATATGATGAAGATGAAAATGTACATATTTTGTGTAGTTTAGACCGAACATCTTATAAAATTGAATGCCTTGATTATGATGGTAAGACATTTATATTATCTGATCCTCTTCAAAAATGTCCTTTCCCAGAAGGTATAAAAAAATCAGTTTTAAATATATTAGATGATATATTATTAGATCCGAGAGAACTTACGAATATGGGCGATCAATATATGAATATATTCGCAGATGCTTCTATAGATTTAAAAAAGCGAATACGAGAGAATCCAAAAATAAGTATAAGTAGACATAAATTTGAATATATAGATAGTATATATAAAATTTCAATACGTTGGTACCGTTATCTTCGTCCTAAGTCATAACTATTTTAGCCTTTATTAGATTTTTTATTTCAAAAATAATTATATTAAAGAGTATATTAATGCTAATCTATTTAGCTCAATAATTGATAACAACAAATTATTTAATTCTTATTATATTCTATACGTTAATTTTCAAGAATTTTATATCACGCTCTAATATTTAAATTATTTAATATACTATCTATAGAACTTAAATATGGATAATCTTTAATTATTCATTTGCTAATTTTTATTTTTGAGTTTATAATTATAGATATTTTATTTTTAAAATATTTGCCCATTACAATTACATGATTATAATATAAGATAAATTTACAAATCTTTTATATAGTATAATAGTATGGATAGCCAACAGCTATATGGAAGAAAGGATTTAATGAAAATAATTGAGGAACATCTAAAAGAAACTGATAAAAGTCAAAAATACGATCAACAATTAAATAAAAGCTCTGAAAAAATATTTGAGATAATGGAAAACCTTAATATATGGGAATTAAAATATCGTATAAGAGATCATGTAAAAGGTCTAAAGGAATTATTTAATGAAATATATGAATATGTAAAAGAAAAGACTGATATATCTGAAATAAAAAAATCCAATACAGTAGCATATTCGTATTGTAAGAAATTTAGTAATGAACTTATATTATGTGAAAATGATATTATAATGTACCTTTATGAAGATAAAGAATTTCTGTGTCTTTTAGACACACAACATTCACCTTATCATATTGAATGCCCTCATCATGATGATAAAAGACTTAGATATTCTCATCAAATCACTTCTTTCATAGACAGTATAAAAGAGAAAATTCTAGATATTCATAAAATATTATATCTAAAATTACCTGAGTATCATACACGTACAGATATCTCTATGGATCTAGATAAGCCAAAAAAAGCAATTCCAGAATTAAGTATAAATGGTAATTCGGCTATTTATGACGAGGGTATATTTTATATGAAAGTATCTTTGCAGCGAGGGGTCCTCTAAATTTAACTTTTTTAGCCTTTATTAGATTTTTATTTCAAAAGTAATTTATTATTATTCTAACAAATTAAAAATTTTTTAATTGATAATTTTATAATATATCCAATAAAATATTATGAAATTAACCGATAACAAATTATTTAATTCTTATATTCAATACATTATATTTTCTAAATCTTTTAAATCAAATAAATATGTTTTATCATCTTTAATTCTTTCTTTAAAACTCTTTGCAAATATTATATAATATTTATTTTTTTATATCTAAATTTAAATATTCAGATTTTTCTTTTAATTTTTCTTTTAGATTCTCTAATATTTCTCTTGTATTTATATTATTGTTGATTTATTTAAAAAATCATGAATTAGCAAAATGCATATATTCCAATAATAAACCTGATTATTGTAAAAATATTAATGCAAAAGAAGAACTTAAAAAAGTTGAAGATGAAATTGATTTAGTAGTTGCTGGATTATATGGAATTTCTAAAGAAGAATTAGAAGGATTTAGAGAATTAATGAATATACTTTCTGGAAAATAAATTTTATCGTTAATTATAAAAAGATTCTAAGAAAATTGCAAACTTACCAGAAATTCAAGAAGTCCATATAATAGCTGGGGATTGGGATATGATTGCAAAGGTTAGAGAAAAAGATGTTGAGGGTTTAGGAAAAGCAGTTTTAGATAAGATAAGAGAAATTAAAGGAGTAAAAGAAACTGTATCTTTAATAGTTTTTGAAAGTATAAAGGAAACGACTTTTCTTAACTTATAGTTCGAAGTTATATTTTTTATAAAAATCTTTAAATAAAATTCACAAAAATTTAAAAATTCCAAAATAATAATATATTATGGTAGATATAAAAAACATTTCGGATATAGAAAGATTAACATCTATAGATATATTAAATTTATTTAAAGAAACAAAAGCTTTCAAATTATTATCTACCAAAGCCCAGAACATTAAAACAGATATTTTTGTAAATCCGATAACCTTTTTAAGAGACATTTCTAAGTATATTACTGACTCAATAAGTTCGGCTTTTGATACAGATTATTGGTTATTAATTCTAGGTGGACCTGGTGCAGGCAAGTCTACATTATCTATAGCAATTTACAAGCATATTATGAAAAATCTAGGTTACACTGATGAACAAATTAAAAATTCTATATATTTAGACTTTTGCTATTTACCTTATGATTACTTGGGTAGAATTATGCTACATGGAAAACAAATAGAAGAAAAAGGTAAATCATTCCCACACCCTATTATATTAGATGATGCTTATCATTTATTTGGTGTATTTAATAGAGGTATCATCGGTACTACAAGAAAATTACTAAGTAAAATATGGGAAATTGGAGAATATCGATTAGCACATATTGTTAATAATCAGTTTTCATTATCATTAGCTCGAAGAGCTATAATGAGGATGCGTTCACTGATAATTTTATGGAAAGAACCTATCAGTATTGGCAGTAATGAGACACCTAATATGGAAGAAACTTACTTAAGCTATGTGAAAAATGTGCTAAATAAAAATCATGAAGCTAACTACAATAATAAGGATGTCGATTTCTTGTGGGGTGCATTTTATGGAGAAGATAAAGCCCATGAAGTTATGAGATATATCATAAAAAATCGAAAAAATATTGACGAAATTAATATCTTAGCAAAATTTGAGCCTGATTATGTCTTTCCAATGTTATTAATTTTACATGAGATATCTGATCTAAGAAAAGCATATAAAGATATAAAATGTTGTAGTTTATCAATAGAGCATTATTATGATAATGAAGAGGATCTTAAAATAGAAGAGTCCCAAGAACGCTTGTTTTTAAGAATTCTAATTGAACTAAATAAAAATTTTGATAGGATAACTGATAAAGTAGACTCTAAAGGCTTTTATATAGTAAACCCTCCACTTGATTTCCAAATTCGCAATAAAAAAGATTTCGATGCTTTGCAAAACATTGGAAATATACACCTGGAACCTCCCATTAAACAAACAAGAAAGATATATAAAAACTCAACATACATAAAAGAAATTTATGAAGAAAGTCCTAAAATTAAGATCTATTCTATAAATTCTTATATTTATAATTTCTTAAAGCATTGTCATGAAACGCTTGAAAAAAGATCACAACTATATGAGAGACTACATTAATGGCTCTAAAAATATATCATAACCTAAATTTTTAATTTTTAACCTTTTAAACTGCAAATAAACCCACATACATTAGGATATGTATTTATAGCAAAGGCTATTAAAAAAGCCAGTGTAGAAGATACTATGGTATATATGAGTTATGCTTCAATGAAATATTTATCTGAAGAAAAATTAGAAAAGTTTATAAATGAAATTATAAACACAATATATATGAGTTATGGATCTCCGAAACACATAATAGAATATTTTAAGAGAATTATGGTTGTAGAAAAAGTAGCAAGGATTATAAATAGAATTACAAATGATGATAATGATGATAATAATAAGAAGGATATGGGTGTAAATATTACTCTTTTTCTTTATGATTCGCCTTTTAATGATGGAGAGATCCAAATAACTGCAAATATATTTGGTTTTGAGAGTATACTAAATAAACTTCTATCAGATCCTATTTTTCAAATGTTTTGGAATGATATAAAGGAAAAATATGGAAAATATATGGATGAAAAAGAGCTTTACAAGGTTTTTGAGTTTTTAGTATTTATAGGTTTGCTTACAAGTATCTTGGAAGATGCTACAAAAGGCATATCACCACTTAACATAATAAATGATACTTGGGGTTATAATTTTTATAGAGATAAAAAAATGTTTGATGGAAAATTAGATGAAAAAAACTTTAAAGAATTAGCAAAAAAGTTAAAGAAGAATGTAAAGAAGAATTAGATCTCTTAGGTAGAGAATTA
>NZ_QEFP02000016.1 GCF_003086415.1 Candidatus Nanobsidianus stetteri | reverse complement strand
TTATATTGGGTTTTATTAAGATCATTACCACCTAATGATGTAATGCCTTCAATTTATATTAGTTAAAAATATAAATGATAATGGTCTTTTATGGTCCGGGTAGCCTAGTGGTAAGGCGTCAGGCTGTGGACCTGAAGATCGCGGGTTCGAATCCCGCCCCGGACCCTAATGAGTTTCCCAACCAACAGTTTTTTCAAATCCTAAAATTTTTTTAATATAACTTTCTAACAATAATTTTTCTTTATTTGTTATTTTACATAAATTATGAGCCATTTTTAATCCTCTTGGATATGATTTTTGATCATAAATAACCTCTTTTATTATTTCTTTAAACTTTTCTTTTTCAACTTTTTCCATTCCTTCTAATCTATATATATGATCATTATATCTTGCCCTAAAATATATTATATATATTTTTTTGTTACAAAAAGAACAGTTTGGAATTTTTGAACTTAAAAATTCCTTTAATTGTTTTTCATTAATATCTGTATAAAATATTTCTGATGGAAAAACTTTCATCAATGTTAATAAATCAGATCTACCTGGCTTTATTATATCTAAATTTAATATTCTTTTTGCAACTGCCAATAAATTTCCATTATTTATTAAATACTCAAAATTTTCTAAAAATTCTTTTCTCCTATTTTCAATATTTTCATTATAAAAATTATCTAAAAATTTTGAATATAATATAGAATCTGATATTATTGATCCATCTATAAATATATATCTATCAGAATATTTTCTTGCCAATTTATATTCTAAATTTTTTGATAGTAGTTCTGAAATATCTTGAATATCAAAATTTTCATTATTAATTGATCTTATAAAAGATGTTTCAAAAAATTCTATATCTTCTATAATTTCATATATATCGTCAGAAACAATCACTGCCCTAGAATATATATAACTATAAGGTCCAACAATTCCATTTACATGAGAAGAATCTATAAATCCATATTTTTTCTTTTCTTTTACTTCAAAATTATCAAAATTTAATTTTCCAATATTAATTTTTTCTTCTTTATTATTTTCTTCATCTTTTTTTATTTGATTTATTTTTTGACTTACCTTTTCTAATAAATTTCTTGTTAACATAAAAATATTTTTATATTAAATTATATTAAATATGTATCCCCGCTTAGACGAACCAATATGAAAAGATGAGTATTGGTAACGATGGGCGGGGGACATTTATGCCGCGGTGCCCGAGCGGACCAAGGGGTATGGCTGGAGACCATATCCCCGAAAGGGGGCGTGGGTTCAAATCCCACCCGCGGCGGATTTAATTTTTAAATTGCATCTTCTAATATTTTAATAAACCTGTATTTTCAGAATAAAGACTAAATTTTCATTTTAATTTTCTTCCCTAATTTCCCTTATTATTTTTATAGTTTCTTCAGGAGTAGCACCTGTCTTCTCCAATAATTCTCCTAACCTTCTTATTGCTTTCAATCTTTTCTCTTTTTCTTTTCTTTTAATTTCTTCTCTTAACGTTTTCCATCCTTTAAACATAAATTTATAGATATTTTTTCAATTCATAAAAGCTTATAATATATATATTGTTTTGAGATGTCTAAACTATTTTATTAAAAACTTTAGTAAATTTACAATTATTTATATTTTATGACAGATCATTTTAAAGCAATATTTAAAACGGATCTTGATAGAAATCTTAATTTTACTGAAGAAACTATTGAAATTTTAGATGATAAAATTTCTGTATATGATGATAATAAAAACAAAATATTAGAAATTGATAATGTAGAAAAACTAAATATAGAATATGGAATTAGTATATGTAAATTAATTGCAATAGATAAAGATGGAAAAGTTTTTGAAGTTGCATATTTTACAAAGAAAAAAGCAGATAATATACGGAAAATTGTAGATGAATTTAATTTAAAAGTAAAAACAGAAATAATTGAAAAAGAAGAAGAAAGGAAAAGATCTAAAAAAGAAATATATGGATTTTTAATGCAAATTATTAAAAAATATAAGAAAGAACTTACTTTAGTTATTATTATCTTTATTATAGGTACTATAATAAGTCTAATTCCTCCTTATTTAACAGCTTTACTAATAAATAAAGTTCTTATATCAAAAACCCCATCGCAGCAAGTATTTCTTACAATAATTTTCTTAATGCTAATGTCTTATATTAGCTATAGATTTTTATATCTAATAGGAGATTTTTTAATGAACATTACACAGATAAAAATTATAAAAGAACTAAGAGAATTATTATTAGAACATATAATTTTCAATGATATTTCTTTTGTAGAAAAATATTCTCCTTCTAGATTAATATCTAGATATCAATCCGATATAGGAAGAATAAATTATTTTATTGCATATGATCTGCCCTCTATAATTATAGATACTTTAATGATTATTGGAACAATTATTATACTCTTTCTATTATTGCCCTTTTTAGCAATACCTGTTATAATTACAACAATAGTTGCATTTGCTCTTTTTATAATTTATGAAAGAAAAGCAAGAACAGTTGGCAAAAAAGCAACAATAAAGTCAGTAGATATCTTTACGAAGTTAGTTAATATTCTTAGGAATTTTTATAGTATTAAGTTATTCTCAAAGGAAAGAGAAGAATATGAAAAAACAAAAAACACAATAAACGATTGGTATTTCATAGATACCAAATTAGTAAAATTTTTCATAATAAGAGCAGACTTGATATCTTTTATAATGGATTTAACTACCGTATTTATATGGTATTTTGGTGGAACTTTTGTAATTAATAATCTAATTAAGTTAGGTATATTGGTTGCTTTTATATCTTATACTTCATATATTTATAGCCCACTCTATACAACATATGAAAGGTTTTTTAGAGACTTGCCAAGCACTTTGATTTCTGCTGAAAGAATACTAGAATTATTAGAAGAAAAACCAAAAATATTAAATAAAGAGAATGCTTTAAAACCAAATATTGTTGATGAAATAAAATTTGTTAATGTTACTTTTGAATATGAACCAGGTTTCCCTGTATTAAAAAATATTTCTTTTACAATAAAACCAAAAGAAAAAGTTGCAATTGTCGGAAAAAACGGAGCTGGAAAAACAACAATTGCAAAATTATTATTAAGATTTTATGACGTAAATGATGGAGAAATACTGATTGGAAATACAAATATAAAGGATATAGATTCAAAATATCTTAGAGAAAGGATTTCTTATTTATCTCAAAATCCAGAAATCTTTGATAATACTATTAGATATAATATATCTTATGGAAATCCAAATGTAAATGAAATAGAAATAATTAAAGTTTGCAAAATTGTAAATATACATGATGATATAATTAAATTACCTTTTGCATATGATACTCCAGCAGGAGAAGAAGGAACAAAATTATCTGGCGGACAAAAACAAAAAATAGCAATTGCAAGAAATATAATAAGAAATCCTGATATATTTATATTTGATGAATTAACATCAAATATTGATGCTAAAAGTAGAGAAAATATTTTTTCCGCTATATTAAATATATCAAAAGATAAAACTTTAATATATATTTCACATAATTTATCAGAAATGTTAAATATGGATAGAATTATTGTTATAGAAGATGGAAAAATTGTAGAAGAAGGAAAACTAGAGGAATTAATAAATAAAAAGGGAAAGTTCTATGAATTATTTAAAAATCAAATAGAAAATTTAGAAAAAATTGAAAAAGTTAATAAAGAATCGGAAATAATTAATTTAAATATAATAAAAGATAAAAATGTAATAATAGAACCAACTAATAGACCTAGTAGAGTAAATGTTGTATATAATGGTAAAAAATATGAGAATCTTATGCCAAAATTATTATTCCCAATATCAAATCCAAAATTTGTAGGATTTTATGATGATAATTTCAATGAAATATTTTTATTAGAAGATTATACAATTTTGGATGAAAATTCTAGAAAAATATTAGAAAATGCAATTAGATATAATTCTATAATATATAAAATAGAAAAAATAAGAAAAATAGATGTTGAAGGCGAAACAATAATATTAAATACTATTATAAATAATAAAGAATTAGAAATAAAAATAACATCTCCAGAAAATCTTTTTATTTTTGAAGATAAGATTCTTTTTATTGATGAAAATGATAATTTGTATCAAATAATATTGAAGGATTTAGATAAAAGGAGTCTAAAGAACTTAAATAAGATAATATAAATTTCTTTATCGCACAATTTGGTACAATAATAATTTATATTTTTCATCCTAATTTTTAGGATACAAACATGGTATTAATATACCAACTATTATGAAAAAATAAAATATATAAATACTAAAAACTAATATATTATTATGGATGTATTAATACTAAGAATTACGACAAATGATAAAACTTATAATATTAAATGTTATTATAATATCATGGATATTGACATACTAAAAACCTACCTAGAAAGAAGAATACAATATACAGAAAAGTTAGCCTTAAGATATACTACAGATGAGAATAATAAACCACTTCCAAAAAGACACATCTTTTCCAGAATAAAAAACCATATAAATAATTTTCTTGAAAAAAATACTAAGATTGATAGATTAATTATCATACCTGGATTAAGAGGGACTGGCAAAACAACATTATTGTATCAAACATATTTATACCTAATTAAAGAAAAGAATATACCTAGAGAAAGGGTATTGTTTATATCTGTAGATGACTTAAAAAGTCTTAATTACGATTTAAGATCTAGTATAGAAGTTTATGAATCTAAAATCTTATTTGAAGATTTAGCAATTTCTGAAGAACCAGTATTTTTATTATTAGATGAGGTAAATCATGATCCAAATTGGGCTTTAACATTAAAGGTTATTTATGATGGGTATCCAAGTATATTTATAATTGCTACAGGTTCCTCTGCATTAGAATTAGAAAAAGAAACTACTGCAGATTTAGCTAGAAGAGCCAAAAAAGAGTATTTATTTCCTTTAAACTTTATTGAATATTTAAAAATATCAAAAAAGATTGATAAATATTATAAAACTAAAATACTTAAGGAAAAAATACTAAACTTATTGAAAGATGATTCGCTTATTCCTAAATTTACTAGCGAATTTTTTACTAATAACGAAATTATAGAGATATATAAAAAAATAAAATTACATTCTTTTGAAATTGAAGATTTCCTAAAATTCGGAGGTTTTCCATTTACAGCATTATATAAAAAAGATTCTGAAGATTTGTTATTGGAGACAATTAAAAAAATTGCTTATTTAGATATCCCCACAATAAATAACATTAAATCTTCTAGTATAAAAGATACTATAAAAATTATAAATTATTTGGCAGGCTCAGAAAAAACAAGCATAGAAAATATTTCAAATAGTTTGAACATAAGTAAAGAAAATGTACAGAATATTTTAGAATATTTAGAAATGTCTTCTTTAATATTTTCTATTAAACCATTGGGAAGTGAAGAAAAAATAAGCAGAAAAACTTGGAAACGTTATTTTATAACACCAACAATAAGATTTATGATAAAAGATTATTTAGGAACATTTAAAGAAAGTGATATAGGATTCTTATTTGAAGAATACATAGCTTCAACATTATATAAAATACAAATAACTCATAATATGTCAAACATAAATGTTTTTTATGATCCTAATAAAAATAGTGCAGATTTTTTAATAAAGACCTTTGAAAATAAAATAATACCTATAGAGGTTAAATATGGAAAAGATAAAAATGCAGAGAAACAAGTAAGAAATAGTATGAAAAGATATAATGCTGAATACGGAATTATTATTGGAGATTATGAATTAGAATTTAGAGATAATATATTATATATGCCAAAGGAATTATTCTTAATATTATAATTTATCTCAAATATAAAAAGAATTTAAAATTTAAATTAAATTAAATTTAAAAAATTACTTATAAAAATATCTTTAATGGCTACAGGTCCTACTTACATAGTAAAATTTAGAAGAAGAAGAGAAAATATTACAGACTATAAGAAGAGATTAAGGTTATTAAAATCAAAGAAGCCAAGATTAGTCGTTAGAAGATTTTTAAACAACATATTAGCACAAATAACATTATATGATGAAAAAGGAGATAAAACATTATTAACAATACATTCAAAAATATTAGAAAAGAAATATGGATGGAAAGGTCACAGAGGAAATTTACCAACAGCATATTTAGTTGGTTTACTAACAGGTTTAGAAGCAAAGAAAAGAGGAATTGAAGAAGCAATATTAGATATTGGAAGATATAGATCTACAAAGGGAAATTCATTATACGCAACACTAAAAGGTGCAATTGATGCTGGATTAAAAATTCCATATAACGAGGAAATTTTACCTTCTGAAGATAGAATAAAGGGCGAACACATAAAAAATTATGCATTAATGTTAAAAGAAAAAGATCCTGAAAAATATAATAAACAATTTTCAAGATATTTAAAAGTTGGATTAGAACCTGAAAAAATAGTAGAGCATTTTGAAGAGGTTAAAAATAAAATATTAAAAGAATATGGCCTCTGATTGGAAGGATAGTTTAGATCCCGTATTTAGAGATTTTGTAAAATCATTAATAGAAGAGACAAAAAAATATAAAGATGTATATGAAAATTCTGATAATCCATCGAAAGTACAAATGTGGATTGCTTTAGGTATATTATATAGAAAATTATTATCTATAGAAGGAAAATTATCTGAAATAGAGTCTATATTAAATAATAAGGAATTAAGAGAAAAATTAGAAGAATATCTTAAAAAGCTTTAATAAACTACAGCAACTAAAACACCCCCTATTTTTTCCCTTTTACATTCTTCATTTGTTTTAATTCCTTTATTAGTAGATACTAATAATATTCCAAAACCACTTGCAGGTAAATATCTTTTTTCATACTTTTCTAATTCTTTATATGATACAGGATATCTTGGATGAATTGCTTTTCCAAAATTAAAGTATTCAGAAAATCTAGCAATTATCTTTTTTCCTTCTGTTTTATATTCTTCAACAAATTTATATTCTTTTAATTTTTCTAAAATATTCAATAATAATTTATTATAATAATTAAATTCTACCTCTCTTTTTCCAACATTTATACAATTTGTAGCGTGAGAGAAGAAATCATTAATTATATCTACCATTATTCTCCCATAACTTTAAATCCTAATTCTTTTGCCATTTCTCTAAAACATCTTCCACATATATGTATTTTATATCTTCTAATAACTCTATCATGAGAACCACATATTATACATCTTATACTTCCCTTTCCAAATTTTCTTTCCTTATTTTTAATTCCATATTCTTCTAATACTTTTATTAAACTCTTATTTTCACTTACTGCTTTTTGTACTAATTCTTGTATATTTTTAATCTTACCTTCTTTGATTAATCTTCTAACTTCTTCTTTTACATATTTTGGTGCATTATTTTTAAGTATCTTTGTCAAAGTACCTGGTTTATTTTTTTGTAATTCTACTAAATATGACCAGTCATTTGGCATTTATTAATAATATATTAGTAAGATTTAAAAGGAATATAGATTTTTAAGGAAAAAATTAAAATAATTATAATAATGCTAAAATCCCTAATTGTTGGGATAGATCCAGGTACAAATTTGGGATTAGTTGTTATAGATGATAATGTAAATATAGTTGATAAATTAAGTGGAAAAAATATACAAAATGAAGATATTATTAAATATATAAGTGATTTAAAGTATGTTGTACTTATTGCTACAGATAAAAAAGAAATACCAAAAACAATATTAGATATAGCATCAAAACTAAATATTGGTATATATAGTCCAAAGGAAGATATTAGTTTAGAAATAAAAAATAAATACTATAAGGATGATAATTTAAAGAAAATATTTGAAAATAATCATGAATTTGACGCATATATATCTGCAATAGAAGCATTAAAAAAGTTAAAGGAAATATTTGAAAAGGCTAAGAGAGTTTCTGAAAATCAAGATGAATACATCAAAATATTAAAATATATATTAAAAAATAGAAAAGTAGAAGCTGTAGCAGTAAAAAATAATTTAAGAGAAAAGGAAAAAGAAATAAAAGAAAAGAAGAAAAGAAAGAAAATAAAAAGAGATAAAGGAGATATTGAAATAATAAAAGTTATTGTAAAGAATAAAAAAGATAAAGAAGAAAATGAAAAAATAATAGAAGAATTAAACAAAAAATATATTGAATTGTTAAATGATTATAATATTTTATCTAAGATTTTAACTGAAAGATTAAAAAATGATGATAATATTATACCAAAAATTTCTTTTTTATATTTGAATAAAATTTATTATAATAGAATATTTATAGATGAATTTAAAGAGGAATATATTACATATTATAAAAGTAAAGATGTGAAATTCTTCGTAAAAAAAGAAAACTTTATAGAAGCTAAAAATATTTTTCCAAAATTCTATGTTGTAGATGAATTTAAAGAACTAAAAAATTTTATTATTGTTGAAAAGTTTCATGAGGAAAAATCTAATATAATAGAGAAAGATATTGATGAAGAAAGGTTAAAGAAAATTTTAAAAAATTATAGGGAACACCGTCTTCAAAATATATTAGGATAATTTTGGATAAGAGCAAATAAAACAATTAATTACTAATTAGTAGTATATAAAAGGTTGGCAAATATAATATAACAGACTTACATTTTGACATTGGTGTACCAAAAAATTTATAAATATCTTTTATAAACCTTTTGATAAGCAATATTTTTAAACAGGAAACATATAGATATATTTAGAAGGAAAAATCAATTATGGAAAAAATTTAGGGACGATTTTTTAAAAATCAATTGAAAACTTATTATTTTAAGGGATAAAAAGGATGTTTTGATGTTTTTAAATCGATTGCAAAAATGTTTTATAAAATTTTTTATAAAATAAGATATTATGATGACAAATTCAATAATAGATTATTTTTTGGCAGATTTTGAAAAAATATCAAACAAAAATAAAAACCTTATTGTAGATGGAAGATATTTTGAAGAAGATTTTATTCCATACGAAATAAAATTTAGAGATAAAGAAAAAGAAATTATATTATCAAATATAAACTTATTTTTAAATAGAAACACTGGAAGTAACTTATTTTTATATGGAACTACAGGTACTGGAAAAACATTAATAGCTAGATATTTAAATAAAGGTATATCATTTTATTCAGCAAAAAATAAATTAAAAGTGAAGGTTGCATATATAAATTGTAAACAAATATTATCAGATGATGTAGATTATTATATATTTAAGAGAATATACGAAGAATTAGCAAATATAAATATAAAAAGTGGATTTAGAAAGAATGATATATACGAAAATATATATAAATTTATAATTAATAATGATTATAAGCTAATAATAATATTAGATGAGGTAGATACCATATTTAGAAAATCTGAAAATACAGAAATATTATATTTACTATTAAGAAATTATGATATAAACTTTTTAAATAGAATAAGATTAATACTCATTTCTAATTCTCCTTCCTTTATATCTCAATTAGATCAAAGAGTAAAATCATCATTTTCATCAATAATTCAGGTAAAGTTTTCTCCATATAATTATTATGAACTTAGAGAAATTCTAAAAGATAGAGCTATAAAAGCTCTAAAGCCAGGTTCAATATCTGAAGAAGATATAAATTATATATCTGCAAAAGTTTCTAAAGAATTTTCTGGAGATGCAAGAATCGCAATAAATGTATTAAGATTATCAGCAACAATTGCATATAATAAAAATAAGGAAAAAATAGATAGAGAAGATATAGATGAGGCCTTTTCTAGCGTTGATTTAAATATATTAGAATCTATAATAAGTACTCTAAATAAAACACAAAAATTAATATTATTGGCTTTAATAAAAGAACAAATAAAAAGCGAAGATTTTGTAACATTTAACAATCTTTATGAAGAATACGTAAATTTATCCAATAACTTTGGAATATCTATTCTAGATAAAACGGTAGTATATAAAAATTTAAAGAAAATAGAGAGTATATTTGGAGAATTAATTGAATCAAAAATAATATCTAATGGAAAAAGGGGTGTAAACAAAGTATTAAAGATAATATCCGATGTTGATAACCTTAAAAAAATATATGAAAAAATAAAAAAAGATATATGAAAAAAGAGGATTTCATAAATTTATTATTGGAAAATGGTATAATACCTTTAAAAAAAGTAGCTGATCTTTTAGATTCTTTAAAAGAGGAAGATTTAGATATTATATTTAAAGAAGCAATAAAAAATAATATAAAAATAATAGATGAAGAATTTATTAATAGAATAATTGGAAAAAATATTAATAATAATAAAGAAAATGTTGAAAAGAAAGAAAATAATGTAAATAAAAAACAAAATAAAATAAATATAAAAGATTTCTTTAATATAAAGGAAAATAAACAAAATATAGAAAAAGAAAGTAATAATGTTGTTCTTATAGAAAGTACAAAAAAACATATTGGAGAAGAAATTGAATTATCGGTAAAGGAAATGAAGGAAACAAAAGAAATAAATATTCTGAAAAGGTTTGAAATACAAAAAAATAAGCCTGATATAATATCCTGGATATCATATTATAAACAAAGATTAAATAAGATAAAGAAAATATTAAGGGAACATTCTGAAATGAGGAATATATATCCTTTAGATAAGATACCTGAAAATGAGGAGGTTGCAATTGTTGGATTGGTATATGATAAAAAAATAACCGAAAAGGGAATAACTTTTATTATAGAAGATGGAAATAATATTATAAAAGCTTTTGTGAGTAAAGATAATGAAAATATAGATTTTAAAATAGTTAAAGATATACCATTAGATTCTGTTATTGGTTTAGTTGGTACATATAAAAATAAAATGTTTTTTGCAAATAATATAATATTACCAAATGTTCCTGTAAGAAAACCAAAAACATTTGGAGAAGATGATGTATATATATTATTCACCGGTGATTGGCAGGTAGGGAATAAGTATACATTTTATGAACTATTTGACAGGTTTTTAAAATTTGTAAATGGAAAAACAGGAAATGAAAAAATAGATGAAATTGCAAGAAAGATTGGTTATATTATAATTATAGGAGATGTAGTAGATGGAGTTGGTGTTTATCCAGAACAAAAAGAGGAATTGGTTTTAAAAACATATGAAGACCAATATAAAAGTTTTGAAGATTATATATTAAAAATACCTGAAAGTATAAAGACAATTATTGTACCAGGAAATCACGATATTCCAAGGTTAGCAGAACCACAACCAGAATTACCAAGATCATTGTTAAGGGAATCTTATTCAATGAAGAATATTTATTATTTGTCAAATCCATCATATGTAAAAATACATAATTCAATTATTGGGTTATTATATCATGGATATGTTTTAGATTGGTTAGTATCAAATATTTCTTTTTTAAGAGAAAAGGGAGGATATGAAAAACCTGGAGAATTAATGAAGTTTATGTTAATGTTAAGATTAATATTCCCATCTCATGGATCAAATCCATATGTTCCATATATAAATGATGATCCATCTGTAATAGAAATTGTACCAGATTTTTTTCATACAGGTCACATACACAGAGCATCTTATGATGAATATAGAGGAATAGATCTAATTAATTCATCTACTTTTCAAGATATAACTCCATATCAAAGAGAATTAGGTCATAAACCAGAACCAGGTATTTTATTTTTGAGAAATATAAAAAATGGAGAGGTTTTGGGTGTTAATTTATTTAATTTTGAAATAAGAAAGTTAAGAGATAAAGTTATATAAAATATTTATATAATATAATAGAAATGAAAATAAATAAGGAAAGTGAAACAGAAATGGAAATAATATTTGAAAATGATAAGGCAACAATATCTATGTTATTAAAGGAAGAGTTAGATAAAGATCCAAATGTAATAATTGCTGCCTGGAAGGAAAATCACCCATTAATAAAAGATATTTATTTATATATAAAGACTGATGGAAAGAGAAAACCAAGGGAAGTATTAATAGATGCAATAAAGAGGGCTCTAGATAGGTTAAATAGTTTTGAGAAAGAATATAATAAAATAATTAATGAAATTAAATAAAATAACATTAGATACATCAGTAGTGATTGATGAATATATATCAAAATCTTTATTAAATAATAGTATTTCTTTTAATGAAGTAATAATACCTGTACCAGTAATTGATGAATTACAAGCACAGGCAAACAAAGGTCTTGAAAAAGGATTGATTGGTTTAAAGGAATTGCAAAAAATTAGAGAATTGTCAGAAAAATATAATTATAAAGTAACAATATTAGGTGAAAAGCCAACATTAGAACAAATAAAATTGGCAAAGCATGGATATATAGATTACTTAATTATTAAAATTGCAAGAGATACAGGATCTACATTATTAACATCTGATAAGATATTATATGAAACTGCTAAAGTATATAATGTTGATTGTTTATTAATTGAAAAGGAGGATGTTTCAACGGAAAATCCACCTTTTTTAGATCTATTTACTGATGATACAATATCTGTTCATATTATTGAAAATACAAAAGTAAAAAGAAAAAGGGGAAAACCTGGAGAATGGTATTTGGAAGAAGTAGATAAAGTATATGGAAATAAAGATATGGAAGATTTAATTGATAAAATAATATATATTGCTAGAAATAGAAGGGATTCATTTATAGAAGAAGAAAGAAAAAATAGTTTAATTATTCAGTTAGGAATTTTTAGAATTGTAATTGTGAAACCACCATTATCTGACGCATATGAAATAACAATTGTTAAACCATCAAAAATATTAAGGATAGAAGATTATAATTTGAATGAAAGAATACTTGAAAGATTAAAAGAAAAATCCGAGGGAATTATAATTGTTGGAAAACCTGGTTCTGGAAAAACAACATTTGCTCAAGCTTTAGCAGAATATTATTTAAGTATGAAAAAGATTGTTAAAACTGTGGAATCTCCAAGAGATTTAATATTATCTCCAGATATTGTTCAATATTCAAAAAATTATTCTACGGATGAGGAAATACATAATATATTATTATTATCAAGACCAGATTATGTAATATTTGATGAAATGAGAGATACTAGAGACTTTAAATTATATATAGATTTAAGACTAGCAGGGATTGGAATGATTGGTGTCGCGCATGCTGAAAGGCCAATAGATATTGTTCATAGGTTATTATCAAGGACTGAACTTGGTTTGATTCCTCAAATAATTGATACAATAATATATATAAATAAAGGACAAATAGAAAAGGTATATTATTTAAATCTAACTGTTAAAATTCCACATGGTTTAAAGGAAGAAGATTTGGCAAGACCTGTTGTTGAAGTAAGAGATTTTCTAACAAACGATTTAGAATATGAAATATATACTTTTGGAGAAGAGATAATGGTTGTTCCAATTAAAAAATATAGACTAAAATCTGGAATTCAAAGATTTTTAGAAGATCTATTAAATATAGAATATAAAAGAAAATATAATAATATTTATTTAGAAGTTTTGGATGATAGGATAATATTTTATATTCCAAAAGAACTTAAAAGAAAATTTATTAGGAATGAAAAAAGATATTTAATGAGTATAAGGGATAAATATAATTTAAGAATTGAAATAAAAAATGCTGAAAAATTAAATGAAATTATAAATTTTGATTATGAAATATCCAAAGATTATCTTACAATAATGTTTAATAATTTATTTAGAAAAAGAGAAGTAGAACTATATATAAATGGGGAATTAATTGGAAAATTTAAGATAAATAAAAAGGGAAAAATTGTTTTGGATCTAAATTCTGAGATAGGAAAAGAAATATTAGAAGCCATAAATAATAAAAGTAAAATAGAATTTAAATTAGTATGAAAAGAATCGCTGTAATTGATAGGGATAGATGTAAGGCTCCTGAAAAATGTGATTATATGTGTATGAAAGTATGTCCTGTTCAAAAAAATAATTTAAAAATATTTAATATTTTACAAGATAAAAAACCATCTATCGATGAGTCTTTATGTATTGGATGTGGAATATGTGTAAAAAAATGTCCATTTAATGCAATAATTATTATAAATTTAACAAAAGAACCTGATGAAAGACCCGTATTTCAATATGGTCCAAATACATTTAGATTGTATAGATTACCAATAATTAAGGAAGGAAAAGTTATTGGAATAATTGGAAGAAATGGAATGGGAAAAAGTACAGCAATAAATATAATAGCTGGTTTATTAAAGCCAAATTTTGGTGATTTTAGTAAAAAATATGATGATAAAGAAATTATAAAAGAATTTAGAGGTACAGAACTTCAATCATATTTTGAAAAATTATACAGTAATAAAGTAATAATTTCATATAAACCTCAAAATATTACTCAAATAAAAAATATGTTAAAGGATAAAACAGTTAGAGAATTATTATCAAAAGTTATAAATAATTTAGATGAAATATCAAAGAAATTTGAAATAGAAAATATATTGGATAGAAAAATTGGAGATCTATCTGGAGGAGAATTTCAGAAAGTATTATATATATTTTCAGTATATAAGGAACATAATTTATTGTTAATTGATGAAGTTACAAATTATTTAGATATATATGAAAGATTGAGAATATTAAATAATTTAAATGAAATAAAGGAAAAAGATACGATATTAATAATAGATCATGATTTATTATTTTTAGATTCAATTTCTGATATAATACATGTTGTTTATGGTATACAAAAGGCATATGGTGCTTTTTCATATCCTGTTGGAGCAAAAGAAGGTATAAATGATTATTTGAATGGATTTATAAAGAGAGAAAATTTAAAGATAAGGGACAAACCGATAAGGTTGGATGTAAAAAGTTATACTGATGTAAAATTTGGAAAAAAGATTGTTGAATGGGAAAATGTCATAGTAAATTTAGATAACTTTAAACTTGAAGTAAATCCTGGATATATAAGGGAAAATGAAATAATAGGGGTATTGGGAAGAAATGGGGTTGGAAAAAGTACTTTTGTAAAAGCCTTAGCTGGAGAAATAAAATATGAGGGAAATATATCAAAGAATATAACAATATCATATAAACCACAATTTTACGATTTTTCCAATTATAATATAACTGTAGATCAATTTTTGAAAAGTTTTAATGAAAAATATAAGGAAGATTATAAAGAATATTTATCAATGTTAAATATTTCTGATTTATTAGATAGAGAGGTTAATACACTATCTGGAGGAGAATTACAGGCAGTATATACATTTGGTACATTGATAAAAGATGCAGATTTATATTTAATAGATGAACCATTTGCAAATTTAGATATAGAACAAAGATTGGTTTTATCAAAATTTATAAGAGATATAATAAAAATTAGGGGAAAAGCTTGTCTAGTTGTAGATCATGATTTAATATTTTTGAACTGGATTTCTGATAGGATTTTAGTATTTATAGGAGAACCTGGTAAATATGGAAAAGCTTTAGGTATATATGAAAATAAGGAAGGATTAAATATATTTTTAAAACAATTAAATATAACAATGAGAACTGATGAAGAAACAAAAAGACCAAGAATTAATAAACAAAATAGTAGATTAGATCTTATACAAAAACAAAAAGGAATATATTTTGAATAACCTATTCAGACTTAACAAATACGTATACTGTTCCCTTACAATATGGACATGTTCCCTTTATTGCTGTTCTTCCATTCTTTAATGTAATCTTTTGTGGATTCTGTACTGGTACCTTTTTCTTACATCTGACGCAGTATGCCATATATTGTTCTGCCATTAATAATTCTTACCGAAAAAATTTATATATTTATTGGGTAAATATATAAATTTTAAAAGAAGAAATTTTATAAAAAATAAAAGAAAAAAGAATTTATTTATTCTCTAAATATTTATCATCTATATTAACAATTAAATATTTATTATCCCTTTTAATATCTATATTAATATTAAGTTCTCTAAAATTTTTTATTATACTATTTTCATCATAGTCTTTGAATATCCATGAATATATGTTTAAAAATTCACCAATTTTCTCTAATTTATTAATTTCCTTATTAATTTCTTCCAAATACCTTTTCTGTTCCTCAATTATTCTTTTTATTTTTTCTTTTTCTTCATTTAATTTTCTTATCCTTTTATTTTCCCTACTATTTAAATAAAGATTTATGAAATATTTATTAATATCCCCAATAATATTTCCACTTTCATCTATTAATATCTTTAAGTTTACTATTTCATTATAAATATTATATATTTTTTCTATTTCTTCTTTATTTAATTCTTTTGGACTTTTATTTTTTTCAATATTTGCTTTTTTTACTATATATTCAGAATATTTTCCTCCCAAAGATAAATCTACTGCTAAAAATCTTACAACATCCTTTTTATTTGTATTATTTACCTTTTCAAAAAATTCATTTATATTATTTATAATATTTACGGAACCTGGTGGTTTTGTATATTTTTCATTTCTAAATATCTTTCTTACTCCAAAGTTCTTATATTGGTTTGCATATAAAATTATATCATTATAATCAGTTACAATTAACAACCCATTTGGAAAAAGCTCTACATATAACTTTTTTTCATTATTTTTTATTATTATAATTTTATCACTATTATCAATTTCAATATTTATTTTTGTTTCATTAAAATCTTTCCTTAATTTTAGTGTAAAATTATTTATTTCTTCCCTTTCTTTAACATTATATAGAAAAATAATTTTTCCCGGGATTATATATAAAAATCTATTTTCCAAACCAGGCTTATATAATTCAAAAACAACTCCATCTTCAATATTATATATATTTTTTACTATTGAATTATTTATTTTTTCAGCATTATCATTATACCATTTCTTTAATTCGAAATAATTTATCATTATATTAAATTTTCTTACCTATTAATATATATTTAGTATACAATCTTTTATGAGATTTTATTAAGAAAGTCTTTATATTATGGTATTCAAGTAATTCTCTGATTTTTTTAATTTCATCTTCTATATCTTTTATTTCTAGAAAGCTTGCATAAGTTATTGATATTAAATACCCATTATTTTTCAATGTTCTATATATATTTTTTACAAATTTATGTTTATCTATAATGAATTTTAATGTTTCATATATAAGTATTAAATCAATGTTATTATAGAAGATTTTTGGAATTTCATCTTTTTTTGCAATATATACAAAGAAATTTTTCATATTTTTTGTTCTTTTTTGTAATTTTCTTACAATTTTTTGAGATATATCTAGGGCATAAACTTTTACATTATATTTTTTTGCTATATTTATGGATATATCCCCAAGAAAAGGGCCAAAATCTAATATTTTATATCCATCTTTTACATAATATTCAACTATTTTTATGTCTTCTTTATATCTTACTTTTCTAATTAAATATGGGATAAAATATAATTTAGAAAAGTAGAATTTTATAATTTTTGTATTTTTCTTCCACGTTATATATAATGTTAATATTAGTATAATAATAGATATTGAAAAAGATAGTATAATTGAATATATATCACTTAGAAAATCATATAATAAAAGGTAAGATAAAGCAGTCATTGAAAAAACAGCAATAAATATTTTTATCAATCTCCATTTATGTAAATTTTTTCCCTCCACTTTAATCTTTATATAAGACATTATATATAGTACGTATATAATAATTGTAAAGGATGAGAAAAAAGATAATAAATAATTAAAATTATTTAAAAACAAGAAGGTTAAAATAATAAAAGAGGATAGAAATATATTAAAAATTGGAGAATCCCTATTATTTTTTATTCTAAAGAAATATGGTAATAATTTATTTTCTGATATATTTTCCAATATTTTATTTGCAGTATAAAACCATATATATGTAGAATATATACTAATTGGTAAAAATATTAAAATAATTATATTGCTAATATTTTCTGTTTTAATATTTAACAGACTTACATATAATAATATAGAAATTATTGATAGAAGTATTGTCCCATAAAAAGTAGCGTTTCCAGTTTTTCTATTGTTTGAATAATTAGAATAGTATGTAAATATATCTAGACCAGAAAATATTGTTATATTATATTCTATTGTAAATAAAAATGGATTTATCGAATTGTATTGAATATTCATATTTATTGGAAATATAAAAAGCAAAATTAAAATGATAAGAGATATAATAGAAGTATATGAAATAATTTCCTGTATTTTACTTTCAATATCTATGTTAAATAGATTAAGTAATATAAAATTAAATATTAATATATATGGTATTAAGAATAAAAATGGATTTATAATTTCGAAATAATTATTTATCAATAGTAATTCGGAAGAAATAAAAGATATTATTGATAAGTAATAAAAGAATCCAAAGATTGGTAATAAATATTTAGATAATTTAGATATATAGTAAAAAACACCCATTGGATTCGGATCTCTTGTAATTGAATCTCTAAATAAATATGACAATAAAATAAATGCTATAATGATTGGAATTGAAGATATTAAAAAATATTGAATACTTATATATTGAGTATTCACTAATAATATAAGAAAAGGTATTTCGGGAACTATAACAGATGATAAGAATAATATTATATAGTAATATAGCCTTTTCATTTATATAATGACTACATTGATAAATATAGGAATAAATAAGTCGGAAATATGAAATTTATAATAAATATTTGGTATCATATATAAGTAGTAAAAATAATATATATCAATGACTATAGGTATATCCTATAGCTTAGTTCAGGTTGCTAGAGAATCAAATATAGAGAATGATATATTCTATAAAAAATATAGATTTTTAGATAATAGAAGAAATAATATAAATTTAGATAATAAATCAGATTTAGATAAATTAATAGAACTTTCAACATTACAATATAATGTAAAAAATGTTAGACTATCTTATTTATCATCATATGTAGAAAATTCAGATGGAAAAATAGATAAAAATAAATTAAAAAATATTTTATATTTATTAGAAAGATATAAAGATCAGGGAATTGATGTACTTTTGGTATTATTACATTTTACATATCCGAGAAATTGGGTAAGTATTTTTGATAAAGATTTTCTTAAGTATTTTATAAATCATATAGAAAATGTAAAAGAAATATTTGGCTATGTAAAACATATATGTCCTGTAAATGAGCCAATAAATACTTATTTTATGAATGTTCTAATAAATCCAAGTGGAATTTTTTATCTAAATAGATTTTTAGAAAATGTAGAAGAAATACAAGGATATATTTACGATGAATTCAAAAGAGAAAAGATAATACATTTTAATGTTTATTCTCTTTATTCAGAAAATATAGGAATAACACTTAATAATTTGCTAAAATCTTTTGAAAATCAAATTAAAAAATTGAGGAATTATTATAATGTATTAGACATAAATTATTATGGAACTTTTGGATTTAATTTGTATGGAAAAAATTATCTTGGAAGTAAATTACTAAGGATAATAAATGCATATAATCCAAAAGATATTCAGAATGTAATATTTCATTATAAAAAATTATCTGGAGTTGATAATATTTGGATAACAGAAACAGGTCTATATGCTAAAAATTATGAAGAAGAAAAAACCAGATATAAATATATTGAAGAGACAATAAAATATACAAAAAAGATTTCTTCAGATATTCCAGTATTTATTTGGACATTTGGAGATATTGTAAATGAATGGGGAAAGGAACATGGGGGAGGATTTGGTATTTGTTATGATGGAAATAATATTAAAAAGAAAATATGCGAAAATTATATAGAATTATTTAAGAAATATAATTAATGCTAATAATTGCGGAAAAACCTTCTGTAGCTAGAAAAATTTCATCATTTTTATCAAATAATAAGTATAAAAAAATAAAATTTTCAAAAAATATATATTATTATTATTTTAATTTGGAAGGAAAAAATGTATACGTTGTCCCTTCAATTGGTCATTTATTTACATTATCAGATTTAGATAAAAAATATGAATATCCAACATTCAATTATAGATGGGTTCCATCATATTTTGAAGATAGAATTATTGCAAAGAAATATTATATTGAAATGTTCAGTAAATTTAAAAATGAAAATAATATAATAATCGCAACAGATTATGATATAGAAGGAGAATTAATAGGTTATAACATTTTAAGATATGTATTAAATAAAGAAAATGCAGATAGAATGATATTTTCTGCAATAACATATAAAGATATTGTAAGAGCTTTTAATAATAGGAAAGAAAGTTTAAATTTTGGATATATATATGCTGGAGAGACAAGGCATATAATTGATTGGTTGTATGGTATAAATTTATCTAGAGCATTAACAAAGTCTTTATTTTATTATACTAGAAAATTTGTTTTGAGCATTGGAAGGGTCCAGGGTCCAACATTAATGTTAGTATTTAATAGAGAAAAAGAAATTGAAAATTTTAAACCAGAAGAATATTATAAAGTTGAAGCTTTGGTTATAAAGGATGATAAAAAGTTGAAATTTTCATATATAAAAGATAAAATAAAGGATAAAGATGAAGCAAACAAAATAAAAAATAATTTGGGAAAATACTTAATTATTAGTAATGTAGATAAAAAAGAGGAAAAAATAAACCCTCCACATCCATATAATTTAACAGATATACAGATGGATGCATATAAATATTATAAAATTAGTCCAAAAAGAACTTTAGATATTTTACAATCTTTATATGAAAAGGGTTATGTATCTTATCCAAGAACATCTTCCCAAAGATTACCAGAAACAATTAACTTTAAAGAAATATTATCAAATTTATCATTAATAAATTCTTATAAGAAATATATTGTTCTTTTATTGGAAAAACAAATTTTAAAACCAAACAATGGATCTAAGGATGATGTACATCCAGCAATACATCCTACAGGAAATATTCCAGAATATTTAGAATATAAGGAAAAATTAATTTATGATTTGGTAGTTAGGAGATTTATTGCTACATTTTATGATCCTGCAATTATATATAAAATAAATGTTATTACAAAAGAAAATTTTGTTTATGATTATTATGATATAAAATATAAGGGATGGTTGGATATTTATTGGGAAAAATATAAGGATAATTTTGTTTCTTTAAAATTTAATGTAGGAGAAAAATTGTTTATAGATAAGGTTTATATATCAAAGAAAAAAACAAAACCACCAGCAAGATATAATAAAGCATCCCTAGTTAAAAAAATGGAAGAATTGAATCTAGGAACAAAAAGCACAAGGGCGGATATTGTTGAAATATTATTTAAGAGAAAATACGTAGAAGGTAAATCAATAAAAATCACCGAATTGGGTAAAAAAATTGTTGAAATATTTGAGAGATATTATCCAGATATTTTAGATATAAACTTTACAAGAAAAATGGAAGAAAATTTGGAAAAATTAGAAAGCAAACCAGATATAAGTTTAAAGGAAAAAATAATTGAAGAAAATATTGAAATAATAAAAGATTTGTCTAAAGTTATGAAGGAAAATGAGAAAAAGATTGGTGAAGAGTTGTATAATTTTATTAAAGATTATTTAAATATAAAAAAATATAAAAACAATTAGAAAAAAGATTTATAAATAATAGTAGAAAATAAAATTAAATGGCGCTAAAGGAAAGAAATATACTTCTTGTTTATATATTAGGTTTTGTAACATTAGGGATATACTTTTTATATTGGATGTATAAGACAAAAAATGAATTGAATGAATTGGGCGCAAATATACCGTCGTTTATACTATATTTTATACCAATAGTAAATATATATTGGCTATATAGATATACAGAAGGATGGGCTTATGTTACTAAAAAAGATAATGCAGTAATATACTTTATACTATTCTTGCTTGTAGGAATAATTATGCCATATTTAGTCCAAAGGGATTTAAATGAAATAGCGAGAAATTATGGTAGACAACAAATGATGAGACAGGGCATGCCACAACAACAATATCCAGGATATCCAAATTATCAGGGGGGTCAGGGAGGTCAATTTAGAATGTAATTTTTAGTTTGCCAATTATTTATTTTTAAATATTTTAAAAAATCAAATTATTACAATTAATTTAAGTTGAAATAGATAAATAAAGAGAATATTGTATTAATATAAAATTTATAGGCAAGAGTATATATTAATATAGTATGAAAGTAAAAGTTACTAGAAATTATCAAATAACTATACCAGCAAAAATTAGGAAAAAATTAAATATAAAAGAGGGTCAATATTTAATAGTAGAAGAAGATGAAAAAAATAATGCTATAATTATTAAACCAATAGAATGGGTGAAATTAAGATTAGGTAAAAAATTAACTCAAGAAGATATAAATAAAGCTATAGAAAAATATGATAAAGATATTGTTGAAGAAGAATATCCAGAAATAAAAAGATGGAAAAAGAAAGAATAGTTATTGATACAAATGTTTTAGTTAGAGCCACATTTGAAGATTATGAAGACCATCAGAAAAATATCAACATATTGACTAGTTATGATATTATATTGCCAGAAGTAGTTATTTATTAATTTCTAGGGATTTTAATAGAATATATATATGATATTGATACCATTTATAGAGTAATAAATAACTTAGAATTATTTGAAATAGAAAGCATAAAAATTAAAGATGTTAAGGAAGCTTTAAAGATGATAAAGGAAAATAATAAAAAATTAAGTAAGAGTAATTTAAATGATTTTATTTTATTATCAATTGTTAAAAGATTGAATTGTCCATTTATTACTTACGATGAAGATTTGAAAAAAATAGCTAAAAAATACAATATAAAAATTTTGGAACTATGATTGAATTTTGTATAATTCATGAAACAAAATCTGTAGATATTGTTTTATATATGAAACAAAATCTTGAATATTTGGTATAGTAACTATACCATTTTTATAAAAATTTGGTATAATAATAATGACATGTATAATGAAAGTCTTATAGTAGAATATTTCGAAAGAATAAGAGAAAGAAAAATAAATTATATTGAAAGAGAATTAAATATAAAAAATATAGAAAATAAAGCTATATCTATTGTTGGTCCTAGGAGATCTGGAAAAACATATTTATTATTAAATAAATATTTATCAAATAAGGATAATTCAATATATATTAATTTTGAAAGCATAGAATTCTCAAATATTAAGCCAGAAGAAATTTTAAATATAATATCTTTATACGAATCCAAATATAATGTAAAAATAAATACAATATTTTTAGATGAAATACAAAATTTAGAAAATTGGAATAAATTGGTAAGAACATTAATTGATAGAGGGTACAATATATATTTAACAGGTTCTTCTTCAAGATTATTACCAAAAGAATTATTAACCGAATTAAGGGGTAGAACAATATACTATATTTTATTACCATTTTCTTTCAGGGAATTTTTAAAAACAAGGATAAAAGTTTCTAAAATATTGAGTATAAGTGATATAGAAAAGATAAAAGAATATTTAAGAGAATATATAAAATTTGGAGGATATCCGGAAGTAATTTTCATAGAAGATAAAGAAAGAATAATTAAAGAATATTATGAAACAATTTTTTATAAAGATTTCATAGAAAGGGGGAAAATCAAAAGTCTTAATGTTGCAAGAATTATTTTTGAATATTTAATGCAGAACTTTTCTAATGAAATAAGCATAAATAGAATAAAAAGATTCATAGAAAATCAGCTTAATATAAATACAAAAAATACCATATTTTCATACATGGATAAAATACAGGATACAATGTCTATATTTTTTATAGAAAAATATTCTGACAAATTTTTTGAAAGAAAAAGATGGCCAAGAAAAGTTTATCTATGCGATGTCTCTTTTGCAAATTTGTTTGGTAAATATGATATAGGAAAAAGGATGGAAAATATAGTTTATTTAGATTTGTTAAGATTAGTTAATAATGATCCTTTAATTGAAATATATTATTTTAAAGATTACCAACAACATGAAGTAGATTTTCTAATAAAAGAAAATGATATAATAAAAGAATTAATTCAGGTTTCTTATATAAATAATTTAGATGAAATAGATAGAAGAGAAATAAGATCATTAATTAAAGCATCCAATTTATTAAATTGTAATAATCTAAAAATTATTACATGGGATTTAGAAGATAAAATAATTGAAGATAATAAAGAAATAAAATTAATACCTTTATGGAAATGGTTATTAAATAGGTAAAAATTTTCTATAACTTTTGTATTTTGCCTTTAAGATAATTATAATTTGCATTATTTTTTTAGAAGAACAGGCAACCGGGTATTTTTACTTAATCTTTTTCTAATCATTTATAATATATTTGGTATAGTAACTATACCATTTTTATAAAAATTTGGTATAATAAGTATCCTATTTTGAATATATAAAAAGTGTAATATAATCTCTGAATAGTTGTTCCATCCTTGGAATTTAGTTTTTCATAGGTAAATACTAATATAAATGTTTCTTATTAATATAAGCAAATCCTTATAAATTGAATATAAAAAGTCTTATATATTTAACTAATTTAAAATTTATAAATTTCAAAGTAGTATATAATTAGACCTTTTTCAAAATTTGAATCTTATGTGCCTTATATATACTACTTTGAAATTTATAAATTTTAAATATAGATGATGCTTATAAAGCATGAATCTTTATTATGTTCAAATTCTTATTGAAATACAATCATAATAAAGAATATTAAAAAATTTCAATTCATATAGAAGTTTTATGATAAATGGCCAAATATTATTTAATAAAATGTTTATGATTGATTATAAAATATCTGAATTTTTTTATAAAAAATTAATGGATAGATTAGATATTGTTTATACAATTGATGCAATATCATATTTAATAAATATATCTTTCATTTCATATATATTATTTTTTATAAATTTTAGTTATATTTTTCTTTTTATTATATCTACTACAATAACTTATTTGTTAAAATTAATATTTAATAGAAAAAGACCCTATTATTTCTTTGACAAAAGATTTGCAGTATTAGTTTATGAGAATCATTCTTTCCCAAGCGAACATACTATTATTGCAATCTTATCTTTCATAATAACCGGAAATATATTATTATTGATAACTCCAATATTAAGAATTATTACTTTAAAACATTGGTTATCAGATGCAATATTTACTATAATTTTGTCTTTTGTTTTTTACTATTTTTTCAGTTCAATAATTAATTTTTATGGATTATTTATTCATTGATAAATATATTAAAATAAATAAGATTGTAAAATCTACTAAAAGTTAGATTTTAGATACATCTTTTTTATAAAGGAAACCACTGTTTCCGGGTCTACAACTCTATCTATATCAATATATTCTCCATTTTTCATTATAAATCTAACTAGGCCAAATGTATATGTAAGAAATTCTCCCGTAGTAGATAAAATAGTACGTGTTGATCTACCAGTTTCAGTCCATGTCCTGATTATAAATACATCACTTATGTCACTCCATGTGAAAATCATCTTATTGTTTTTCCATACTCCACTTTTGTTATACCAGTATATTGTTGATAGAATTCCATATTTTCCAACTGATAGAATATCTGCAGGTTCTGGAGGTATTATTGATTTTATTCTTTTTATTTCATAAATTAGGAATATACCTATTAAAATAGATATTACACTTAATACTGTATTTCCTAGTGCTATAAAAGGAATGGCAGAAATAAAAGATAGAAAGACCATAAATACTAAAACTGGTATGATTATTCTTGCTCTCTTTTTTACGATGTCTGTATCCATATATTTCATTTTTCTTCTATATCTAAAAAATTTTTCTGTTTTAACTTTGAACTCTATAGGAATTAGTCATAAAGCCACCTTAAGTAAAATTGAGTCTTACCATATACTTAAGGTGAAATAAAGGCAAACTTTACAAGTTATAAAAGTTATAATTCCTTCTTTCAATTTAGAAAATATTTTAATGGAAATTTCGGGAATTACGATTCTTTTCTTACCCCTGAAGAATGAGAGTTCTTCAAGATCTTAGGTGTTAGCGTAGTCCTAGACAGGACAAGATTTCTTTAACCTTTTTGTAACTCATTTGCCCTGGGGCTGTTTCTAAACCCTTATCGAGGCTTGCATAAATAAGTTCTGATCCTAGTATAGCGAAGGCTATCCTTTCAATTGGGTCCGATCCCATGGGCATGATAGCGAAACCTTTTCTGGCGAAGTGAGCTAGAAGTTCTTTGTAACCTTCTCTTGCGGTCACTGCCAGTTTCTTTATCCAGGCCTCCTCGAAACTCTTGAAGATTTCCTCCACTTCCTTTATACTAGGAACTCTGTCGAAGAAATGAGCAGATACTATTTTCCCTTCGAATGGGATATCTTTTCTCTTCCTCAAGAACCTGGCTTCTACATCGTAAAGCACCCCCATGTCATGAAGTTTCTTGTAAAGTGAAGCCTTCCAATCTTCATCCACCTCCTTGATTCCCCCTTCACTGGGATCTCTTACAGTTACAATAACTCTATCCTTTATATCATCGATTAAGGATGGGTCGAAGTCTTCTGGTCTCCTCAGGTAGTCCAGTCTGAGCTCTACTAGATCAGAATCTAGAGCAGAAACTAATTTTATATCTTTTAGACTCCTCACCGACAGGGTAATGACTAGTTTCATCATAGTGAGATTAAGTAGTTTGATGCAAATAATATGTTTGCTAAGGTTAAGAAGGAAACCGAAAGTCCTCTTATACTGAAAGGCAATGCTTTTTGCTCCATTAACTCCATGTTTATAATTTTATTTAAATATTTTTATGGACAGTATACTAAACAAATAATAATTATGTGATAAGAATTTATTACCAAGATATAACGAAGATCGCGACCTTTATAAAATTTTTATACACAAAAATATTATGATATCAGATAACATACAACAAAAATTTCAAGGAGGGCATAAAGGCGGACTTGAGGAAATATTACAGGAGGATGATATATTACAGTTGGCAGGTAGTTTAGGAGAAGAAAGGATAGAATATCTTAAGAAATTTGTAGAGTATTTATCAGACGCAGTGACACGCTATATAATGGATGGGTTTGTGATACCACCTAAAAAAGTTTCAGTAAAAGAAACTGGAGAAACCATTATGTATTTGGAGGGAATTTCAACTTCAAAAATACCAATACTAACAGTAAGAGGAGACGCGTTTAAAGGAGTTGTAGGCGTTATATATGGTTATGGAGGTGTAGCAATTATTAAAGATAATAAATTAGAATTAAAATTAGCTAGGAGAAGAGCCTCAGTAGGAAGAGAGTATAGTGTTATAGCAATGATGACAAGTAGGTATGAAATTCAAAAGACTGGCTTATATGATTTAAGAAAATTATCAAAAATGAATGTAATGTTACCTCTTGCTATTTGGCTTTTAGATGGAGAATTGGATGTAAAAGACGTCGGTGAAATAAAAGAAATAGACATAGAATACAATATGTCAACTGGTGACCTTAAGATTGAATTATGTGGAGTCGATATTAGGGAGGTCCTTGAGGGTAGAAGGAATACATATATAAATATGCTACATTCACTTATATATAGTTATCAAGATTCTGCAGGAATGAAGTGTATTAAAATGGAAGGTAAAACTGAACAGGATGTAATATGGTTGAATACAGAGTATTTTATAAAAAAAGAAATTAAGGAAGATGAAAAGCATATTATAAAAGAAAAGTATATTATGGATCGTAACACATACATCTTTAAAAAAGAAAAAATTCCTGAAGATCTTAATACTATATTGAGTGAAAAAACATTGAAGCTAAGATATGATTTAAAAGAGCATTTAGAAGAGCAGATGGAAAAAGAAATAAGCAAAATGTTTTCTGATAGAAATGAATAGTAATAAAGCTATTAAAAATTTATTATTTTTCTATTATACTTAATATTTTTTTCAATATTTCTTCAGGTTTTTCTTCTCCATCAATATAAATTATATTATCTTCTGGAAATATTTCCTTTAATTTTAAGAAATTTTCCCTTACTTTTCTCAAAAATTCAATATTTTCATAACTTGTAATATTTTTACCCCTTGAATTTACTCTTTCTACCGCAATTTTTGGATCAACATCTAATATAAAAGTAATATCTGGTCTAATTATATATTTTGATACACATTTTAACCATTCAATATCTATTCCTTCATATAAAATTTGATAAGAAAATGTGGAATAAATACTTCTATCAGAAATAACAATATAATCATCATTTAAATATTTCTTTAAATCAATGTTTTTTATACTTCTATCAGCAGTAAATAATAATGCTAATAAATATCCATAATCTAAATTTTTTTCATGTTCTTTTAAAATTATTTCTTTTATTTTTTTGGATAAATCATTATCATATGGTTCTTTCACTAATATTATCTTATCATATCTTTTAGATAATTCATTATATAACAAATTTGCAATTGTTGTTTTTCCAGAACCGTCAATTCCCTCAATTGCAATATATCTATATTTTTTAATCATTTATTTTTCTTTTAAAAAAATTTTATAATCTAATTATATCACCATTCTTTGGTGCATAAGAATATATTCCAAATTTTCTATATATTTTTGATGCTAGTTCATATGGTTTTGGTATTTCTCCATGTATTGTAATAACCTGTTTTGGTTTTGGTCTTAAATATTTAATAAAAGATATTGATTCAAAGTGATCTGCATGACCAGAAAAACCTTCATATTTATTTACCTTCATTTTTATATTTATTTTTCTATCATTCAATACAATTTCCCTTTGTCCATCCAATATTGTTCTACCTAAAGTACCTTGTGCTTGATATGAAACAAAAGCTAATAAATTCTTTTCATCTTCTGCAGCATAACTAAAATAATCTAATATAGGACCACCCTGCATCATACCAGATGTTGCAATTATTATTGAAGGTTCTTTTGATGTTATAATTTGTTCTCTTTCCTTTTTACTTGCCCTTATTACATTTTCTCTTTCAAATGGATTTTTTCCAGATTCTATCTTTTCTCTAATTTCTTTACTTAAAAATTCAGGATATGCTGTGTGAATCATTGATGTTTCCCATACAATTCCCTCTAAATATATATTTACTTCTGGTAATATTTTATTTTCAATTGCATTTAGTAATGTTAATAAAACATCCTGCCCCCTTCCAACTGCCAATACTGGTATTAATACTTTTCCACCCTTTTCAATTGTTTCCTTTATATCATGAATAAATAATGCTTCAGTTTCTTCTCTTGATGGGTGTTTGTCATTAAATCCACCATATGTACTTTCAATTATTAATGTTTCCAATCTTTGATATATTGTATTTGGTCTTTCTAATAAGGGCATTTTATTAAATCTATAATCTCCGGTATATAATACATTATGTTTTCCTTCAATATTAATATGAACCATTGAAGATCCTATTATATGATTTGCATTGTGTAATGATATTTTTATATCACCAGTTATATCAGTTACTTCAGAATAATTTAATGTAATAGAATGTTTTAAAAATAATTTAATTTCTTTTGATGTAAATATTGGATTTTTACTTTGTTTATTACTTACTTTTAAATAATCTAATAAAACCAAAGCTGCGATATCTCTTGTTGGTTCTGTTAAATATACAGGACCCCTCCATCCAATTCTAAATAAATATGGGATAAATCCAACGTGATCTAAATGGGCATGTGAAATGATTACAGCATCTAGATTTTGTATATCAAATTCAGGAATATTTAATATTGGATATCTATCTTCTGAATAATTTCCCGCACCTAGACCACAATCTAATAAAATATTACTTTCTTTTGTTTGTAATAAAAATGAAGATCTTCCAACCTCTCTTCCAGCACCTAAAAAGACAATTCTATAATGATCTAATCTCTGTGGTTTTCTTTCCAATATTTTTTCTCCAACCTTATTTAAAAATTCAGATTTATATAAAGAATTTTTGTGTAAATATGCTCTAATAACATTTATTATTTTTGAAGATTTTAATGGTGCTCTCTGTATTATAATATTACATAATGTTTCTTCTCTTAATTTGTTAATTAAATTTAAATCAATTTTTTCAGGTTCATATGTCTCAATATATAATGTAGATCTATGTTTTTCAAGATATATATCTTTTATTTTTATTCCATTTAATATTTCTTTTGCTTTTTCCTTAATATATTCTTCTCCTTTTAATAATTTTGGATTTACCCTTATTTCAATCCTTTTTTTATACTTCTGTGCCAGATTTTTTCCTATCTCAATTCCTTTTATAAATAGATCTACATTATTTACATATATAACTATCTTTGGGCCTTCAAATATTATCCTATTTATATCCTTTGATTGGAATTCCTTTAATAATTCTTCCTTAATATTCATCATAAATAATGTAAATACCTTTTATAATTGATTATAAAATTTAAAAAATTATTTTTTCTGTAATTCTTCCTTTACTTCATAAAGTTCTTTTTTCAATCCTTCCTTTGTTAATGTCCATATTTCAATACCATATCCAGATCCCAAATCCCTTTTTATAGCAGCTAATATTGCTTTCTTTGCTAATTCTTTTGCTTCTTCTTCATCCATATTTTCTTTATATTCTGTTTCTAATACACCTAAAGCAAACATCATTCCAGAACCTGTAGATACAAAGTTATCAAATTTTTCTAATCCTCCAGCCTCATCTATTTCATATATATTGTAATCATCATTATCTTTTCCAACAATTATAACTTCTGTAAAGAATGGGAACCATTTATAATAGTTCATTAATGTTGATAGAAAATTCGCAGCTTCTTCTGCAGTTGGTTCATTTTTTGATCTTAAATACTTTAATTTTAAATTTGCTTGTAATATTTTTACTAAAGCTTGAATATCACCAACCAAACCCGCAGCACCCATCAATATATTATCAGTAATTTGATGTAATTTTTGTACTTTTTTATGATATACCATCATTCCTGCTGTTGCCTGTTTATCAGATGCAATTAATACTCCGTCCTTAAATTTTATTGCAACAATTGTTGTTCCAGATGATTCCGTCATAGTTCTATTATAATGAAATATATTTATAAGCTATTTTTTTACATATTTTTTTATTACTTTTTCCTGGAATGAATTCAATACATAATCTACGTGTTTTTTAATCTCATCAAAACTATTAAATTCACCTTTCAATCCAGGACATACAAATTTTCCATTTTTAAATACATTAAATTTTACTCTATAATTTTCTGATACATCAAATACAACAGTAACAGCTGGAAAAGCTTCTGGATTGTATTGGGAATCTGGTATCTCATCTGCCAATCTTACTATATCTATATTATCATAATCGAATTTTCCATTTACAACAATATTCTGTACCTTTATTTTATAATTTTTTGGAAGTTCTATATCAATCTGTTTAAATAATTCTCTTAATTTTTCTGCGACGTATTCTATATCTTCTAATCTTTTTATTCCAGATATATTTATTGTTCCGCTGTTAAATACTAATGCTTTAACATTTTCTTCTTTACTTCCACCCTCTTTTAGTGGTATAATTAATCCAGGAAATGTTTCTGGATCATATTGAGCATAAGGAATTAGATTTGCAATTTTGTCTAATGGTAACTTCACATTAAAATATATAGTAACCACAGCATTGGAAATCTCCCATGTAACCATTTTTTAATAAATTTAATAAAAACTTATAAAATATTTAGCCTATAAAATATGCTCATTTCATATATTCTTTCTACATTATTTAGACCGTCATTAGAGTCCTTTATTATTATTATGGTGTCGGTATCCTTTTCTAGGGTATCCTTATATTTTTTTATTATATTTAATAGCTTTTCATCAGCGTATATTTCTATATTTGCCTTCTGACCTTTTCTTAATTTGTTTTCTTTTCTTATGTCTTGCAATCTTCTTCTTATTTCTCTGTACAACCATTCTTCTTCCAATTCTGGATAATATTTAATATCAAATCCTATTTTTATAATTCCATAATTAGTTTGTGCAGTTACAAAATCCTTTTCTACATCATCGATCTTTATTTCTTTTACATTCAAGTAATCTTTTAATAATTCAACAATATCATTATTATTTAGTATTTCAAATAAAATACCCCCATCATCTTTATATAAATATAATGTTTTC
>NZ_QEFP02000014.1 GCF_003086415.1 Candidatus Nanobsidianus stetteri | reverse complement strand
ATTGTTATATTAAAATAAATAAAAAGGAAGAAAAAAGAGAGAAAGTATATATATGTAAATATTGTGGAAGGGTAAAGTATCATAATAAATGGTATAATAATTTTGATATAAATAATTTTGAATATGAATATACTGTTTGTCCAAGATGTAAAGGTTTAAGTAAAAAAGAAAATTTAATCTTGCAAATAAGGGGATATAATGAAAATATTGAAGATGAAATATTAAAAATAGCAAAGAAAAATAAAGATATAATAAAAAAAGTGGATGAAATAAATGAAAAGGATATTGATATATATTTATATGTTGGAAAAAATAGGGTAAAAAGCTATTATAATATATTAAAAAAGTATGGAAAAGTAAAATTAAGTAAAAAATTATTTGGTTATGATAAAGAGAAGGGTAGTAAAAAATATATTGTAACAATATTACTAAGGAATGATGAAGATGCATAAAAAACTTTATAAAAGTTTACATAATAATAAAAGGGTATGGATTGGGAAGACTTAAAAAGAAAGGTAGAAGAAATGAAAATGATGGCTCCAGAAGAAGGTGAAGATTGGGATGAAGATTGGGATGAGGAATGGGATGAAGGAGAAGAAGAATGGGATGAAGAGTGGGAAGAAGAGTGGTAAGCTATTGATGTTTAATTTATAATATTTTTTAAATGCCTCTTTTCGAAGAAGAGGGAATTCCTGTTCCAAAGGGTAGACAGGTTATAGGAATAATTGAAGAGGTTGTTGGTTGGGCACATGCGAGGGTAAGATGTTTTGATGGAAAAACAAGAATATGTAGAGTACCACAAAATAAGAAAATGCACAGGAATATATGGTTAAAGAAGGGTACATATGTATTAGTAGAACCATGGGAATTGCAATCTGATAAAAAGGGAGATATATTATATTCATATACAGATTCGGAAGTTGAATGGTTAAAAAAGAAAGGATATTTAAAGATTGAGGAAGAATTCTAGGGCCCGTAGTCTAGTGGCAGGACGGTGGGCTCCAGACCCATTGACGGGGGTTCGAGTCCCCCCGGGCCCAAGACCGAAAACAAAATTATAAATTTGATATATTTGATATATTGCTAAATGTTTGATTTAAAACATTATTTGATGTATTTGATAAGTTTTGTTGAGATGACATTATATTAAGGGTTTGAGGAGCTACAAAAATTATAACTAGTACCAAAACAATAAGCCCAATTATTAAAAGGATTACAAAATTTATGGCGTCAGATCTTTTCATCTTATAGATTATTCAGGAGTAGGTCCTTTAGGATTTTTTATTGTTGTACCAGATGTGGTTGATTGAGTATTACTGCTTGTACTAGATGTACTTGATGAACTAGATCCTCCACTTACTTGATTTTGTAAATTATTAATTAACTGACCTGACTGATTTGTCTGATTTATTGCAGGATTTAATACATTATTTGTTCCAACTACTCCTTTAGAAAATGTACCTGTAAAAAATAATATTATAATTATTAGAACAACAAGTCCTATTATTAATATAATTAATGTATTAATTGATAACGACTGACCTTTTTTTACCATAAATTTTTATGCAATTTCCATATTTTTAAACTTTTTATATAAATCAATCTTATGTGGATAATAAAAGAAAAATTAAAAGATTATGATCTAGAATTTTCTGAACCTCCAAAAAATTTAGATTATGATATATCAATTAAATTATTCAAAGAAATGAAAAAAGGAAAAGATCCAAATATATTGGTAAATGAAATAATTGAAAAAATAAGAGAATTTGTTTTGGATTATAAATTTATGAATGGATATTTAAATATTAAATTAAATAAAGAAAAATTATTGAAAAATTATAAAAAGTTGTTTGATTTTGAAAAAAAGAATATTAGAATATTTTTAGAACATACATCTGCGAATCCAAATAAAGCATTACATATAGGTCACTTAAGAAATTCAATAATTGGAGATTCTCTATATAGGTTGTTTAAAACACTAAATTATGATGTATATGTAATAAATTATATAGATGATACCGGGGTACAGGTTGGTGATAATATTGTTGGAATATATTATTTAAAGATACCTGAAGAACCAAAAGATTTCAATTTAGAAAAGGTAATAAATAATATTAAAGAATTTTTAATAAAAGAAAATTTGTATAAAGAAGAATATGAGGAAAAAATTAGGAAAATATTTTTGGAAAGAATGAATATATTGAAAAGTTTATATGGATATGAAATACCTGAAAAAATTGATCATTATTACGGAGATTTTGTATATGTAATAGTTAATAAATTGTATGAAATAATTCCTGAATTAGAAAAATATAAATATAATATTATAAAGATGATTGAGGAAGGTAATAATGAAGTATATTATTTATCTAAAAGAATATCTGAAAGAATTTTATTTGAACAATTAAATACATTGTGGAAATTTAATATATATTTTAATATAATAATTAGAGAATCTGATATATTAAAATATAAATTATTTGATAGTGCATTAAAAATATTGGAAGAAAATAAAATGATAAAAAAGAATGATACAATTTCTTTAGATTTAACAAGATGGGAAGATATATATAAAGCATATTCAAATAAAGAAAAAGTTCTTGTAAGATCAAATGGAACTACTACATATATTGCAAAGGATATTGCATATGCGATGTGGAAACATGGTATAATTAAATCAAATATTAAATTTAAAGAATATATAAAACAACCAAATGGGGAATATATATATGAAATAAATGATGAAGGAAAGGAGATTGAACCATGTAAAATCTCAATAAATGTAATTGGAATGGAACAAATGCATAATCAATTAATGGTAAAAAAGGTAATTGAGGAAATTGATAGAAATTCTAAATATATATATTATGGATATGGATTGGTTAGATTGCATAGAAATACTGCAAAAATGTTTGGAATAAATGAGGATATAAAGATGTCTGGAAGAAAGGGATTGTATATAAATGTTGATGATTTATATGAAAAATTATATAATATTGCTTATGATAAATTTAAAGATAAAGAAACTTCTGAAAGGATAGTAAAGAGTTTTATATCATTGGAAATGTTAAAATATGATAGAAATACAACAATATTATTTGATATTGATAAAATGTTAAATTTGGAGGAAGGGAATGCAATATACTTTTTATATACATATGCAAGGATAAAATCATTATTAAATAAAGTTGATAAAATACCTGAAGAATTTGAAATAAATGAATTAAATAAATATGAAGAAAAATTAATTATTAATTTATTTAAGTTTAAAGATATAATTTATGATATTGAAAAATCATTAGAATTAAATCATTTATATAGATATTTAATAGATTTAGTTAGATCATTTAATGAATTTTACCAAAATGTTCCAATATTAAATTATAAAGATAAATATCCACATAGGTTATTCCTAGTATATTTAACGAAAGAAATATTGGATAAAATATTTTATATATTGAAAATTGAACCTGTAGAAAGTATTTAAAAATATAATATATATTATGAATTTATGTCGATGATAAGGATTAAAATGTGGGGAACAGATTTAAAAACAATGAATCAGTTTACTAATCAATTATTAAAAATAATTGAACAATTAGGTATTGAAAAGAGGGGTCCTGTCAATTTGCCAACAAAAATAATTAGAGTACCAACTATGAGAACATTGGGAAAGAGAGGTACAAAAATATATGAAACATATCAAATAAGAATATATAGAAGATTTTTAGATGTTGCAAATGATGAAAGATTTTTCAAAAATTATTTTATAAATATGCAAATTCCATCAAAAGGATTTAGAATATCATTAAAGATAATAAAATGAGTTATATTTTATTAAGATATAATGGATTATATATATTTGATGATAATTTGGAAAATTTTCAGAAAATTGATTTAGAATTAAATTTAGATGATTTAAAGGAAATATATAAAAATAAATTACCTGAAAAGGTAAAAAATTATATAAAGGAAAATGATATTTTTATTGGACAAAGGTTTGATGGATATAAATATACTGAAGATATAAGTATAATAAGAAAGGCATTGGAAAAAATTGGGGAAGAAAAAATTGATAATAAATTGTTTATAGATTTATTGAAAGAACAAATATCGGATTCTATAAATAGGGATGAAATAATAATACAGGCAATAAGTTTCCTTGATGATTTAAATAAATCTTTGAATTTATTTATGGAAAGATTTAGGGAATGGTATGGATTATATTTTCCAGAAATTTCACAAGAAATTGAAGATCATGAGAAATTTATAAGAACAATTATAAATTCAAATAGGGAAGAATTAATGAAAAAGTATAATATTAATAAAACGATGGGTGGAAAAATATTTGAAAAAGAAGATTTGGAAATAATGAATAAAATATCATTAAAAATAAAGGAATTATATGATTTAAGAAAAGATTTGGAAGATTATATTGAAAAATTGATGAAGGAAATTGCTCCTAATTTATCAGAAATTGCTACCCCAAAAATAGGTGCAAGGTTAATATTATTAGCTGGTGGATTGAAAGAATTATCATTATTACCTTCATCAACAATACAAGTTTTGGGTGCAGAAAAAGCATTATTTTTACATTTATCTAAAGGTATAAAACCACCAAAACATGGTGTGTTATTTAATCATCCATATTTACAAAAATTACCTCCAAAAAGAAGGGGAGCAATGGCTAGAACATTGGCATCAAAAATATCTATTGCAGTAAAAGCAGATCTAAGTAGAAAAATAATATATCAGAAATTGAAGGAAGAATTGGATAAGAGATTTAAAGAATTATCAGAAAAATGAAATTAAAACCATTAAAAGAAAATAAGAATATATTTATTGATGAAAAAGGAAGATTATATACAAAGAATTTGGTACCTGGAAAAGTTGTATATGAAGAAAGATTGGTAAAATATAATAATGAAGAATATAGGGAATGGAATACAAGTAGATCTAAATTAGCAGCGGCAATTAAGAAAAATATTGGAGAAGTACCAATTAATAAAGGTGATAAAATATTATATTTAGGTATTGCATCAGGTACAACAGCATCCCATATATCAGATATAATTGATAAAAATGGGATAATATTTGGTATAGATGTTTCTTCAAGGATATTAAGGGACCTTGTTCCAATATTATATGATAGAAAGAATATTATTGGTATATTGGCGGATGCTGATAAACCATGGGAATATTTACATATTGTTACAAAGGTTGATTTAATATATCAAGATGTTGCACAACCACATCAGGTAAGAATATTTATTAGAAATATTGAATATTATTTAAAGAATAAGGGATATGGATTTTTAGCAGTAAAGGCAAGATCAATTGATGTATCAAAGGATCCAAGGGAAATATTTAGAGAAGTAAGAAGGGAATTGGAAGATTATGGATTAAAGATAATAAAAGAAGTAAGATTGGAACCATACCATATTGATCATGCAATGTTTTTAGTTCAAAATAAATAATTTTTAAAGGTTATTATAAATATATAAAAAATGCTGCATGCTATAAGGGAAATTGATAGAAATGGAAGGGAAATATATAAATGCCCATTATGTGGTCATGTATTTGTAAATAGTAAGAAATATAGTAGACATTTAATGAAATCCCATTTAAGAAATGTTACAATGAATAAAAGAAAATGGAAGAAATTTATGAAACAATTATTATTAATTAATATAAAAGAAAAAAGTAATATTGAATTAACAAATTATGAAAAATATTTAAAGATAAAAGCAAAGTTAAATAATATAAAGTTAGATAGTGAATAATTTTATCTTTTCTTTTCCAGATAATTCTAAAATTATTCTTTCATAAATTATATTTTGTATATTTTTAATACCTTTCACTCTCTCTTCAATATCCTTAAATGATTCAAATGGTTTTTTCTGTCTTTCCTCAATAATTTTTTGTACAGTTACTTTTCCAATATCTGGTAATAATTCTAATGTATGAACCCTAATATTTAATGGACCAGCCTTATTAAAAAATTCTACAAATTTTTTCTCATTTTTTACTATTAAATCCTTTATTGCTTTTTCTAAATTTGCCTTTGCAATTTCTGGTAATTCATCAAATGATAATCTTTTCAATATAGATCTTACCTTATCCCTTTGTTTATTTCCAATATATAATTCTTCAAATAAATTTACTGTAACACCAGGTTTCAATGTTAATAATAATAATGTAAAATAATCTCTTCCTACAGCATATACTACTGGCTCTTTAATATTTTTTGTTGGATCCCCACCTGGTAAATAATATATTACAATTGCGTATTCTTCCTTTCTATCCATATTTCTTTATTACATTTAATATTTTTTCCATATCTTCTTTGCTTAAAGTATTTGTATATAATACTGTCCTTAATTCTTCTTCATTTTTTGGCAAAAATTCTAATATTTGTATTTTTACCTCATCTGGTAAATTTATATCCTTTAATTCTTCTAATATTTCTTTTTCCTGATTTTCATCCAATTTATATGTATCATTAAGGAATTTCAATGTTCTTTCCTCCACATATAATAAATTTCTCTTCTCTTTATTTTTCAATAATATATTTTTAACATTTGCAGGTGTTATAATCTTTTTATTCAGTACTTCCATTTATATATCTTTTTAAATATTATTTAAAAATATATCATGAACTTTTAATTTAATGACTGCAAGAAAGGGTAAGGGGTTGAGAAGAAAAACAAGGGATAAGTTATCATTACATGTAAGGGAACATGGTAAAATAAAGATAAGGAAAATATTACAAGAATTCAATATAGATGATAAAGTTGTAATAAAGATTGATCCATCATATAATAAAACAATGCCCCATCCAAAATACCATGGAATGGTAGGAAAAATTTTAGGAAAGAGGGGAGAATGTTATGAAGTCTTAGTAAATGATAAGGGAAAAGAAAAAATTATAATTGTTCATCCAGCACACTTAGAAAAATTTAAGGGGCAGGTTTCTCCTGTTCAGGTTTCTTAGATATATTATTTAGAATAATTTCCCTTATTTTTATCATATCTTCCTTTTTAAGTAATGGTAATTCAATTGTTAAACTTACACTTTTATTTAATAAAAATGTATGTGTATAAATTTTTATTGTATATAATTTTTTAATTTTCTCATATAAACTCTGTGATATTTCTATATTATTTATATAAGAATTTTCTATTGATCTTATATTTTCATTTTCAATCAATATTAATCTTTTATTTGTAAATATTATATAATAGTTCTTTGCTTTTTCATAATATTTCAATGCAATATAATATACAATTGAAATAATAAAAAATAATAAAATTAAGGATAATATATTTGGATTATAGTATTCTGAAAAAGAAAATGTAACAATATATATTGAGAAGATTAAATATAATGGAAATGTGTACCTTAATGAATATATTGATGGATTATAATTGATAATAAATAATGGTTCTTCATTTTCCAATTTTATTTTTTCATTTATTTTTTCTTTTTCAAATGATAAATAATAATCTCCTTTCATCTTTCTTTATTTATTCAAAAATTTATAAATATTGTTTTTTATTTCTATTTATGGACTTAAAATTTGATAAAAAGTTATTATTATTAATAATATTCTCAATAATAGGCTTAATTATATATATTTATTTAGAATATGTAGTTTTAATAAATAATTCATCACCATTATTTTGTTCTATTAATAATACCCCAATAAATTGTGAAAAAGTAATAGAAAGTCAATATTCAAAATTGTTTGGAATACCTCTAGAAACATATGCAATTGCATATTTTATAATTGATATATTTCTAATATTATTACTATATAAGAAAAAGTTAAAGATAATTTATAATTTATTTTATAGATTAATTGGTGTATTATTTGTAATATTTTCATTATATTTAATGTTATTTTTAATTCATTCAATATGTTTATATTGTTCTACAGCTGATGGAATATTGATTATCAATTTTGGGATAATTTTATATTATTATAAAAAGAAAGTTTTTGAATAAAATTTATAATTGATGAAATTTTTTAGATATATATGAAAAGTAATATATCAATAGATATGGTAATAATCATAGTTATTGCATTAGTTATTTTAGTTTTAGCAATTTTGTTTGGATATAAAATATTTTTAGGAGGAAATATGGCATCAAATCAATCAATAAATTTTATTAATAATAGCTTTAATAATGTTACAAATCAATCAATTCCAAATATAATACAATGAGAGGAAAAATTTTTGATGATCTTATGATGTTTATAGGATATTATCTTCCAATATTTATTATAATTCTTGCAGGAGTTATATTTATTTTAACTTCAATATTTAAATATTATCATATTAATAACCCATCTCAATATTATGTTTCAATACAGAACCAAAATATTCAAAATAATCAAAACAATAATCAGAATACAATAAATTCAACAATTATGGTAAATATATATTATCAAAATGGATATGATATATATTATGTTCCATCATTTATTGAAAACCTAAGTCCAAATAATTGGAATATATCTTATAATATTACAAATACATACAATGACATTAGTGATAATAATATATTAGAAATAGATCCCGGATTTATAATAAATACTAATTCAACAACTTTTAATATAAATTCATTAAGTGGTGTTAAATTAAACTCTACAATTATTTTATCAAATAATACATTTGAAGGAAATGATGTTACATATACATATCAAGGAAATACATATGAATGTAAAATTGAAGGAAATAATGAAATAACATATCAGGCAGGTAGTTTTGTATATTTTTGTATATTATGTACATCATCAAATGGCCAAAACATACAAAATTTCTATTTAAGCGAACCCGAATATTTAAATATAACTCCAGCAATATCTTTATTAGATAATAGTCAGTATTCTTTTCCTAATTTAGAATATTATGATTATACAGTAAATAATGTAGAAATTGTTAATGGAACATATTTGGCTATACTTTTATCAAATAATGGAGTAAATAATGGAGGATATTCTATGGAAGATTTTCAAAATATATTAGTTACAATTGGTCCTCCCTTAAGTAATTATATAAATACTACTCCATATATTGGAGATAATGTGGTATTTTTGATTAATTATGATGGTAAATATTATGCATTACCTTCATGGTATGCTGGAGAATATAATGGAAATTATTATTTCTTTATTAATCTATTAAATATTCCTTCATTATATAATAGTAATTTTGGTTGTAATATTATATCAATATTTGTTGGATTTAGTAATGAAAATCTATTACCATATTTAAATGGAACAATTGGTGGAGATCCTGAAGCTTTAGATCCTAATAATCCTTCTTCTGCAGTTGAATATGATAATGGATTAAATGTATTCCCAATATATGTTAACTTTTATTCTTATCCAGGTTCAGGAAGCCTATCTCCAGTAGAAGATGATTATCTGTCATGTAGTAATCCTAATGGATTTCCTGCTTGTTATCAAAATATTTTATACCCAAATGTATTACCCTCATATAATAACGTAACCATTTATGTAAATGGGACATATTCAGATGGAACAGAATTTATTCCTGGTGTTATATCATATGGACCCTTCGAAGGATTGGTAATGGATAATGGACCAAATCAGGGATCTTATGCATTAATTACATCAAACGTTTTACAAAATACATTTTCTACATTATCTCAATCATCAAATGGATTGGGATTACAAACATTTGCATATTTTTCTGGAATACCATGGGAAGATCCTACTAGTACTGGAAATATATTAACCGGTATAAAACCATCAGTTGCAGATGCTGTTGTATTATCATATGTTAGTTATAATAATGGTCAATTTCCTGCTCATACAGTAAGCGATTATAATAGCTATGATCCGGCACATAACGGAGTACTTGGTCCTCGTGGATTTCGTCGTGTGATAGGAAATCAAAATATAGGAATAAGTGTTGGAGGTTATACATATTTACCTCTTAATTTCCCAATATTTATGTATGAATATGGATGGACAGGAGGAGGTCCAGGTCCAGGTTATTCTTCAGGTTATTATGTTGGGATATTACAATATAATAGTACAAAAGGATTGGGATATTTCTTAACTACTCAATATAATAATATTCAATGTTCATCGAATCCATGTACTTCAGGATATTATGATTATTATTATTCAGGATCGGGATGGGGGTTGACTGGGTGTGGTTTTTTGGGTGTTAGCAAAAGTCTTCATTACTATTTCGAGTTAGTTAGCACTCAAGGAAATCAAGGGAAGGACTTTAAGGTTTGTGATAATAGTTATCCTCTTCCATTTATTCCTCCAGATCAACAAAACAATCAACAATATTCCCAATATGGAGTGTTTTGGTTATATAATTGGTTCCAAGCGGATAATAATAATATGAATATATTTTTCCTAATGAATGGAAATATATATGGTTATTCACTTGCTTTAGTACCATATAGTCTTAGTTGGTGTCCTAATGGAGAATGTTATGCAATACCACCAGCACCTCCTGCAAATGTAAGTACAGCAACAGGAGAACCAATATTTGTACAATCATACATAAATGCATATAATACAGCGTTTAATCAACCAGCAAATTCTCAAGTAGCTCTAAATGGATATAGTACATTCACTTATAGCAATGTAAATAGTAATTTTGTATTTGGAACTTTTGGATATAACGAACAATATAATGATCAATCAGGTAATAGTGTTACTATAGGTCCCTTAGAAGATACTGCAAGCGTGTATAATGGTGAGAATCCTTATTTGTTCATTTCAGCAGGCTCGGGAGGTGGATCAGGTTATATGTATCTTGATTGGGTTATAGTCACTTATGGAGTTCCTTATGTTGTGAGTGTATCATAAAAAATGCTAAAAAATTAACTAGAAGAATTATATACTTGTTGGGGAGTAATATAGCTTATTAAATATGTTCCAGGAATATTAGTATATACTCCATACGAAATTAGGGGTCCGTTGGATTGTACTAATAAATGTCTTCCAGCAGAGTATCCAATATATCGCTGATATAGTTCTGTTTGGTATGCTACTGTTCCTGTTGTATTTGTCCATTGGAATACTGGTGAGTTTCCAGGTAATACTGCTGCGTATGTTCCTGGTGTGTTTATTGCCTCTATAAAGTTAGGTACCCATCCTTGATATGTATAGAATCCTGCAATGTCTGCTGGATTTATATTATTAGCATCTATTACAAAATATGCTTGTCCATTTATTGTCACCTCTTCAACAGGTACCTGACCTTTAATTACATAGAAATCCTGTAAAGGTACATATTGTTGATTATTTATTGGATCAGTTTGTCCAACAAATTGATTATTTAATTGAACTATTTGGTTATGATTTTGTATTATTGTATTTGCATATTGTCCATCCCATATTACATCCTTTATTGTACTTCCATTATTTAATATTAATTCACCTTCAGGATCTGTATGTCCATTATAATTTATTGTTTGACCATTTGGTACAAATGCTATATATCCATTTGGAGATCCTAAATATTGTATATGTTCATTATTTGAAGGTAAAGAATGTATAGGATGTAATCCAAACATTAAATATAATCCTACAGCACTAGCACCACCAACAAAAATTAATCCATATCCTATCAATTTACCTCTAAGACTTTTATCTGCGTTTATTATATATAATCCTTCCGAAATTGAAACCCTTGCAGGAGATGGTAATGCTGAAAACGCAATTTTTGGCCCATATTCCATTGTTTTATATACTATTTCTTCTAATTTTTTATTTAAATATTTTGGAAGTCCTTCAAATTTATCTTTAATTTCTGTTCCATATTCTAATATTCCATCTTTAACTTTTTGAAGTCCATAATAGATTTTATCTTTTGCATTTTCTAATCTTTCATATAAATATTTTAAAGATTCATTAACTTTACCTTTAAAGTTTCTAGAACTATCTTTTACATTATCTTCTATAATAGCATCTAAATCCTTCTTTATATTATTCCCTATTTTTTTAAAAATACCCTTCAAACCTCTGTTTAGTTTCATATAATATATTTTCAATAAAATTTTAAAAATATAACTATATTCATAATTATTAAATGAATAAAATCTTTTATAAAAATTTTATAAATATTTTTAATTTCATAATCTAAAAAAAGCTAATATAAAATAAAAAATACAACAATACCAACTACTATTATAATAACCCAAATTGGTATTGAACTAAATAAAGATTTATTCGATGTAGTATTTTGTATTGAATTATATGAGGAAGTATTAGAAGTTGATATTGTAGAAGTATTATTTATAGTACTATTAGTTGTTGTTATATTATTATATTGATTTATTTGATAAGGTAATGGTGTTATTGCCATATATATTGAACCTTGACTCGTTGAAATATTATTTAATCCAAACCATGCTAAATAAAGATTATTATTCAAAATTGTCGCTCTTGGAATTATTGTAAATTGAACTGTATAATTAACAACTGGCTGTAATTCTGTACCATTCCAATAGTATACACTTAATAAACCAGGTCTCCATGCAATTATAACATATCCATTATTCCATGATATCGGAAATGCACTTTCATATATTGGCAAATTAAATGTTAAATTTTGATTAATTGTTAATACTCCATTATAAAATTGATATAAAGAATTACCAATAAAACCAATAATTGTTGCATTTACAAATTCGATACTTCCATTGTTTATGTTTATTAAAGCATAAGTACTATTTACAAATTGAACAATAGCATAACCATTATTTGCAGAAACAATACCAACAATACCCGGAATATTTAAAGATTTAACAACATTGCCTGAAAGTGTTAATTCTTCAAGTATTGTATTATTATATGTAAGGGATAATGTAGGTTCATAAACTAAATATATATAATTTCCATCACTATAATAACTTAATGCATCACCATTGTTTGTTAAATTAATAACAGGTCCCCAAACATTATTATTTAATATTGAAGCTTGAAGAAGAATTGTTAAATTATTTAAACTATAATTTCCCATTGGCACACCACCCCATAACAACATTAATGATCCATTATTTAATTCAACTAATAATGGACTTCCTTCTCCTAAATCATTGAAATTTGGTAAAGGCGCATTCATTTCTTCAGTTCCATTAAATATCAAACCATTAATAGTTGCAATTGATGATTGCAATTCTGTATAATAAATATAAACAAGACCATTATAACCAGTTATTGAAAACCCATAGCCAAAACGACTATTATTAGTTATTATTATAATTGATGTATTTGTATATTGTTGGCCATTTAAATTTGTTTGTGCCATAATTTTTGTACTCAACATTATCAAAGATAATATAAAAAATATAACTATTGCCTTAATTTTATCTTTCATATAATTTTTAGTATTATTTATTTTTTTAAGTATTATAATTATTGAAAATTCATTATAAAAAATTAATAAAATCCAAGGTTTTTATAAATGATATGAAATCTATAAGTGATAGTGTAATAGAACTTATTATTGTAATTATTATTATAATATTTGTAATAATAGTTTTCTTCAATGTATTAAAAGGTCTTAGTTATGCTGGTAGACCAGAAGCAAAATTTGGATATGCATTAGCAGGAAGTATAAGTTTTACTATAAATCCAGTAGCACAGGGAATATCTGATGCTGCAACAATTGCAAATGATGTATTATTAGGAGTTTTTATTGCTACAACCGTTGCTGGTATTGTTTCTGGAATTAAGGCAAATTATGATGAGAATGTAGAGTTTTTGGAGAGTATAGGATATGATGAAGAAACTATACAGAATATAAATAAGAAATATCTACTATTTGAAGATATTGAGAATGGAGGTTTTCCAAAAGATAAAATAGCATCTGGTATTGGAAATGCATATAAAAAAGTATTTACAAATCCTTTAGGTGCGGGTTTATTATTTGGAACACTTGGCTTAGATGCTTTATCATATGCCTTAAATAATATGGCACATGCGATACAAGACCCAATTTTATATTATTTAGTTCCAGAAGGCGTAGTAGCTGTGAATTTAAGCAATATTGGTAACGCTCAAGTAAATGAAATGCTTAACGATTTAAATCAATCATATGCAAATTATATAGAACAACAAGGATATTGTAGTGATCCAACATCATCGGAATGTCAAAATTTATATGCAACATATTTAATTGCAAAATATTTATTTTATACATATGGAGAAACATTAGGACAAAGTGTAACTATAGCAGGTAATCATAATGAATATGCCCTATTATTATTTGACTATAACAGTAACTATATAGTTACATTAAATGATGTTTTATGTATGTTAGATATGATGGAATATTATAATCAGGTTCCATTAGAAGTTATGTATGGAGATAATGTGATATATAATAGTAATTTCAATATTGCTTGTCAGGTTTTAAGTAATAGAGATCCTAGTGTAATGTCTTCAAATCCTCAAGATTCAAATGTATATAATAAATTATTAGTAAATTCATATGAAGTAGGTCAAAATGGTAATGTTGATGAAAACTGGTCCACTTCAAATAATTTTCCACCGAATCAAGTTATAATTATTCCAGCTAATATGCAATTACCAAATGGCATAATAATTGAATATACATATGAAGGGGGAAATAGGGCAATTCTATTAACATCGATTTCAGGTTCAAGTTCAAGTTCAGGTGGAAGTTAATTTATAAATTGCAAAGTTTTTAGATTTATAATGGAAACTGGAGAACTTCTAAAGATAATTCTTGCATTGATATTTACTGTATTAATATTAATATTTGTTTTTGTTATATTGGGACCAAAATTAGGGCTAAATATAAATATATTTGCTCAATATCAATTAATAGGGGGAAATGGATAAAAAAACACAAGTAAATACATTTTTAGTAGCAATAATATTATTTATAGTTGCTCTAGTATTATTAGCAATATTTATGTACTTTTATTTTAAAGGTGGAGCAAATTTATTTAATAGTATACCGCAAACAAATGGCACAAATGTTGTAAATAGTATAAATAATAACAACTATGGAGGCTGATAATTCAATAAACTTTTTAATATTTTTAATTATTGCAATAGTAATAATTATTTTAGCTATAATATTTTATTATTACATAGCAAGTAACTCCATACAGACAAATGTAACAAGCGTAGGATATAAAATATTAAATCAATCTGGATTAGGATAATATGAGAGGAGATTTTCTTAGAATAATTTTTGATATAATAGTATTAATTGTATTGGTAGTTTTAATATACTTTATTATTGTGACATTTATTGGAGTTGCTATGGGAAATGATGCAAAATATATTGGATATTTAAATTCAATTGCTAATGATATAAATAATGGAGGTAATGGAGAAGTATTTATAAATAATTATGACTATAATTATGTTTTTGTATTGACAAACAATAATGGATGGTATTTGCAATTATATCATTGTTTTCCTCCAAATCAGGTTGTAGGTCTCTTATCCGTTAAAGTAGTATATTGGAATGTTTCTACGACAGATAATGGAAATACTATTATATTTGCACCAGCATTAGTATTTTGTAAATTAGTAAAACAAATATCCTTAAATAGTAATATAAATCAAATAAATATAAACATACAAGGATTAAATGATAATGCTGGTTTATTAGCATATTCTACTAATAATAAGAACTTAGGTGGTCTCCAAATTTTTGTAAATATAATAGATTATTTCTTTCCAGAATCCTCTTCATTCTTTCTTACTATAGTAAATGATACAACAATAACATGTAATGATAATGGATGCACATTTACATCAACAATTGATGAAAATGGTAATACATATCAAGAAAGTGGCTCTATATCTTGTGCTCCAAGTTCAAATATAAATTCAAATAACAATAATTTGCCATATAATCCATCAGTATGTGTAGAATTGTCAGGATTTCCAGAGAATCCTCAAATACAGCTTAGTAATCTTGAAGGTGAAATTGTAAGTTCTGAAACATTTACTTATATTATCCAATACTTCCAAATAAACTTTCCATTATTATATTTTGCAGGTTCTTTACCACCAACAGTAATGGATATAGAGGTAAATAGTAACGGAAATACAGCAAATATTAATATATACATAGGAGAAACTGTTTCTACATAATATGGATGTTGATGAATTATTAGATGCAATAATAGCATCAATATTTTTAATAATTGTATCACTAATAGGAATATATTTTCCATATATTATTGCAAGAATATTTGGTACACATAATCCTTATTTAATATTGGAAGTTGCTGGTTTTATTACATATTCAACATCAGAACCTGGGAATATGACAGCAGCATTTTTTGTAACAAATGCTCCAGTATTTTTCTATGAATTTAGGATAATTCCTCCAATACAATCATCCGCCCTATTTATTCCTTTATATAATAATAATGATTTTTTAGTTAGTATTGGAGAATGTTATGTAAATGATCTATGGCAACAACTTGCAGATGATGCATTAAATTCTTTTATGGCTGAAGTATTTTCATATCTGCCAGGATTAAAGTATGGTGGTAAAACAACATCTTTACTAAATGCTTTAAATAAAGTATTTGGATCTTCATCTCAAATTGCAAAACAAACAGCAATAGCTGCTGCTGGTACATATGGATTATATACATATCAATCTACACTTTTACAATATGCATCCGGAAACTATAACATATGGGGAGATATATTTAATGCATTACAATCTTCTGTGGGACCTACCTTGTGGTCTACTGCAGAATTTACTATAATGCAGGTTGGAGATATGATATTAGATGAAGTTTTACCACCTCCAGCTGATTTTGTAGCTGGTTTTGCATTTAATTTAGCATTTACTGCATCAATTACCTTATATCAATATTGGCAAGCTACATCGAGTCCATATGCAAGTTGCTATTATAATCAATTTATACAACAAAGCACTAATTGGCTCTTTTTGTCAATTCCAAATGGAAAATATACAGTATATCAACCATATTTAACATTGTCAATATATTATAATCCCGAGTTTACATTTTATAATGGATGTAGTAATAATTATTTATGTGATACAAGTTTTACATACATTTATAATTCACAAGATAATTCACAGGATAATATATTCAAACTAGATTTAGGAAATGTAGATAATAATGGTAATCAAGTATTTCCAGAGTTTATTATTTTATCAAAGGTGGGTGTACAATCTGGAGGCCAACCATATTTAAATGTATCAGTATTATCTTCTACATCATGAGATCATTATCTTTAAAAGATATAATTGAATATATTGCTGCTGCGGTTGTTATAATATTCGCATTTTTTATTGTAGCAATATTATATGCATTATTTAATATTGAATCGTATTCTGAATATACATATCAGCAATTTACAAATAGTTTATTAATTGATAGATTAAATTATTGTTTATATGAAGATACAGGAAATCCATTATTATTATTTTATGCTCCCAATCCAAATATTATCAATGAATATAATAATGTATATCAACAATGCTTTATGAATATCTCAGGAACATTAGATTATTTTACTAATGAATCAAATCAATCAAATGAAGTTATATATACATATTTAAATTTCTCTTATGACGATTATATATACTTCTTTTTCTATGATATTAACAATATAAGTAATTCATATTCATATGATCCATATAACCTTAGTTTTGAAAATGATATAAATGTTAATCCATATTATGTTGCATATAATATTTATAATGTAGATTACACATACGAAAATCTACCATCTTTAAACCAATTTTTAATCAATTATTTCTATAATTATAGTTTATATATATATAATGAGACAGAATATATGTATCAAAACTATCAATTTATAAATAATACTGAAATACTCAATTCTACTGCAACTTATGGAACTGTATATTATACTGAAGTATATATTCAACCAATAGCATCATATTATATTACTTTACCAGAATATGATAGTGGAGAACCAGTAATAGTATCTTTATACGGTGTAGGAAATCTTTATATGAATGGAATATATAATGAAACATGTAATATAATTGCTGGAGGCCAAATAAATATATCTTCATGTAAAATTACTCAAATACAATGAAAATACAAATTGGATTCTTTTTATCATTTATTGCTGCAGTAATTATTGTTATAGTTCTACTATTTATATTTATCTTTAATATATTTTCCTATGGAAATCCAACACTAAATAATATTGCAGGTTTAAATGCTGTTGGTATTGAATATAAATCTGCAAATGGTTTTTTAGATTCTTTAATTTATTTTGATAATGTAACTGTACCTGTAATAGATATATACGCAGGATTTTATAATAATACAGCATTGGATAATTATATAATAAATGAATTGGCAAATGAAGAGTTATATTATTTAAATGATTCCGCTACAATTTTATCATTCTATTTTAATAATAATACAATCATTGGTGCATGTCCAAATAAAGAATATATAAATTATTATGTTTATTTAAATGGTGAATCATATACATTCTATGTTTGTCCACCAACAGTATTATATAACTTTTATGTAAATTATACTAGTGGTTATTCAACTTAAAGTTAATAATTTTAAAATTTATTGAATTTATATGAAAACATCTTTAGCACCAGTAGCATTATTCTTAGGAGTAATAATTTTAGTTCTCTTTGGTATATTTTATTTAAATTCCCAGATTCAAATTGCAACTCAATCTTTAAAATATTTAAGTGAAGATTATATTGCATATCAGGGATTTTTATATATATTATTTGTTTATATACCATTTGATATTAGATATAATTTATTAAATAATCTTTTTACAAATATTTTTAAAGGATCTACATATAATATAAATTATATATTTGGAAATAATATTCCAAATTATTATTCTCAATGTGAAGTTCCTTTTTTATTTAATCTAACCAATATAGAAGATAATGGAAATAATTATAACATAATTTATTCATTATGTGTCCCAGTAATTCCTTTAAATAATGTAAACAACTATCAAAATATTGAAAATATATTTTTTAGTATTAAAAACATTGTAAGTCAAGATTTAAACAATGAAATCGGATATTTAAATGGAAATTTAAATTTTAAACATGCAAATTTTTCATATCAGGATTTCTATTATGATGGTTCTAATAATTTTGTATTATCAAATCCACAATATTATTTCTTTGTATTAAATAAATATGAAAGAAGTTTAACTTTCCCTGAATTAAATAATCAAATAGGTTATTCAATATATCCCTTTTTATTATATTATAATGAATTAATAGATTATTTATATAATCAAACATTTCAATTTATATATAACAATTTAATAAATCAATCAAATTATATAGATTTATATCAAAGTGCATATTCTGAAGAAACAATCGGAGATAATTTATATTTAAATTTTTCATTCAATAATCCGTATTATTATGTTTTAGATCTATATACATCTCAACTTTTGCCAGTAGAAGATCCAAATATTACAAATGTAACAATCGTAATACCATGTGAATCAATTGGGCAGATTGTAAATAATCAATGTATAGTAAATAGTATATATAGTGAATATATGAAGGAATGTTTAAATAATGTAAGTGCCATTTTATCAAAGTTAAATTATCAAGTATTGAATAAAATCAACATATTCAATGGATATTGGTATAATATAACTGGTGTAAATATTATTAATGAAAAAAATGTAGAAGTTAGTACAAGTTTTGTAGAAAATATTTTAGAAAATTATGCATATTATACTGATGGATATTATCCAGCTTTAATACCTGTAGATATTCAGATAAATTATAATAATGTAAGTTGCTCTATAAATAATGAAACATTGCAATTTGGTCCGTACAAAAATTCTTCTGACTGTTCAAATTCACAAAATTCATTGGAAAGTTATTTATCAAATTTATGTACAACCATATCTGAATGTTATAATAATAATGGAAATTATTACTTTAATGCTACATGTAATGTTTCAGAATTAAATATAAATAATCAATTTACATACAATTATTATTTATATGAATTTGTAGGAATAAATAATGAAACAATGAATAATTATTGTGATAATTCATTTTGTTATATAATAGGATAGAAGATTTTTATAAAATATATTTATTCTTTTTCTTACATTCTTTAACTTCTCATTTGCCTCTTTTACTAAATTATAAAAATATTCTTTATCTACCAATAATTTTCTATTTTTTGATACAATTGTTTCAATTTTTTCATTTCCAACAATTTCAACCATTACCCTTTTATCATTTATCAAAAATATTCCAGAATGTTTGAATCCGGATTTTCTTGCAATATTTAATAGTTCATATGCCCTTTCTATATTTTTTGAAGATACATGCAAAATAAATGGTTCTTGTTTAAAGTATATTTTCTCATCATAATTTTTATATACTTCTAATAATTTATTCCATATATAATAAAAATTTACATAATAATGGGATTTAAATAGAAATTCGGCCTCAAATTTTTTCCCACTTTTTGGTATTTTTAATAAAATTATCCTACCTGCACATGAAGATGTTGTAAAAAAGAAATCTAATGAATTAATAAGATCTAGAATATAATATATAGGTTGATCTGCTAAATATTTTTCCTTAGCTTCCTCAAGTTTTTTCATATGATATATTTTTAATTTATTAAATTCATCCATATATTATGGATAGAGAAAAGATAATATTAAATATATTATTTCTAGCATTTTCCATACCAGTAATTTACATAATATATTATTCATATTCAACATATTTTGTTGGAAATAAAATGGTAAATCCTGAAAATATATATAATTTATATATATCAAATTTTAGCGTAAATGGAAATTATTTTTCCTTTAATGTAAATAACCCAAATAACTATTCTGTAGAAATATATTTCTCATATTTAGGGTTAAAAAATTCATATCAAACATCATCAATAATAACTTCAGGAAATTTTTTACAGAATATATATATAATACAACCAGAAAATCATATTACATTGCAATATAATTTTGAATTGGATGATCAGACAAGATTAACAATTGTCCAATGGGAAAAACTCGGTGGAATTTTATATTTAACATTATATTATTCATCTGTAGGAAATAATTCTGTTAGTGGAATAATAAATTATCAAGTAGAAAAAAGTTAGACTTTATCAAGATCGCTTATTGTATATATCTTTACCTTATTACTACTCTTTTGTATACTATCTATACATACAACATATTTTATGTTTGTACTCTTTTCTATTAATTCCAATAATTCCCTTGTTAATATTCCATCCATTACTAAATATGCTACATTATTATGTTTCAATATTATTTCTCCCAATTTTTCTACAGGTACTTTATTTAATATATTAAAGTTTTCATCCAATAATAAAGCTTGATCTGTTTTAAATATATCATTCATATATGATTTTAATTTTTGTAATATTGGATCCTTTATTTTCTTTTCGCTTCTAATATTTTTTATATCTTCAGTAGTTCCTTCCAATTTTTCATAATATGCTCTAATCTGATCAAATGATATTTTATTCTTTAATGCTTTTAATATTTCTTTTCCAGATAATTCTTCAACTTCTCTTCCAGGTTCAGGTTTTGCTACAAAATCAATATCAACACCACTTAACATACATTCTTTTACCAATAAATCCCCACCTCTATCACCATCAAAGAATGTTGTTATTATTTTTTTCTTTGATAAATCAATTACTGTTTTTGGTACATTTAATCCATTTAATGCTATTACATTTGTAATTCCATATCTTAATAAATTTAGAACATCAGCCCTTCCCTCTACTAATATTATTTCTTCAGATTTATCTACATCCGGCCCCGCAGGCAATTTTTCTGGTCCATATTCAATTAATGATTTCATATTATATGAATATTCTAAATATAATAGTAACTCTTTTGGATCTGGTAATTCCTCATTTATTAATTTTGTCAATAATTCTCTAGCTCTTTCTAATATTTGCTGTACCTTTGTTTTTCTTATATCTTCTATCTTTTGTACTTTTATTGTTGCATGTGTTGGTCCAATTCTAGTTACAGTTTCCAATGTTGCAGCTATTAATGAAGTTTCAAATCTATTCAAACTTGTTGGTATCCTAATTTCCCCAATTGTTTTATCATTTTCTACTTTAAGATCCACATCTATTCTTCCAACTTTTCCAGATCTCTGTAATTCTCTTAGATCCATTTCTGATCCTAACAATCCTTCTGTTTGTCCAAATATTGCTCCTATTACATCAGGTTTCTCAACTACTCCATCAATATATACTGACGCATGTATCATATATTTTATGTAAGGTGGTGAACTCTTTGCCATTATTAAATATTTTTAAGAAAGGTATTTAACCATTAAAAATTTTATACTCAAAGGTAGTATAATAATACTATAAAAAATGAAATTAAAAATTATTATATGACATCATCAGAAAAAATAACAATAAGTGTTTTAAAAGCGGATATAGGAAGTTTAGTAGGAAATTCAAATATTCCGGAAATATTTGAAGAAACAGCTTCAGATATATTAGATAAATATAAGGGAGAAAAAATATTCGATTATTTTGTATCACATGTAGGAGATGATTTGAATTTAATATTATTACATAATAAAGGGGAAAATAATAGAGAAATACATCAAATTGCATTTGAAATATTTAAGAAAAATTCCGAAATTGCAAAAGAAATGAATTTATACGGTGCAGGGGGTGATTTATTAAAAAATGAATTTACTGGTTCATTAATTGGAATGGGACCTGGGGTTGCAGAAATGGAATTTACATTAAGGCATTCAGAATCAATAATTGTATTTGCTGCGGATAAAACAGAATCTGGAGCATTTAATTATCCTTTATTTCAAATGTTTGCAAATCCATTTAATACACCAGGTTTGGTAATTGATCCAGATATGAGACCTGGATTTAGATTTGAAGTATGGGATTTATATAATCATAAAAGAATATATCTAAATTCTCCAGAAGAAATTTATGATCTATTATTATTAATTGGAACATCAGAAAGGTTTGCTATAAAGAGGGTATATCCCAGATCAGATAAATATCCAAAAGATGAACCTGTTGCTGTTTCTTCTACAGAAAGATTATATGAAGTGGCTGGCAAATATTCTGGAAAAGATGATCCAGTAATGATTGTAAGAGCACAAAAAGGATTTCCTGCAGTAGGAGAAATATTGGAAGCTTTTTCATTTCCATATATGGTAAATGGATGGATGAGAGGATCATATTGGGGTCCTTTATTACCTGTAAGTTTAAAGAATGCAAGAGCTACAAGGTTTGATGGACCTCCAAGGGTGATTGCATTGGGATTCCAAGTAAAGAAAGATAAATTATATGGACCAGAAGATATGTTTGATGATCCAGCATTTGATTATACAAGAAATAAAGCACTGGAGATTGCAGATTATATTAGAAGACATGGTCCATTTGAACCACATAGGGTATCTTATGAAGATTTACTAACAACCACAGTAAAACCTATATTAGATAGACTAATTCAAAGATTTGAGGATATAAAATAGGGAAGGTTATCATTTTTAAATATATTTTTTTTAACAATAATAAATGGGTCTTGAATATATATATGCAGTATGGTTACTACATGAAGCTAAAAAGGAAATAAATGCAGATAATATAAAAAAGGTATTGACATCAGTAGGAATAGAACCAAATGATGCAATGGTAAATGCTGTATTAGCAAGTTTACAGGGAGTTGATTTGGATAAAATAAAGGAAGAATCATTATCTATCGCTCCAGCACAAGTTGCTCCACAGCAAGTAGAACAAAAGAAGGAAGAAAAGCAAGAAAAGAAAGCAGAAGAAAAGAAAGAAGAACAAGCATTAGAAGGTTTGTCATCATTATTCGGTTTCTAAAATTTATAAATTTTTATATATAATTTAATTTTAAGGTGACTGATTCAGATAAGCTTTATAGGGGCATTATCCTAACAAAAAAAGAATTAATTAAGCTAGGAGAAGAAAAGGAAAATTTATACTCTAGAAAGAGAGTTTTATATAAAGAAAGAAAAGAATTATTGGAAAAATTAAAGGAATTAAGAAATAAGAAAGAAGAATATAGTAAAATATTGGATAACTTAATGAATGAGAGACAAAAAACATTGGAAAAGTTGGAAGAATTAAAGAAAAAGCTGGATGAAATAAAGCAAACAAGAAAAGATATATTTAAGAATAAAGATATTGCAAAAGATATAAATAAATATAAAAAGGAATTGGAAACATTGGAATATGTTTTACAGACGGAAGTTTTATCATATTCTCAAGAAAAGAAAATTTGGAATAGGATAAAATATTTAAGAAAGCTTTTAGGTAAATATGAAGAAATATCTTCTGTTTTACAAGAATTTGATAAATTAAGGGAAGAATATAATGCTTTTAGATCTAAATTATCAATAATAGGTCAAAATATTAGAAAAAATATTGATGAAAGAAAGGTTGTAAAAGAACAAATAAAACAAATAAAAGAAAGATTAACACAAATAATGGATGAATATAATAAACTTAAAGAACAAATAAAACAAATAAAGGATAAAATAAGAGAACTTGAAGATAAATTATATGAAGATTTACAAAGATATATAAGTCAGAGATTACAAAAACAAGCAGTTGAAATATCTGAAGAAGAAAAGAATAAAATAATTGAAGAATATTCAAAGATACAACAAAAAATTATGAATGGTTCTGAACTTTCAATGGATGAAATATTAGTAATGCAGAAATATGAATTATTAAAGAAAAAGGGTGCAATCTAATTATGAAAAATTATATCCAAAAAGATCTTTAGAAAGTTTAGGTCTATTTAGAAAAAAATGTAAAATTTGTGGCAGATATTTTTGGACTTTTGATAAAAATAGGGAAATATGTGGAGATCATGAAAATTATGGTTTTATAAACAACCCTGTTGGAAAAAAATTAAAATATAGAGAAGTATGGGAAAGCTTTTCAAAGTATTTAAATAAAAGAGGATATGCGATAATAAATAGATATCCTGTTGTAGCTAGATGGAGAGATGATATAGATTTTGTAATTGCATCAATTGCAGATTTTCAACCATGGGTTGTAGAAGGATATACGGAACCACCTTCAAAAAAATTAACTGTTCCACAATTTTGTTTAAGGTTTAATGATGTAAGAAATGTTGGATTGACTGGGAGGCATTATACTGGTTTTGTAATGATTGGACAACATGCATTTGTAAAACCAGAAGAATATGATATAAATCAATATTTTTTAGATCTATACTATTGGTTTGAAGATAATAATTTTCCAATGAATGAATTTATATTTCATGAAGATAAATGGGAAGGTGGGGGAAATGGTGGTACATCAATTGAATTCTTTATAAGGGGTTTAGAGGTTGCAAATCAGGTATATATGCAATATAAAATTATTAATAATGAATGGATAGAATTGGATAAATTGAAAGTTTTAGATATGGGAATGGGACAAGAAAGGGTTGCATGGATTACAAATGGTACAAGTACATCATATGATATTGTATTTCCAAATACAATAAAATTTTTATTAGATAATATAAAATATGAAATTGATATAGATTTATTATCAAAAATTTCAATGTATTCTTCATTATTTGATTTTGAAAATAATGATATAAAATCTTTTGAAGAATTTTTAAAAGAAAAGGGAATAGATCCAAAGAATAATATTGAAATAATGAGGGCAATATATTCAATTTCAGATCATATTAGATCATTATATATTGCAATATCTGATGGAGCATTACCTTCAAATATAGGTGGAAATTATAATTTAAGATTAATTGCAAGAAGGATGTTTTATTTTATTGATAAATATTTTGAAGTAAATGATATAGAAGATTTCTTAAGAAAATTATTGATAAAGATTTCTGAAGATTGGTATGAAGAAAAATTAAAAGAAAATATAAATGAAATTGTTGATATATTAAAATATGAATATGAAAAATATTTGGAAGTAAAGAAAAATGCTCAAAAAATTTTAAATAACTTAAAAAATATTGATACAAAGAAAATATTTGAATTATATACATCATATGGGATTTCTTTAGAAATTATAGAAGATATAAATCCAAATATAAAAATAAATAGGGAAGAATTAAATAAATTAATTGAGGAACATAAAGAAAAATCTAAAAAAGTAAAAAAAGAAGAAAAATTAAATTTAAAATTAAATTATCCAGAAACATATAAATCATTTTATGAATCATGGAAAAAATATTATGATATTGGAAAATTAATTGGAATAGAAGATGAATATTTAATATTTGATAGAACTGTATTTTATCCAACAAAAGGTGGTCAGGTAAATGATACTGGATATATATTTAATTTAGATGAAATAAAAAATTATTCAAGAGATATTTTAAATAATTATGATTTTCCATATTATGTAAAAGAAATATTAAAAGATTATCTAAATGGTAATAAAATTGAAGGATTTGAAAATTATTTTGCAAAAGTTATTGATGTAATTGAATATGAAAAAATAATATTACATAAAATAGATAGAAAAGTTAATTGGGATAAAAATTCGAATATTTTACAAATTATTGATAAAGATAGAAGATATAGAATATCTAGACATCATACTGCAACCCATTTATTAACATCTGTATTAAGAAAAATATATGGAAATCATATCTGGCAGGCAGGTGCTGAAAAAAATGAATATGAAGGAAAATTGGATGTTACGCATTATAAAGTACCATCATACAATGAAATAAAGTTAATTGAAAAAGAATTAAATAAAATAATATTGGAAGGAAGAAAAATAAATAAATTTTATTTATTAAGGAATGAAGCTGAAGAAAAATATGGATTTATAATATATCAGGGAGGATTTATACCAGAAACAAAATTAAGAATTGTTGAAATAGAAAATACAGATGTTGAAGCATGTTCAGGAACACATTTGGATAATACATTGGAAATCGGATTAGTAAAAATAAAAAGTGTAGAAAAAATTGCAGATGGGTTAATAAGATTTAGATTTGTTGCTGGTGATAGGGTTATAGAAGAATTTGAAGATTATGAAGAAAAAATTTTAGATATAAAGAATAAATATAATATTGATATAAATAATTTAAATAATTATATTGAGAAAATAAATAAGGAAAGAGATGAATATAATAAAAAATTAAATTTAATATTAGAAGAATATATTAAAAATAATATAAAAGATGGAAAATTATATTTAGAAACCAATTTATATATTTCTGATATAATAAAATATGTTTTGAAGTATAAAAATTTAATAAATGATATAAATTTGAAGTGTAAGGATGGAATAATTAATTTAAAGGAAGGAGAAAAGAAAGTTGATAAATTTTATATAAAGAAAGTAAATTAATTTTTATAAGCGGCGGTGCCCGAGAGGTCAAAGGGGGTCGGTTTAGGTCCGATTGGATAAGATCCGCCAGGGGTTCAAATCCCCTCCGCCGCATTTAAAATTATATTTTTATCTTATATATCTCAAGTATTTTAATATCTTTAGGAGCTATATAAGATTGTTTACATGAAAGATTTCGACCTTTATCAATAAAAATATATGGGCCAGTTTTTTCCATTTCTTCATTTCTATTATTTTGATTATTTTTAGAATTGTATTTAACATCATATCTAATAAACTTGAGTAGATCATCTAAATTGGCTTCTCTTAAATCTATATTATAAGATTTTGACTCTAAATTATTATTATTTATTAAAGCGTCTAAAGCGTCAGGTTCACAAAAACCTTCAACATACATCCTTCTTAGTTTATCCTTTCTTACGTAAATTCTCATGCTAGACACTTTAATTAATTTATCTAAACGTATACGATAGGGTGGGTCTTTTGCATATATTACAACTAACTTAAACTTCTCATCAAAAGGAATAGCTGTTTTATTAGGAATGTTTTTTTTATTTTTTCTTATTCTTATTGATGGAGTTGGTACTATAAATACCTTAGGAAAATAATATTTATCTTCATCTTTTATCTTTCTATATTTTTCAAATATTATTTTTGGAATTTCCTTTTCTGTTTGCAAAGTAAAGAATTTACGTTCTTTTTCTCTTCCCCTGTTGTATTCAACATATGCATGTATATTGTACAAACCTCCATCTCTAGTTATATAATATACTCTTGCTTTAAGCGTTATATACGAAGGCATTTTATCATAATATTATGAAAAAGTTTTTATTACTATCTTATAGTAACATAAAATTTATATATAAAGATGTTTTAAAAAGTAATACTTACTGAAAGGATTTTTTAGAAAGAGCCTTTTGTATTATTTAAGAAATAAATGTAAAAATATATTTATTTGTATATAATTTTTAATTTTTGATTTCCTATTTTTTGATTTTTCAAGTATTTTTGAAGAATATAAAAGTTATAATTGATTTCTGAGAAAATTTGCATATACATAATATTTATTTTCCTTTAATTCTATATTTTTAATTTTGCATTTATAATAGACCCATATTATCTTATTTAACTATATTTATTAGCTACTTGGAGATGCATTTACATGTGATCTATAACTTCCAAGTACTCTCTTGATATATTCTTTTACATTATTAGCATATTTTAAGGATGTATTAAATAAATAGCTAATAGTATCTGATGTAGATCTTACAAATTTATCAACAATTTTCTCTGCTTTTTCTTCATTCATTCCTGGTAAATAACTTAAATATTTTTCTGAATATGTTAAGGAGATAATTAATGAGGGATATAAAGGATGAATGTATTTTCTTATACTTTTTATTTTTTCTTCTTTACCCCACATATATGGATCTGGAAGAGGCTCAATACAAATTGAATCTATTTTATATTTTCCTCTAAAGATTAGGTCAAATGTATCCCTAGCTCTAGGACAATGAGGACTTTCTGTTAATATTGCTGTTAATGTACCTTTTGGTACATTTAAATTTCGAAGTATTTCTTTAGCATAAAGAGCATTATGCAATGTAGTTGTAGATCTATCATCAACTATATATTTATCTTTATCTATATCAGCATTTTCTATTATTTTTTTAGCAATAGAAACATCGGTTTCACCAACTGTTACAATCAAGTAATCTGCAATTCCTTGTTTGTATAATTCTATTGCTTTTTTAAGTCTATATTCAGTATGTTCTGGACCTCCTCCTAAAACAATTATAGCATAATAATGTGGTTTTTTAGGATAATTGAAATTTGTATTTTCATAATTTCCAGGATTTCTAGAACTATTAATTATACTATCAAGAGTGAGATTTGACTTTTCACTTTTTCTTTCCCTATATGGAAAAAGCATGTTTGTTAAGTATGCCATTATATTTTATTATAGTAAAAAGATTTTTATTTGTTACTATCTTTTAGTAACATAAAATTTATATATAGATCTCTAATCGAATAAATCTAAATGGACAAAAAGATCTTCTAAAGATTCAAATTCCCTCCATTGCTTGAAATTATATTCTTACTTATAAAATTCAAGTATTTTAATATCTTTAGGAGCTATATAAGATTGTTTACATGAAAGATTTTCGTCTTCACCAATAAAAATATACGTGCCGGCTACTTTCATTTCTCCATCTTTATTACTTTGCTTATTTACAGAATTGTATATAAAAAACCTGGTTAGATTATTTAAATTGGCTTTCCTTAAATCTATAGTATAATGTCTTAACTTTAACTCCTTCTTATTCTTATCATTATCATTATTTAAATTATTATTATTCATTAGAATATTTAAAGCATCCGATCCGCAAGCACCTATAACCTTTATCTTTTGTGGATCATCCTCATAAATTATTATTTTAGATACACTAATTAATTTATCAAAAGGTACATAAAGTGGTAATTCTTCTGTATATGCTACAATTAAGAAAAATTGATCATCAAAATAAGTGGCTTTTCCAATTATTTCGACTGATGGTGAGGGGAATATAAAAGCCGCAGGATAACGTCCACTTATAGTTTTTCTATAAATTTCTAATACTTCAGGTATCCTCTTTTCTGTTAGAAAAATATAAGGTGGAGATTCTTTTTTATCTATTTGATATGCTAGTATTTTATCCAGATTATTTTCTCTTGTTATTTCAAAAACTATTGTATCGAAGATTATATAGTATATTTCAGACATTTTTATTATAATATTGAAAAATACTTTTATTGTTATCTTTTAGTAACAAAAATTTATATATGGACCCGCGGGGATTCGAACCCCGGACCTCTCGGACCGCAACCGAGAATTCTATCCATGCTGAACTACGGGTCCTATATATATTATATCTTTGGTAGTATTAAATTTCCAAATTTTTGATATTTATTCAATTTAAAAAATAAGCCAGCTAAATAGGATAAATAAGCGTCATAAATATCTTTATATTTAAATATTCTTGAAAAATATTGATATTTTAATTTTAATATTTTTTCCACAGCTCTAGGAAATGTTTCATATACTTCTATATCATTATTAATTTCCATTATTTTACTTTTTAATAAGTTGGCTCTTTCATATAATAATTTCATTGATTTTAAAGATAATGGCAATGGTTTGAATCCATATTTATATAATAATCTTTCTTCTTCTCTATATGGATATTCATAACTTAAAGGAGCATCAATAAATATATATTTAAATTTTTCACTTTCTATTAAATTTAATATTTCCTCATTTTTATATAATACCCCAAATACTGGCTTTTTATTAAAGTAAAAATATCCAGTTCTATTATTTTCTTTTGCAGATAGATCTAAACCAAGTATCATTCCCTATAAATAAATTTATATGAAGTATCATATATATCTTTTTCAAAATTCATTTTATCTAAATAATAGTTTAATATTACAATAACCTGTGATGAAAAATAATTAATATCTCCTAAGGAAATCTTTATTACATCATTTTCTATCTTTTTCTTTATATCTTTTGGTATTCCCAAAAAATCTCCAATAATAAATACAGGATTTTCAATTTTTATATTTTCAATAAATTCCCCATCTTTATCCAATAAATATATATTTTTTCCATTATCTTTATATTCTCTTAATAAATCGAAAAAGTCAATTTTATCAACATATATACCTGGGAATGGATTTTTAATATTCTTTTTATTATATTTTTTCAATGATATCGATAATAATGTAGATATATCCTTTTTTGACCATGGGGTATTTATATCTGATTCTATTCTTATCAATCTAGGAGGAACTGGTTTTCCATTTAAACATAAATCAAATCTAATATTTTTTCTTAATCCATTAGATACAAAGAAAGCATGTATAATTGAATTAATTGCTATATCCAATCTTCCAGAATAATATATGTTTTTAAAATTTCCATCAGTTCTTATGGTATTTGAATAAAAAATGAATATTCTCATAATCAAATATTCAAATAAAATCTTATAAAAAATGAATAATAATAAAATCTTATGAATAAATTAAAACTATTTGCATTATTAATTCTAATATTTAATTTTTTTAATATATACTCACAAAATTATTCATCAACATTGTTTAATATTCCAATAAATCCAATAAATATAAATCAATTAAATCTATACAATTTAGGACAGGGATCTTATGGTGATTTTTATATTTTATATCCAGGATATTATTTTTCTTATCCAATAAATTCATCAAATCAATATTTAAATATATATTTTAATTCAACTATTCCTTTATCTTTTTATATAATGAATCAGCAAAATTATCAAAATTTTCAAAATGGTAGTAATTTTACATCAATTTATCAGAACTATACAAATTATATAAATCAAAGTATATTTTTATCCTCGGGAAATTATTATATAGTAATTTATAATAACAATACACAAAATGCATATTATTATTCTACATATAGTTTAATAAATCAACCAATAAATAATATTTATTTTCCAATAGGAATTTCTGATTATGGTATATATATTAACAATGGAAATATTTATGGATATAATATTACAACAAACGAAGTTATTGGGGATATTTATTTAAATAGTTTTAGTTCATATGTTGATCCTTCATGTTCTAATAATTTTATAGGTGAAGATTCAGGTTCTATACAATTAAATGCAGTCCTAGAATTAAGTAATGGTCAATATTATTGGTTACAAAATGTTTTGTTAATAAATAATACTGGTGGATATTATGAATTTGTTGATAATATATGGAATTCTACATCATTAAATTCTTATTTATCAAATAATTCAATTGAAGGAAATGGAATAGTAAGTAATTATGATAATAAATATTTTTATGTATATGAAACAAACTATTCTAATTTACAATATCCATTAAATGTATTTCTAATAATTAATGTTACTCAAAATAATTCTTATCCAGAAATTCAATTTGGATATAGTTTTGATGGACAAAATATATATTGGTATGATAATGTTACACTATTAATTCCATCATCCGGTAATATAGTTATTTCTCCATCTATTACAGGTTCTAATAATGTAGAAGATTTAGAATTAGTTATTGGAGGGCCCGGATATGGAACATGTATAGATATAAACAATATTAGTGGTTATTTAGGTTTGTATTATTTATATAATAATCAATATATTACCCCGGATCCTTCAATATTTAATTTTGGTTATAATACGGCAGAATATTCTTCAAATATTAATGAAAATATAATATCTCAAGGATTTGTAAATTTATCTGAAGGTCCTTTTTATCCAGAATATTTTGGAAGTATAACTCCTTTAAATTACAATATATCCGTTTATTATTCTTACAATAATTCATATATAAATTATCAATATCCATTTGGAACAGTTTTTAATATAAATATCCCAATATATATTTATCAAAATAATACGTTATATTTACTAAATAATTTAACAATAAATGGAGAAAATTATAATATTAATTATTCCCAACAATATGTAAATATAAGTTTGTTAGTAAATAATAATTATAATATTTCTGCAAACTATACAGAATATTATTTAGTAACCATAAATGATAGTATTGGGATAAATTTTATGATTTCCGGAAATTATCTAAATGAAACATATTATAATAATACATATTACCTTTATGCAAATAATTTATTGAATATTTACTTAAATCAAACATATAATTTCGGAAATTATCAATATTATTGTCCAAATAATATAACATTAAATATAAATAACCCAGAAATTATTAATCTATCAAATTATTGCTATTTACAATATCAATTAAATATATCTTTTCCATTTAATTATACAATAAATAATAATACATATTTTGGGAATAATAGTTTTTATATAAATGCAAATAATAATATAACCATATTAATAAATCTAATTAATTATATAAATAATCAGGAAAGATTATATTGTAATCAAAATAATATAACAATAAATATAACTTCTCCAACAAGTATTGATCTGTCTAATTATTGTATATATCAATATTTAGTAAATATTAATACGCCATTCTTAGTAAATATTTCTATAAACAATTCTATAAATAATTATGGAAATGTTTCTATATTTTTAAATAATGGAACTATAATAAATATTTTGCCTTCAAAATATATTTATCCAGGATTCTTTTATAATACAATTTATTATGAAAATGGATACAATTATATTGTAAATCAACCTTTAAATATTGTCATACAATTCAATGAAACAATTCAATATAATTATTTAAATATTGGATTATTAGTTGGAGGAATAATTGGAGTAGTAATATTTATTTTATATTGATGGGACCGCCGGGACTTGAACCCGGGACCACCGGTACCCCAAACCGACATCCTTCCAGGCTGGACTACGGTCCCAGATAAAATATATAAAAAATAAAAAAATATAAGGAATAAATAATTGAATTTTTATGTATTTAAGAATAGTTGTGGTTCTGTTGTATATGTTGTTGTTACATCATATGATAATGAAATTTCTGTATTATTGTTTGGATTATATATAAAGACTATATAAAAACCTGGACCTACAGATACATTTTCATTTATATATGACCCTTGACTATATAAGTAATATCCATATGGATTGCCTTTAATAGCTTGTATTAGATCATTTAAATCAAATACGAAAACATTAACAGGACCTGATGCAGATACTGTTATGTATATTATTCCTGAAAATCCAGGTGGTACAGCAATTTCTTTATATGCAAATTGATAAGGTTGTAGCATAACACTACCATTACCTTGACCTAAAAATGTTAATATGTTCCAGTAAGTATTATTTAAATTGTTGTATTGATTTTGTAATGAATTATACTGAGTTTGTAGCGTCTGATACATATTTTGTAAATTTGTATAATTTGTTTGTAAATTTTCATAGTTAGATTCTAATGTATTATACTGGGATTGTAAAGTTTGATACATGTTTTGTAGAGTTGTGTAATTGGATTGAAGGATTGAATACATATCTTTTAACGAATTATAGTTATCTTGTAATGAGTTATATTGGGATTGCAATGATTGATACATATTTTGTAAATTTGTATAATTTGTTTCTAGATTTTCATAATTGGATTCTAGGATATTGTATTGAGATTGTAATGCCTGATATTGGTTTTGTAAAGTTGTATAATTATTTTGAAGGTTTGCAATTTCAAGTTTTGCAAATTCTAGACTTGCGTTAGATATAAAATTAGTAAATAATACCAATGTCGATACTACCGCAATTAAGATGATCAAGCCAATGAAGTATATTTTAGTTTGTTCCATATTAAAATAGTACCAGTATTGAATTTTTTAAGTATTATCTTAAATAAAATATATAAAAAATTAAAATATATAGGGGATAAATCTAAAAGTTTCTTTCATATATTCTTCATATTCCTTTCCAAACTTTTGTAACATATATTTTTCTTCTGGAATTACTTCTCCAACATATACCATTAATGATACAATAAAAGCACCCAATATTCCTAATAAACTATATGTTACAAATCCCAGTCCAAAAAATATTATTATTTCTCCTAAATATCCTGGATGTCTTATATATTTATATATACCATCTTTAACTATCTTTTGACCTTCAACAGTTCCAATAGATGGTAAATAGTATTTTCCAAGGGTTGCTTCAGCAATACCCTGTAATATTATTCCTATTATAAATAATATAAATCCAATATCATAGCCTAAATTATAATTAAATAATCCAAAACTATAATAATAACTTATTGATGATAATATTACTATAAATGTCATTCCAACAAGTACATACAATATAAAACCTACCAAAGAATATAATTTTAATTCAATTATCTTTTCTCTTTCTTCCTTTATTATAATAAATGGTAATACTAATCCAACTATTATTTCCGATATTATAAAAAGAAACAAATATTCCTGTATTCCAAAGTTTATTATCATTTTAATATTTTATTGTTTTTAAAATATAAATTTATCTCAATAGAAAAAATATAATCAGTTTAAGATATTATAAAGTTGAGATCTATGTATTTGATAAAAATTGTGGTGGTTTTGTTTTTTTCTTTG
>NZ_QEFP02000007.1 GCF_003086415.1 Candidatus Nanobsidianus stetteri | reverse complement strand
ATAATTCTTAATATCATTTTCCAAATTTTCCAATCCATTATATTCTATTGGCATTTTTTCTTTTACATAATTTTTATATTCAACATTAAATAAATCCTGGAACTTTGTTTTCAATTCCTCATAAATCAATATATAATTATCTATTATCTTCTTTTCATTCTCTTTATCAATAATTTGTTTTAGATTTTTCATTTCAGATATAAATTTCTCAGCCTTTTCAAATACATTCATTAAATCTTCATATTTATATTCATTTACTTTACCATGCTCAAAATCTTTTCTCATTTTCCATACTTCAGATAACATATTTACATATTCCATACTCAATATTCCTTTATCTACAAACAATTGTTTTAACATCTCTGGAGTTTCTTTTGGATCTCCAGGCAATAAACCAGAATCCATTATTACTGCTTGAGCAGAAGTAACCATTGCAACTGCCAAATCTTCAATTATTAAATTATTTATTATATTTTTCAATTTATTTCTAGCTTCTTTTAATGCATTTTCTGCAGCAGTCATATATTTATTAGCAGCCTCTTGTGATGGTTTTATAATTCCTTTTAATAATAATTGTTTCCATGCAATAAACATTCCTCTATCATATAATGGTATTCCATCCCTTAAGAATGTAATTATTACTGGATTTGATTCTGACATTGCTAGCCAAAATTCTGTTAAAGTATAAACTTGTGGATGTAAGTCTTTCTTAGAGTTAACTAATATTTTAGCCTCCATAGCTTTATTTAATATTAAATCCATTAATTTTATTTTTAATTCTTCAAATGTATGTTGTTTAACATCTGTATCATCAATTACAACATATATATCTACATCGGAAGATTCAACACTTCTTCCCTTTACTTGAGAACCTGCTAAAACATATGCAACAACATATTTCTGCAATATATCAATTATTAATTTTTTATGAACACTTGTTAATCTAAATATTTCAAATATTCCCTTATCATATATTACATTTCCAATTGCTAATAAATCTAATAACTCAAATCTTGAATCCATAGCAATATTCCTTATATCTTCAATCAATAAAACATGTAACCATATATCTAATTTTTCATTTTTTATTTTTTGTAAATATTTTTCTAAAAAAGATGCCTTCAATTTTATTTTTTCTTCTGAACTTAAATCAAAATCTGATAAAATTATTATCCAATGCTTATAAACTTCTATCTCTCTTTTATATTTTTCAAATAAATCATCTCTTACCATTATTGAGCTATAATAAATTAATTCTTTCAATAAATTCATTATATTCTCATTCTTTTCCTTAAATTCCATTATTCCAAGTACCCTATCTTTATATTCACTATTCAATATATCATCCTTAAGATCTGCCATAAAATAATCTTTAAATTATTTATTTATATTCTTTTTTCAAACCACTGATTTAATAATTTATAATCTATATCTTTTTTTATTTCTTCCCTTTCTTCATTTTTTTCAGAATTTAAATATTGTTGACTCATTTTTATTAATTCTGTAGTTATATATTTCTTTAATTCTTCTAAAAAAGAAGGATCTTCCTTAAATCTATTAAAATATATTTTAATATTATCATCTTTAAATCTAGGTATAACTTGAATAACAGTATGCTTATATTTTTGTCCAGTTTCTCCAGAAGATAATAAAATATTTAATCCATCAAATTTCAATTTATTTTTTAATATTATTGATATATATTTTGAAATTGTAAACATTTTTTGATTTATTTCATCATTTAAACTTGTATAATCTTCTATATGTAATTTTGGAAATACTAAAAAAGATCCCTTTGAAGGAGGTAAAATATCTAATACACATATTATATCATTATCTTCATATAAAATATAAGATGGTATCATTTTATTTGCAATTTTACAATATACACAATCATCCATAGAAAATTATTAAATCTTGATAGTTATTAATCTTTTATGACAAATTACTTAATAATTATTGTATCAACACTTATACCATTACTTATATATGCTTTTCTAATATATTTATCTGAAAACCTTATATTAAAATATATTGGAAAATATTCAAAATATTATTCTTCATGGCCAGAACATTATTTATTAATATATACAGCAGGAATTGCCTCTGCTTTACAATCTTTTTTACCAGGTTTAGCAGTAGCATTAAATGGAGACCCAAAATTGGGATATTATTTTCAATTATATAATGTAGTATTAGATTATACAATTACTTTAGGTACATTTATATTGGCATTTAATTTTGAAAAAGGAATACTTGATAGCAATGTACTTTCATTAATTATGATTTCAATAATAGCACAAGTTATTGTATTAATATTTAAACAAATAAATTTCTTTTCTGGATCTATTTTATACCTTATATTTATTATAATTTCCATATTTTTATTTTATAAATATAGGAAAAAAAGCGAAAAGATTGCATATATACCAAAAAGTTCATTTTATGAATATTTTAAGGCAATGGTTTTTTCTTTAGAAATTGCTCTAGCAATATCAATAATATATATTGGTGGAAATATATTAAATAATATTTCAAATACTTTACAAGGATTAAATCTTTCTATACCATTAATTGGCTATGCAATATCATTAATTTTATTTACATTACCAGATATATTATATGGTCATTTTTCCTGGTTTAAAGATAAGGATCTTAATATTAGTATGGCATCAATATCGGGGGAAGAAATATCTGCTTTCACAATATTTACCGGAATTCTTGGAATGATATCTCCAATAAAATTCTCTAATCAAGATGTTATACCAATTATTTCATCATTTTTAGTTTTATTAATTTCTGTTATAATTTTGTATATATCTTCATATAAAAAAAGAATACCAAAATGGGTTGGAGTTTTATTAATTTCTTTAGGTATTATAATTGGATTTATAGATGGGATAGCCAATCTATCATAATTTAAAAATATTATTATCATTTATTATTTTGAATGAGGAGAAGTTCAAGGAGATGGAAGAAATACTTAAGATCTAGATGGAAATGGCAGAGAAGAAGAATTAGAGAAGAAAAAAGACTAAGAAAATTAGCTAGAATGAGAGCTTTATAAATATTAAGATTTTTAAAATATTATAGTAATATTGTCTTAATATAGCCATGTACATCATATACCATATGATGTACATGGCACATATGTAGAGTATATCTGAAAGGGGATAATTGCAGCGGAATCTGCGGCCGTACTTTTCGGGCTAGGCCCGCGGCGGAAATCCGCCGAATTCCCGTTGATCCTGCGGGGGGCCATCGCTATCTCCCTCCGACTAACCCATGGGAGGTTGGGGATACCGGGTAAGGTATCCCACCGCACGGCTGAGTAACACGTCGATAACTCTATCTCGGGAGGGGAATATCCTCGGGAAACTGAGGGTAATTCCCCATAGGAAATGGGGTGTGGAACTCCCCCATTTCCGAAAAGGACTGGGATAATCCCTCCCAGTTCCGCCCGAGAGGAGGTCGGCGGCCTATCAGGTAGTTGGCGGGGTAATGGCCCGCCAAGCCTAAGACGGGTAGGGGCCGTGAGAGCGGGAGCCCCCAGATCGGCACTGAGACAAGGGCCGAGGTCCTACGGGATGCACCAGGGGCGAAACCTCCGCAATGGGTGAAAGCCTGACGGGGGGAGGGAGAGTGCCTGGGGATTTTCCCCAGGCTTTTTGGGAGTGTAAAAAGCTCCCAGAATAAGCAGTGGGCCAGAGGGGTGGCAGTCGCCACGGGAATACCCCCGCTGCGAGCGATGGCCTCGGTTATTGGGCCTAAAGGGGCCGTAGCCGGGCTAGTGTGACCCCTGTGAAATCCACGGCAATAATTCCGTGGGCGTGCAGGGGTTACTACTAGCCTAGGGGACGGAAGAAGCCAAGGGTATTCCCGGGGGAGTAGCGAAATGCAGCAATCCCGGGAAGACCACCCGAGGCGAAGGCGCTTGGCTATTCCGATCCCGACGGTGATGGCCGAAAGCTGGGGGATCAAAAGGGATTAGAGACCCCTGTAGTCCCAGCTGTCAACGCTGTGGGCTACCTGCTGGGTGGACCTAGAGTCCACTCAGTGGGGTAGGGAAGCCGTTAAGCCCACCGCCTGGGGAGTACGGCCGCAAGGCTGAAACTTAAAGGAATAGGCGGGGGGGCACACAAGGGGTGGGGTGTGCGGTTTAATGGGACCCAACACCGGAAACCTTACCGGGAGCGACAGCAGGATGATGGTCAGGCTGAAGACCTTACCGGACACGCTGAGAGGAGGTGCATGGCTGCCGTCAGCTCGTGCCGTGAGGTATCCTGTTAAGTCAGGAAACGAGCGCGACCCGCACCCGTAGTTACGACGGAGAGGGTTTCCTCTCCGGTACACTACGGGGACTGCCGGGGAAACCCGGAGGAAGGCGCGGGCGACGGCAAGTCCGCATGCCCCTAATCTCCCGGGCTACACGCGCGCAACAATGGGCGGGACAATGGGAGCCGACCCCGAAAGGGGAAGGAAATCCCAAAAACCCGCTCTCAGTCCAGATTGAGGGCTGTAACTCGCCCTCATGACGGTGGAATCCCTAGTAATCGGGGGTCACTATTCCCCCGGTGAATACGTCCCTGCCCCTTGCACTCACCGCCCGTCAAGCCAACCGAGTCGTTTCCTGGTGAGGCCCGTTAAAGCGGGTCGAACCGGGAAACGGCGAGGGGGGCTAAGTCGTCACAAGGTAGCCGTAGGGGAACCTGCGGCTGGATCTAGTTAATTCCGCTGCAATCCCCAAATAAAATTTTCTTATATTATAAAATAATGTTCGAAATAAAGTATAGAGATGGAGCTGGAAGAATAGGAATTATTAGATATAAAAATAAAAAATTGGAAACACCTTTACTTTTACCAGTTATAAATCCATATAAAAATATTTTACCAATAGAAACAATAAAAAAATATAGAATTAATGCAATAATTACAAATGCATATATATTATATAGAAAAAAATTTGATGGAGATATACATAAATTCCTAAATTTTGATGGAATTATTGAAACTGATTCTGGATCATATCAAATGTTGCATTATAAAAAAGATTTAGAAATAAATAATAGAGAAATTATTGAATATCAAATAAGGATAAATTCAGATATATTAAATGTTTTAGATATACCAACGGATATTGATAAATCAAAAGAAGAAGCTGAAAAAGAATTAAATATTACAATTGAAAGAATAAAAGAAGGGATAAAATTAAAGGGAGATAGATTAATTAATGGAGCAATACAGGGTGGAATTTACATTGATCTAAGAAAAAAAGCCGCTGAATATGTAAAAGATTTAGATGTAGATATATTTGCAATTGGTACAATTGTTCCATATATGATAAAATACAATTTTTATAAATTATTAGAATTGGCAATTGAACCAAAAATTTTATTACCATTTAATAAACCTATACATTTATTTGGAATGGGTCATACATTAATAATTCCGCTATCAATATATTTAGGTTTTGATATATTTGATTCTGCCTCATATGTATTATTTGCTAAAGATAAGAGAATATTAACACCATATGGTACATTTAGATATGATGAAATAAAGGACTTTTACATTGAAACAAAAAATAATATATATCATATAGAAGAAATAAAAGATTATAGTAATGAAGAATTAATAAAAATATTGGCAGAACATAATTTATACAATTTAATTAAAGAAATTGAAATTGCAAAAGATGCTATAAAAAATGAATATTTAACAGATTTAATATTAATTAAAGCACATACACATTATTCATTATATAAAGCAACAAGATTAATTTTAAATAAATACTATAATTATTTAAAATCATTAGAACCAATAAGAAAAAGATCTGGAATATTTTATGGAGGGGAATTGAATGAAATTAGGATAGATGTTAAAAGAGCATTAGAAAGGATAAATGAAAGGGTTGATAAAAAAGATATTGAAGATATATTCGATTATGTATATCCATTTAATTCATTTAAAAATGTAAAATGAATATATATGAAAGATTAACAAAAAGAGAAATTAGAATTTCAAAAAAATTCAAAAAAAATTCTAATATAGATATAATTGCAATAGAATCGAATACAAAAGATTTTGTTTTGGATATAATAAATAAAATAGATAAAAAATTCAATATGGGATTTAAAATTAATTTAAATATATATAAAAAAGTTGAAGAAATTGAAATAAAGGAAAACTCAATATTAATATTACCAATAGAAGGTGTATTCTTATCTTTTTTATTATATAATTATAAAAAAGAGGAAAAATATAAATATTTAATCCAAAAGAAGAATAATTATTTTTATAATATTGCATATAATATTTCAGAATATTATATATCAAAATATTTAAATAAAGAACCTTATATATTTACAGATTATAAAGATATGTTAAATTTTATATATGAAATAGTTTCTATGAAGGAAAAATATGTTTTTGGCATAAAAAATATTTTAGATTATCTCTCAAAATATTATTTATAAAAATTATACATTAAATATAAATAATGCCAGAATTCATGATTAGGGGATATACATTGGATCAATTAAAAAGTATGAGTATTGAAGAATTTGCTCAAAAAGTTGCAGATAGTAGGACAAGAAGAACATTATTAAGGAGATTAAAAATTGGATTTCCACCAGAATGGGAAAATTTCTATAGAAAATGTTATTTACAATTACAGGGAAAATATAAGAAGACAATAAAAACACATGCAAGAGAGATTATTATACTACCTTCAATTGTTGGTGCAAAGGTTGGAGTATATAATGGAAAAGAATTCGTAGAATTTGAAATAAAACCAGAAATGATTGGGAGAAGATTGGGAGAATTTGTTCATACAACAAAGAAAGTTCAACATTCAGCACCGGGTATTGGGGCTTCTAAATCTTCTAAGTTTATGAAGGCAAAGAAATAATTTTATATATTTATATTTATTAAAAACATACCTTTTGGAACAATTGGAATTATAATATTAAATAATATTATAACCATAAATAGAAATATTGCAACATATTTTGCACCAGCTTTATAAGAATCGTCATACATCTTTCCCATTGATAATCCGGCAAAAACTGCCTGAATTATTGACATATAATACATTAAATTATTAATAAAATTAAAGTTAACATTAGAAACCTGTCCAGGTAATGAAATTTGTAAGAATGGTAATAAAAATATTTGGAATGTAAATACTATACCTAAGAAAAATGCAAATACAATATAAGAATGGATTATATTTTCATGTATTGCTGCCTTTTTATCTTCTTTTATTTTTCTAATCTCCATTATACTATTTACAATTGCTTCCAATCCTTGTTCAAGATTTCCTCCTTCTTTATATATATCTATTAAAGATTGTATAGTTCTCTTAATCATCCTACTATTACTTTCCTCTGCAAATTGTGTAAATGAATCTTCAATACTAACACCCCAATCAATTCTTGAAGATAGATTTTTTACTAGTTCATTAATTCTTCCATAATCATTTTTTTCCAATTGTTTTAATGCAATTGGTAATGATAATCCTGATTTCAATAATCCAATCAAATCAATTGAAAATCTAATAAATTGTTCCTCCTTTTCTTTTTCTATATTATTAACAATTGTTTGATATATTAAATATGGAAATATGCCGACTATTATCCCAGTTACAATTGAATTTAAAATACCAAAATTAAATATAAAATAAAATAAAAATATAAGAACTATAATAATTATTATATCAATTATTTCTTCCTTCATTCTTTTGTTAATTTATCAAATAATATTATAAAGCCTATATTAATTGCGGGTAACCCTACATATGTAATTATTTCCAATATTCCCTGAATATTTATATTATATGTTTGTTGTAATATTGATAATAACATTACTCCGACTGATATTATTATCATTGGAATTGTTAATACCATTCCAACATATAGATCCGAAAATGTTTTCATTACCTGATTAACTTTCTTTAAAAATGAATTATATCTAATCATTTCTTGCTGAGAGTATAATATTAAAAATTCAGATATCTTTCTTCCAGATGTAATTGTTAATATTAATTCTTCTAAAAAATCTTTTAGATCTTTTGATAATGTATCATCAGCAACAGATCTTAGAGATTCTACTAATCCCTCTCCCAAATTTATTCTATCATATATTTTTTTAAATTCTTTTGATAAATATCCATATTCCTCAGTTTCACCTATTATTTTTATTATATATTTTATTTCTATCCCAGCATCTGCTAATGATGCCATATGTATTATGGCAAATGGTAAATTTCTATTTATATCTTCCACTATACTCTGTTTTTTATAATTGAAATATAGAACAAGTACTCCTAATACAGATAAAAATGCTATTAAACCATAAATTAAATAGAAAATATTTAGAAGGTATAATGAGATAAATATTGAGATAAGAATAATAATTGATGAAAATAAAAATATAATAGATAATAATTCATCAGGTTCTATATTATAATATGCTTCTTTTAATGAGTATTTTAAATAGAAATATAATTTTGGGCTACTATTTAAAATTCTTCTAGATATTCCTCCAAATATTTTATATGAAAATCTTATTAATATATTTTTAATCTCTTGATAATAATTTATCTTACGTTCCTCAGTTAATTTTAATTTAACTTTTATTTTCTTCTTTTTTTCTTCCTTCTTTCTAAATAATATGTTTGATGCTTCAATAAATTTCTTACCAATCTTTATTTCCTCTTTCTTAAATATTTCTGGATAGATTTTACTAATATAATTTACTGTATCATTTATTTTCATTTCATAATATTGTATATTTTTATTTTCTTCTTCACTTTTTCCTTCTATATTCTTTAAAAATTCTATTATTTTTTGACTATTATTTATTAAATTAATTAAATCGTATAGTATTAAGTATTTAGATTTTTCTAAATATTTTATTTTCTTTTCAATTATTGTTAACCTTCTTTTATATTCTTTTTCATCAAAATATCCATCCAAATATAATTTATGAAAATATTTCTTCATTTCTTCCTTCCTCTTTATTTCCTTTAAAATATTTTTTAATTTATTAATATATCTTTCTATTTCTTCTATATCCCTCTCCAGGTTTATTAGAACATTTTTATTAATCATTATGAATAGTTTATATATTCTGGAGTATATTAATCTTTTATCATGATAAACATTAAATTTATTAATGATATAAAAATAAATGTACCTAAAAATAAGTTTGAAACAAATATAACCTACCCAATAGTAGAACCCTTTTCTTATGCACATATATATTTTGATAGAAGTACATATGATCTTGTTTATGAAATAATAGAGCCAAAATTAACTGAAAATGAAGAAAAAATATATAAAAATATAATTTTTTATATTGAAAAATTATTATATATTAAATTATCTGAAATTGGAAATTTAAATGATGCTATAAATTATTTACAAAGATTATATGATTTTGTATTAAATGATTTAGGAATACAATTGGGACAATCTTCTTATGAAAAAATATTTTATTATATTTTTAGAGATCTTTATGGATATAATAAGGTAGATTCTTTATTAAGAGATCCATTGATTGAAGATATTGAATGTTCTGGTCCAGGTTATCCAATATTTATTGTTCATAGATATTTTGGAAATTTAAAGACAAATATAATTTTAAATGATAAAGAAATTAGAGATTTAATTGAAAAATTTGCTTTAAGGGCTGGAAAACATATATCATATGCAGAACCAATTTTGGATGCAACATTACCAGATGGATCAAGAATAAATGCAACATACTCTCAAGAAATTACTACACATGGTCCAACATTTACAATAAGAAAGTTTAGGGAAATTCCATGGACTCCAATAGAATTAATAAGATTGGGAAGTGCAACTCCCGAAATATTTGCATATTTGTGGTTGGCAGTAGAATTTAGAAAAAATATAATTATAATTGGAGGTACAGCTTCTGGAAAAACAACAATGCTAAATGCAATATCTATGTTTATACCACCAAGCGCTAGAATTGTTTCAATTGAAGATACAAGAGAAATAAAGTTATATCATCCAAACTGGATTCCTTCTGTAGTAAAATATTCTTCCGATAAAAATAGAGAAATTGATATGTTTGAATTATTAAGAATGTCTTTTAGACAAAGACCAGATTATGTAATTGTTGGAGAAGTAAGGGGAGAAGAAGCATATGTAATGTTCCAGGGAATGGCCTCTGGTCATTCTTCTTTATCAACAATGCATGCTGAAAGTACAAAAGCATTAATAAGTAGGTTAACAACACCACCAATAAATTTATCCCCATCATTAATTGAATTATTAAATGTTGTAGTAATAATGCAACATGATAACTTTCTTGGAACAAATTTGAGGAGAATTAAAGAAATTAATGAAATTATAAAATATAATAGGTTTAATATTGCATATAAATGGAATCCTTTTAAAAGAGAATATTTGGAAAATCCAAAAAAATATTTGTTTAGATTAATTGAAAATGATTATGGAATAAGATACAAAGAATTATATGAAGAATACATTAGAAGAGTAAAATTATTAGAGAGATTATCTGAATTAAATATTTCAGATTTTCAAACATTCAGTAAAATTATACAAATGTATTATTATAATAAAGAAAATATTTTGAGATATTATAATATTGAATAAAATTTTGGGGTCGAGGGAATATATAGTCTCACGGGAACTTCAAGCGGTCGGCTGAACTCCTTTTCGGAGCTTACACCGCCGCTCTGAGTCGGATCTTTTATCCGACCCCTTAACGGCTGCCTATTTTTGAGGAGGGCTTCGCCCTTAGATGCTTTCAGGGCTTATCCCCTAGGGCGTAGCTACCGGGCATGCCCTTCTCGGACAGCCCGTAGACCAGAGGCCCCGGCCCGCCGTTCCTTTCGTACTAGGCGGACCTTCCCCTCAGGCAGCCAGCACTTCCGACAGTTATAACCGAACTGCCTCGCGGCGTTCTGAACCCATCTCACGATCCCCTTTAATGGGTGGACACCCCCACCCTTGGCGGCTTCTGCACCACCAGGATGGGGAGAGACGACATCGATGTCGCAAACCGCGGGGTCAATGGGGGCTCTCGCCCGCGACGGCGCTGTTACCCCCGGAGTAGCTTTTCCGCCAGCCCGTACCCCCACTAGTGAGAGTACGGGGTTCGCTAGGCCCGGGTTTCCCCCCTGTGCCCCTTGATGGTCAGGGCACAGTCAGGCCAGCTTTTGGCCTTGTCCTCTACGGCGGATTCCTGACCCGCCTGAGCTGACCTTATGGACCCTGCCGATATCTTTTCGGCAAGGTGCCGCCCCAGCCAAACCGCCCACCTGCCGCTGTCCCCTTTCGGGTTAGCCCTGAAGAACCTGGAGGCGGGTGTTTCATCGTCGCATCCTTCCTACCTAGCGGCAGGAATTCATTGCTCCCCGCTACCCTACACACCAGGTTCTTCAGAGCAACAACAGGCTGCGGTTAAGCTTCACGGGGTCTTTTTTACCCATCGGAAGTCCCTGGCCTTCTCACCAGGATAGCTTTTCAGGGGGCGCCGGCCCGGGACAGTGGCGGGCTAGTTACGTCGTTCGCAGAGCCAGCATTTAACTGGCAAGGCATTACGCTACCTTAAGAGGGTCAGAGTTACCCCCGCCGTTTACCGGTCCTTACCCCCCTTGAACGGGGGATTCAGATACCGGTGCTGAGCAGACGTCACCCCCAGTACAAACCCTTTCGGGCTTGCTGGGAGCTATGTTTTTGGTAAACAGTCCGCCCGCCCTTGTCACTGCGACCTGCGGTCTGCACCGCAGGCATCCCTTCTCCCGAAGTTACGGGACCAATTTGCCAAGTTCCCTGGACCGGCTTGACCCCCACGGCCTTAGGCTGCTCACCCAGGGGACCTATGCTGGATTTCGGTACGATCGCTCCGAATCGCATCCTTTCCCTTTTCATTGCCGGAAGGCCTCGGCATAACCCTTTCGGGCCCATCAGGGTTTAGACCGGTTCTCGCCATGACGGCACTCCCCGGTCCTATCCCCCTTAGCACGGTAAGTGAGTTTTACCCCACCCCCGTGTATGCCTAGCCTTCCGGGTCGGGAAAGGATGTTGCGTTACCGCATCTATCGGAGCGGTAGGGGAATATTAACCCCTTTCCCTTTCTCCAGACTCCACTCGGAGCCTGGATTAGGATCGACTAACCCCAGGCTGATCTTCATTGCCTGGGAAACCTTTCCCCCTTCGGCCAACGGGATTCTCACCCGTCTGATTCTTACTACCGCGGGGATCTTCATTCCCGACGGCTCCAGGCTCCCTTTCAGGAACCCTTCTAGGCCATCGGGACGCCCGCCTACCTCACGCTGGCAGTACCAGCGGACCGAGGTCTCGGCGGCTGGCTTAGACCCGTCCGTTTTCGGAGCCTATCCCCTCGTCGGGTGAGTTGTTACACACTCCTTAGATGATAGCCACTATTAGGCCCACATCCCCGATGTCTTAGGGGACAGACTCCTTCAAAATCGTTCAGCCAGCACTTTGGGGCCTTAACCTCGGTCTCGGTTGTTCCCGTCTCGGAATTGCGGCTTTCCCGCAATCCCCGTTTCCCGGGTTACGGACCCTATGGCTTCGGAGTTGGACTCCGTACGGAAACCCGTACAGAATCCGTCTCTCTACACCATAGGGATCCTAACCCGAGACCTGGCTGGGGTCAGTTTCGGCGGGGACCGGCTATGACCGGGCCCGAGTGGCTTTTCACCTCTACCCCGAGGTCATGAGAGAGATACGCCCCACCTCTTCGGGCCTCCACGGGAAACCCCGCTTCGCCCTGCCCCGGGGTAGATCGCCCGGTTTCCGGTCATACCCGAGTGACTAAACCGCCCTTATGGGACGGCGCCCCTCACCTGGAAACCAGGTTGCGGGCTTTCGGTTTCCCTATGGCTTCGGTATAAACCTTAACCTCGCCACTCGGGTATACTCCCCCGCAAGTTCTTCAAAACTCACGGTAGAACTAGCTAGCACCCTATCTGGTACTCATCTGTCACCAGATTTTCCCAGATAAGGTGCTTAACTAGCCCTACCAGACAATCCCCGCCCGGTTTCAGGCTCTTTTCACCCCCTACCAAGGGTTCTTTTCACCTTTCGGTCGCCCTACTAATACGCTATCGGACTCGGAGAGTATTTAGCCTTGGGGGCTAGTTTCCCCCAAATTCCCGACGGAAATCCAACCGCCGGTACTCCGGAAACGGGAAATCCCGTTATTATATCCCCATACGGGGCTGTCACCCTCTACGGCCCCGGACTTCCACCGGAGTTCTGAGAATATAATAACGGGAAGCTCCCGTTCCTTTACCCCACATCTCCTCTAAATTACTTTAGAGGATTCGGTTTAGGCTCCTTCCCTTTCGGTCGCCCCTACTCAGGAAATCACAAATTGTTTTTTATTCCTGCGGGTACTAAGATGTTTCCCTTCCCCGCGTTCCCCTCCCTTACGGGATGCCTTTCGGCAGGATATCCCATTCGGGGATCTGGAGATCAACGGTTGCATGCACCTCCCTCCAGCTTTTCGCAGCTTACCGCGCCCTTCTTCGGCTTCCGAGCCCAGGCATCCACCGGGCGGGTTCTTGAGACTATATATTCCCTCTCATCCCCCTCATCTTTATCATCAGGCTCGCTTCTCTACCTTAGGTAGAGAAGGTCATATACATAATATTAAATAATATAATGTTTAAAAATGTATCACTAGATTTCTTCTACTATGAGAGAAAGTAATTTAGATAAGAATTCCAATTTCTCTGAATGGTATAACAATATAGTAAGAGTTTCCGAGATTATTGATGATAGATATCCTATAAAAGGAATGCCTATTTATTACCCAAATGGATATTTCGCAATTAGAAAAATATTGAACATTTTAGAAGGTGAATTAGAAAAAAATGGGTTTGAACCATATTGGTTTCCAATATTAATTCCATATGAAATATTTAAAAGGGAAAGTGAACATATAAAAGGATTCGAATCTGAAGTATTTTATGTTACTCCATCAAAACCAATAGAAGAAGAAAAAGATATAAGATATATATTAAGACCAACATCTGAAACTGAAATGTATTATATGTTTTCTTTATGGATAAGATCTTATAGAGACTTACCTTTGTTAACTTATATGACAAATACAGTATATAGATATGAAACAAAAGCAACAAAACCATTAATCAGGGGAAGAGAGATTTTATGGAATGAGGCTCATACCGTACATAAAGATTTAGATGATGCTGAAAGGATGATAAAAAAATCTATTGAAATTTATTCTAAAGTTTTTTGGGACCATTTATCATTACCACATATATGGGTAAGGAGACCTGATTGGGATAAATTTGCCGGAGCAGATTATACATTTGCTGCAGATACTATATTACCAGATGGAAGATTTTTACAAATTGGAACTACACATTTATTAGGAAGGAATTTTTCTAAAGCATTTAATATTATTTTTGAAGATGATCATCCATTTATAAAAATAGATAAAAATAAATTTGAGGCATTTAATGAAGATAATTATAGATATGAAATAGAAATTGTTGAAAATAAAATAAAAATAAGATTATATAATAATAATAGAGAATTAATTAAATCATATGAAGAAAATATAGAATTTAATGGAGAAATATCTGAAGATAATAAAGATTTAATAAACAAAATAAATAATATAATTAAAAATAAATTTAATGAAAATAAATTAATTAATAAAAAATTTGCATGGCAAACATCTTTTGGAATATCTATGAGAACATTAAGTGCAGTAATTTCAATACATGGGGATAATAAAGGTTTAATATTACCTTTTGAAATATCTAAAGTTCAAATAATAATTATACCAATATATTATTCTGAAGATGAAAAAAACAAGATATTAGAATATTGTGAGAATGTATATAATTTATTAAAGGAAAAGTATAGAGTAAGAATTGATAAAGATGATACAAAAAGTCCTGGATGGAAATTTAACCAATATGAATTATTAGGAGTACCATTTAGAATATCTATTGGTAAAAGAGAATTAGAAAAAAATACAGTTACAATATCTGTAAGGCAATATAATAGTAAAGCAAAAGATTACGAAGTAAAATTGGAAAATTTATTAAATGAATTAGAGAGGTTAATTATTGAATATGATAAAGATCTAAAAGAAAGGTCAAGAAAATATTTTGAAAATAAAATATTAAAAGTAGATAATTTAAAAGATCTAGAAAATAATTTAAATAAAAATTTAGCATTTAAGGTTCCATTCTGTATGAGAGAAGAATGCGCAAAGAATATTAAAGAAAGATATTCATTAGATGTAAGGGGAACTGATATTATACCTGAAGATGCAAAAAATAAAAAATGTATATTTTGTAATGAAGATGCAAAATATTATGTATATATAGGAAAAAGTTATTAGTGTGGCCGTAAGCTGCTTTTAGTATATATTTTTCTAAGCGGACAGGCCTTGTACCGCCAGGACATACTTCTCAAGGTGCATATATCCTCTCCGAGTTTACCCAGAGTTACCTCCGGGTATTAACTCTTCATCTTCATCGGATATATGTCCGTGATTTCTTATTATGTAGCCAGGGGTTTCCCCCTCCGATTCCTCGGTGGCTTATCGGTAAGCAGACCTTCCTACGGCCACTTTTTTATATATTTCTTCTAATTATATAAATTATGCCCGACCAATTACCAATATTTACATATCTTGGATTATATAAGTTTGGAAAAGAGAAATCAAAAATAAGATTAAATAGAAATAAAATAATAATATTTATAATTGTTTTCGCGGCTTTAGTATATATTGCAAATATCTATATATCATGCCTAATTTAGAAGAAAATTTAGAATATAACAGAAGATATAAAGAGGTTTTACATATATTTAATGTTTCATTGAAAAATAATAAGGGATTGGAAACTGTTAGAAGCTTTATAAAAGCAGTTATTGAATATTATGACTATGCAATTGAATTATTTTTTAAGAAATTATATGAAAATAAAATGATTGATGAAATTCCAGATAGTCCAATTAAAAGGTATAAAAAAATAATTGAAATTACAAAGGATAAGGAACTTGAAGAATCTTTAAAGTATTATAAACTATTAAAGCTTGCTTTAAATTCTGATGCAAGGATAATAAATGAATATAGAAAAAGTATGGTTATAAAATTTAGGACATTAAGTGGAGAAGAATTTGAAATAAATATAAAGATACTAAAAGATATTGCAGAATCCGTTAAAAAATTTTCTACAATTATTAGTAAATATATATAATGGCAAAAGTATATACAATATCTTCTGGGAAAGGTGGAGTAGGAAAAACTTTCTTTTCTATAAATTTATCAAGAGCTCTCTCATTATTAAATTTTAAAACATTATTAATTGACTTTAATCTAACTACACCAAATGTATCAATAAATCTCGGATTGGGTAATGAAAATAACAATATACATAAATTTTTAAGGGGGGAAATTGACATAAATGACTGTATAAAGGAATATGAAGAAAATTTTTATATAATTCCTGGAAGTTTAGATATAAAAGATTTAATATACATTTCTACTGAAAAATTACATAATGGAATAATGAAAATATATGATGATTTTGATTATATTATTATAGATTCTGCTGCTGGAATTGGTAAGGAAGCTTTGGAAGCATTAAAAGCTTCTGAAGAGGTTATAATTATAACAAACTATGAAAAATCTGCAATGTTTGATTCTTATAGGGTTACGAAAGTATTAGATAACTTAGATATAAAAACCTTAGGGATTGTTTTAAATAAGATAAAGAAGGATATAGATTATGTAAATGCTGAAAAATTTTTTAAAAAGAAAATAATAGGGATAATTCATTATGATGAAAATGTACAAATTTCAATGAATAAAGGTGTACCTTTAATAGATTATAATATAAATTCTATAGCTTCTAGAGATATAATAAAAATTGCAGAAAAAATGACTGGAAAGGAATTAAAGGTTAGGAATAGCTTTATAGATAATATATTAAAAATATTTAAATGGAGATAGATTTCGAATTAGATAAAATATTCGAAACATTAGATAAAAAGAAATATAAAAAAATATTATTACAATTTCCGGATGGATTAAAACCATATTCAAAGGAAATATATGATAAAATAAAGGAAAAATATAAAGATATTGAAATATATATTTGGTTTGGATCAGATTTTGGTGGATGTGATATACCAATATATTTAGATAAATATGGATTTGATTTAATAATTCATTTTGGCCATTCGAAATTTTATAAATTAAAGTTAAATGAATAGCAACATATTTTTGATTCTATCAATTATTTTTCTATTTATTTCAATTATTTTATTATTTATATACTCATTATCAAATTCTTCTAATACAAAATTCGCCGGATTAATATTAATAGGTCCAATACCAATATTAATATCAAATTCTTACCAACTATCAATTATATTATTAATTATTTTATTGATTATTATTTTGATTATTCTTATTATCTTCTTCTATAAGGTAATTATATAATTCCTTTAAATTTTTAAATACCATTGTAGCACCGGCAGAAATTAATTCTCTCTTTTTATTTACACCACTAGTAACCCCTATTACATTTATTCCGGCCCTTTTTGCAGCAATAACACCATATATAGAATCTTCTATTGCCAATATTTCATTTGGTAATACAGAAAATCCTTTTAATATTTTAATATAGCCTTCTGGATCTGGTTTTGTCTGTTTTACATCATCAGAAGTTATTATAATATCAAATAAATTATATATATGTAAATATTTTAATATCTCTATTGTCAATCTTCTAGTATTTGAAGTAAAAATTGCCATTTTATATTTTTTATCCTTAAAATAATTTAATATTTGTTTTGCTCCCGGATTAAATTTTATCTTTTCCATATATTCATTTATTATTATATTTTCAAATTCTCTCTTTAAATCCTCAATTGGTATATTTAAATTATATTTATTCACTATATCATATATTATTTCCTCTGGAGACATTCCAAAATTGTCCAATGATCCATCTAACTTTATGTTATATTTTTCCAATATTTTTTTATGAACCTCATCATAAACTTTCAAGCTATTTATAAGTGTACCATCCAAATCTATTGCTACCCCTTTTAAATTGTAAAATATGACCATAATTATAATATTTTAAAGAAAAATATAAAATAATAAATATGATCAAAATAAGAGAACAGATAAAGGATATACTAATTAATAATTATATTAAAGAAGGAAAAGATCCATTTGATTCTATAATTGGACAAGAAAATGCAAAGAGACAAATCTTATCTTCATTAATTTCTGGGAGAAATATATTAATAATAGGACCTCCAGGTACTGGAAAAACAACTTTAGCAAAAAATATAGCAAAATTATTGCCTGAAATTGATTTTCCAGAAGGGATTCCTTTATGGGCATATGAAGAATTCCCTTTTGTCTCTGAAGAATATAGAAAAAAATGGAAGGAAGGTCCTTTTATAAAAATAAGGGGAGAAGATAGATTTATTAGAATACAAGGTTCTTATGATCTATCAGTAGAAGATTTAATTGGAGATATTTATCCTTCAAAAGCATTAAAATATGGGATACATTCTTTAGAATCTTTTATACCTGGAAAAATATTTAGAGCACATCATGGTGTATTATTTTTTGATGAAATAAATAGAGCACCTCCAAAGGTTCAAAATAGTTTATTAGAATTATTAGAAGAAAAGAAAATAACAATTGGAACATATGAATTTCAAATACCATTAGATATAATATTTATTGCTACAATGAATCCTGAAAGTTATTATGGAACTGAAAAAATATCTGATGTATTATTAGATAGATTTGATATAATAAATTTAGATTATCCAAAAGATATTGAAGAAGAGAAGAAGATTATATTAAAATATGGAAAAAGTTTGGATGTTAATTTTCCTGAAAAATTATTGGAATTGACAATTGAATTTATACAAAAATTAAGAAAAGATGATAAATTGGAAAGAAAACCATCTGTTAGATCTACAATTGGTATTTATGAAAAAGCACAAGCTTTGGCGATAATAGATAAGAAAGAAAGTGTTGAGATTCAACATATATTTGAATCCTTACTATCAATATTACCACATAGGATAAGATTAAAACCATCATATAAAATGGAAATAAATGAAGAAGAATATATAAAAAATCAATGGAATTCTTTTATAATAGGAAAAGACTTTCGGAGTTGATTCAGAAAATTTATTGAATAGACCTGGAGAATCTTTTAAATATAGTTCAAAAGATATTAAGAAAAATATAAATGAATTAATTGAAAAAATGATAAAAGAAGGATATCCAATATTTGATATAGATAAAATTATGGAAAATAGAGAAGAATATTCAGATATATTATCAAAATTAACTGAATATGATGAAAAAAGAATAAGAGAGGATAAAGATTATAGGTTTAATAAAGAATTTAGGAAATCTTTAAACAAAATAAAGGAAATATTGACTAGTGAAGGATATATAGATGAAAATGGAGAATTAACTGAAAAATCTTTAATGGAATATTCTAAATATTTAATAGGAAATATAGAAAAGGAAATTGAAGGAATATTTGAATATGGAAAATACTCATCATATTATATTGGAAATGATGAAGAATTTTATAAAAAATATTTTAGTATTGGGGATAAATATAATAAAATTGATATAAAAGAAACAATAAGAAATTATATAAAAAATAAAGATTTTGTAAGATTTATTATTAATGTTAATAGAGAAAACAAAGGTGGTAAATATATAATTCTATTAGATGTATCTGGAAGTATGATTGGAGAAAAAATATTTGAAGCAAAAAAGGCTTTAATATTATTAACATCAAAGATATTGGAAGATAATAACCTATTAGATATAATATTATTTAATGATAAAATTGTTAAAGAATATAATAATGTTAGAGGATTAAAAGATATAATAGATATATTAAGGATTATACCAAATGGAAGTACAGATATTGCTCTGGCATTTAATTATTTATTAAATAAAGGTGAAAATGGACATGTAATATTAATAACAGATGCTTTGCCAACAAAAGGAAAAAATCCAGTAGAAAGAACTTTAAGATTAGCTAAGGAATTAAGTCAATACTATTATATATCTATAATTGGGATACAATTAAATAATGAAGGAGAAAAAATTGCGAAAGAAATAGTAAAATATGGAAGGGGGAGATTATTCATCTCTAAAGATATAAAAGATTTGAAAAAACTATTATTATTAGAATATGAAATATCTAGACAACAGATGATAAAATAACTTCTTCTGGTTTGTTTTCTCCTATATATTTCTTATATTTTCCTGCTAATTTTTTTCTTGCTACATCTAAATAAAAGCTTATTCTATTTGTAAATTCTGGTTTATTATAATATATTGATAAAATAATGTTTTTATAATATACCTGTGCAGCTCTTGTATAAGGTCTTCCAAATGCATGTCTCATTCCTTGTGAAATTCTATCCGCACCTGCGCCATATACCAATGCATGTTCTCTTACAACATGATGTGGATATTTTCTTACAATAAATAGGAATTCTTTTACTTCACTTTCTAAGTATTTCAATATATTTGTTCTTACAGATTCTAAAGAATAATCCGATACCTGAACATTATGTAATGCAATTAGATGTCCGACATATTTCCATTGATCTTTTGGTATATTTGTTATCCCCATAATTTGCATCCTTAGCTTTGATACTGGAGCACCTGGGATTTTATTATACGATTTACTATATGAAAATCTTGTATAAGGTCTTTCAATTTCTTTGAATATTCTCCAGGGTCTCTTCGCCATTTTATATCATTTTCTTTAATAATATATTTATATCTTTTCCATAGTACCCATATGCTCCACCTTGATTATATGGAACCTTTATACCTCCTCTTGGATAACCCCCTGATGGAGGTTTTAGTCTAAATACCTTTTTTATTTTTGGTATTGAATCTAAATCTATTTCATTATTTAATAATTTTTCAACAAATGTATCAATATTCATATTTAACGTTTGTTTAATATAATCTTCTGTTAATCTTTTATTTCCTTCCAATCTTCCTCTCTTTAATAATAATTCCTTTAATGTTTCTTTATCTATTTCTCCCCATGCAACCCATGGCTCAACTTTTTTTATCATTCCTCTTATATCTTTTGTATCTTTCATTATTACTGCATAATTATTTCTTCTTAATCTTAACAAATATAATGTATCTTTTATTTCTTTATTTGCCTTAACAGTTCCTTTTATTCTTACAATAGCTAATAATCCCATTTTATACAAATCCAATCTTCAATCCAGAATATTTGGCATATTCTTCCTTAATTCTATATTCTACTGTTTTTCTTAATGCATTATAAATTGCCATTGCAAAGTTATATCTCCTCCTAGTCTGTCCAAAAGATTTCATCCATAGATCTTTTATACCTGCTAATCTAAATATCTTTTTCATTTCTTCAGGTGCTACCAATCCAACTCCTCTTGGAGCTGGTAATAATACAACTCTTACAGAACCATAAGATCCTTCAACTTTAAATGGTAAAGAATGTGGAGTCTTAAATGCACATTCCCATGATCCACAACCCCTAGCAATTGGTATAATATTTAATTTTGCATTTCTTAATGCCTTCTCCATACATAAAGCAATATCTGAAGATTTTCCAATTCCAACCCCAACATATCCATTTTCATTTCCAACAACAGCAACAGAAACCCATGATGTTTTATTACCTTCAGCAGTTTTTCTTTGAACCATCTTTACAAACTTTGGCCTCCTATATTTACCTTTAGATAATGATAATCTAATATATTCATATTTTAAATCTGGTATTAATGCGTCTACAATTTCTGGTTCTAATATTTTATAACCATTTTTAAATACTTGCTCAATTGAATTTATTTTTCCCTCTTTTACCAATTTACCAAGATTAGTTTTTGGATTCCAAGATTCTAAATTAAACTTTTGTGATCCTATTTTTTCTAAAGCCTCCTGTTCTTTTTTTACTTCTTCAACTTCTTTTTGTTCTTCTACCATTTTCTTTTAAATTTATATGACCATGCATAGGCCCTTATTTTGCTACTTCTTCCAAATCCACAGTGTGAACAATATCCCTTATCAGGATTATATGTTTTTCTACCACATCTTCTACATATAACATGATTTACTTTATTTGTACCACCCAATCTTGTCATTTAATGATAATATAAAGAAAATATTTTTAAAGTAAATAAAGGACTTAAAATAATCAATGAACATAGATATATCTATAATAATACCAACATTAAATGAAAAAGAAAATATTAATGAATTAGTAAAAAGAATAAGAGAAAGTTTAAATGATATAAAATATGAAATAATTTTTGTAGATGATGGATCAAATGATGGGACGATTGAAGAAATAGAAAAACTAAAAGAAAAATATAAAAATATAAAAATTGTTGAAAGAGGATATAGAAAAGGTTTATCTTCTGCCTTTATAGATGGGGTAAAACATTCCAATGGAAAATATATTGTATTAATGGATGCTGATCTTCAACATCCTCCAGAATTATTGAAAAAAATGTATGAAAAGGCTTTAGAAGGTTATGATCTGGTTATTGCATCAAGATATATTAAGGGAGGAAAAATAGATAATTGGAATATTATAAGGGAATTTATATCAAAAACAGCAATTTTTATTGCATATATTTTTTTACCAGAAACATTAAAAGTAAAGGATCCATTAAGTGGATATTTTTTAATAAAAAGAGATCTATTAAATAACTTTAAAGTTTCTGATCCATTTAGTTATAAGGTTCTATTAGATATATTAGTAAAAGTAAATTATAATAAATTAATAGAGATTCCTTATACTTTTAAAGAGAGAAAACATGGAAAATCTAAATTGGGTAAAAGGATAATTTTTTCATATTTAAAACAGGTTTTTTTATTATTTGATATTTTTCAATTTATAAAATTTTATTTGGTAGGATTATCCGGAATTGTTATTAACTTATTATCTTTATATTTATTAATATTTTATTTTCCTTTTTATATTTCCTCTTTCCTAGCAATTTTAATTTCAATTATATGGAATTTCATTTTAAATGATTTATTTGTATTTAAAATTAAAAAGAGAAAACTTTTAGAAAGATTTTTATTATTTTTTGGAGGAAGAGGTTTATTATCAAAACCTGTTCAATATTTATCTGCCTTATTATTTTATTATATATTTGGAATAAATTACTTGATATCACAACTTATTGCTATATTTATTGCTGCTATAATTAATTGGGTATTTACAAAAGGTATTGTATATGGAAAGTAAAATTTATAAATTTCAAAGTAGTAATATATAACCACCATTTTTATTTTTGCATAAAATGAGCTTTATATATACGCTTTTGAAATTTATAAATTTTATTTTTAATAAATTTTATAAATAGAATTTTTAAGATTTTCTTTATCCTAATAAAAAATATTTATAATATTAATAACCTATCAATAACTATTTTCAATCCTATTTTTTACTATTCTGTAGATATCTTCCAAATTATTGATCGAAATTTTGATTCTTTCCTTTGTATACCTATCTTGTAGTAAAACACTATTCTCCGATAATTCTTTCTTTCCAACAATTAATAAGAACCTTATATCTTTATCTACTGCATATTTTATTTGCTTATTAAAATCTCTTCTCATTAAATCAATATAACAGTTTAATCCAATTTCTCTCAATTTATTACATATATTCCATGCATCCTTAAATGTATCTTCAAAATATATTACACATATTTCTGTATATGTTTTTTTATCAATCTTAAATATTCCCAATTCTATTCCCGCATCAATTAATCTTTCTACCCCAATACTTCCTCCAACAGCAGGTATTTCTTCATTTGTAAATAATTTTAATAAATTATCATATCTTCCCCCTCCAGACAAAGATCCAATTTTTGGTTTTTCAACAATAGCTTCATATATCATACCTGTATAATAATCTAAACCTCTTACTAAAGATAAATTTATTTCTATTTTACTTTTATCATTTAATAGATCTAAAATGTTATTAAAGTAATTTATTTCTTTTGATATTTCCTCATATTTTGATAAATAATCAATTACTTCCTGGTTCTTTAATGATATTATTTCAACAATTTTATCAGATAATTCTCCAACAACATTATTTAATTCTCTCTTTACATTTTCTATTCCAATTTTATCTAACTTATCTATTATTGTATATACTTTCTTTATTTTTTCTTCATTTATATTTAAATTTTTTTCAAAAATAAATCTTAAGAATTCTCTATCATTTATTATAATCTTATAATTAGAAAAATTGAATTCCTTAAATATAAAATTTACAATATTTAATATCTCTGCATCAGATTCTGGATTTTTTGACCCTATTATATCAAAATCTGCCTGATAAAATTCCCTATACCTTCCCCTTTGTGGATTTTCATATCTATAAGATTTATCTATTACATATCTCTTAAATGGCAAAGCTGGTCTATGATTTGAAAAAAATCTTGCTAAAGGTACTGTTTGATCATATCTTAATGCATATTCTTTATCAGAATATGGTAATTTAAATCTCCATATTAATTTATTTTCTGCCTCTTCTCCATATTTCCCTTTTAATGTATCCCAATATTCTATTGTTGGAGTTTCTATTGGATCAAATCCAAATCTTTTAAATATTTCTTCTATTTTACTAAATATTTTATTTCTTAATATTTTTATTTCGGTGGGAAAATCTCTTAATCCTGATGGTAAATTATACATTATATTAAATTTAAAAATTGTTTAATAAAATATTTGGTTATCTATGGTCGCTCACAGGAAAAGAAAATATAGGAAATACCTTGGACAAAGATATGCTAGAAGAGGGTATAATGATAGAAATAGAGGTAAGGGTAATAAGGGTGGTTCAGGTTTCTCTGGATGGAGGTTTAAGAAACAGAAATATATTAAGTTAATTAAAGAATATCCGGAAAGATTTGAGGATAAAAAAGGATTTACAAGTATTAAATATAATATTGAAAAGTCCATAATTAATTTAGGAGATATAGAAGAATATTTCGATTATTTATTATCTGAGGGGATAATAAAAAATGATGGGGAATATTATGTAATAGATTTAGATGAAATAGGCGTTGATAAATTATTGGGTGCTGGAAAAATTAGCAAGAAAATGAAAATATATGTAAGAGAAGCATCAGAAGGGGCAATAGAAAAGGTTAAAAACATTGGTGGAGAGGTAATAATTAAATAATGGATCTATCATTACAAAAGAAATTAGCATCTGAAATCCTTGGTGTTGGAAAAGATAGAATATGGATAGATCCAAATAAAATACAGGATGTATCTAAAGCTTTAAGCAGATCTGATGTTTTAGATTTAATTGATAAAGGAATAATAAGAGTAAAACAAGTTAGAGGTCAATCTAGAACATGGGCAAATTATATTAAAGAACAGAAGAAAAAAGGAAGGAGAAGAGGGTCAGGATCTAGAAAAGGAGGTAGAAAAGCTAGATTGGACAAGAAAGAAAGCTGGATTAAAAGAATAAGGGCAATAAGGAATTTATTAAGAGAATTAAAAGAGAAGAGCATAATTGATAAAAAGTTATATAGAGATTTATATAAAAGAGCTAAAAGTAATGAGTTTAAGAGCAAAAGAGCTATTTTAATTTATCTTAAGGATTTAGGAATATTAAAGAATGAAAAAGAGGTTTTAAATAAATAGTTTATAAAATTTTTTATTTAAAGTTTATAATCATTTCACCTATATATTCTTTATGGCAACACCATCTCAATTAAGAGCAGAAATAGAAGCTGCATTCAAAAAGGGTGTATCAAAGGATGAAGTAGATAAAGTAGCACAACAAATAGCAAATAAATTAGGAAAGAAACCAGCAGTTGTAAAAGCATTAATTACAAGATACGTAAATAAAGGGATGATAAAGGAACAAGGTGGAAAATATGTTTGGGCTGGACAATAAAATTTTTTCTTAATTTATATTTTATAAAAATATTAGGTTTAATAAGAAAATTACATAAAATTTGATAAAAATCTAGAACATAAATTTAGTATCTGTAATAGATTAATAAAAATTTTATTTACAAATCAGCAATCAAAATATTTAAAATCTTAATAATTTTCTAAATGAATAGTTTTATGATAAATTATTGGCATAAAGTTTTAGCATATTTATCAATTGGTCCAAATTAATTGAAATGACTTGCAATTTATTTAAATCGAGAACAAAACCATAAAAACATTCGATAACATCTAGAGTCTCCAAGTAATATCTTATATTATTTTCTATTAAGGACTTTACCTCTTTATATGGATAAGAATAACCTTCTTATTAGTTCACTTATTTTTGTGATAAATGGCACCCCTAAATTCGATAGAAAAAAAGCACAGACAATAATAGCAATCAATAGAGATGAAAAAATTCCAATTTTTGATACGTTTTTTGCTGAGCCATAAGCTATAAGTATAGAACTTATTGTAAAAATCCAAAATCCTATTCCAGCAAAGCTAACTAAGCTTACCTCGCTAGAAGTTGATAAATAATACAAAAAAGATAATGCAGAAATAATTAAAAATAACGAACCCGTAAAAATAATAGAATTTTTAGCAAGTAACAATCCAAAAATTACAATTATAAAACCTAAAACAATAATAATAAGAAGAGCTATTAGAAGATAATTTACAGTTATAACATAAGAAGTTACAATATTATTCGATAAACTTTTCACCTGAATTTTTAATATATATTCTTGAAACATGTTAACCCATGTAATGTCTATAGGGTATCCATATAAAGAGATAGAAATCCAGGGAAGAAAGAGTGAGAAAAGAGATAAAAATAGTCCTAATAAAACTGTTCCATCTATACTTTCTGAACCAAATATTGATTTAAAGAATTTTTTTATTGATAGAAATTTAAAGGACCTTCCTTTTTTAGGAAATTTCTTTGAAGATTTATCATATAAATTAATTTTTTTCATTTTTTCTATCTTATCTAAAACTTTTAAAAATTTTTCTCTTTCTTCTTTTTCTTTTATTTCAAAACTTTCAAAATATTGCATTGTCCAAATAGAATCTGGATGACCGCCCTCCTTTCTCCATTCTTCATAAAGTTTTTCTTTTAAAATACGATCTCTAGTTCTTTCTATTGCACTCCAAGTTATTACTAATTTGGGTTCTACATGTTTTTCACAAAACCATTCTTTACAATAAGGACATTGTTCAAGTTTCTTTTCAGAAGAATCATTATATCTTACTTTACATTCTGGACAGATGCCGAATTTTATATTTTCATTAGAATTTTCCATAAAAGTTTATTTCAAAGAATTTTTTAAAATCTTATGATTTATAAGAATTTTATTTCAAACTCTTAAGAAAAATTACCAATATCTGACATTTAATACTTATTATCTTTTTATTAAATTTTTTCATTGTTCCAAAATTTAGACTACTTTAATTCTCTATATTTTAAATTGCTCCAGTATCAAGAATAATTGTCATCACTTAATCTAAAATCTTTTTATAATCAATGATTTATCTTATTAATTCATAATCTTTGATCGATATCAAATATCTAACTTCTATTTTATTATAAAATTACTAAAAGGGTAATTAGCTAAAATTTTTTATGTTTTTGAATACTTTACAAGATTTACAATTAAAAATTATAATTTGCCCCCACCGGGATTTGAACCCGGGTCTCGGGGATGAGGACCCCGTATCCTGGACCGGACTAGACGATGGGGGCTATGGGTTATTTAATATATATTCAGAATTTTGAGTTATAACTATTATATTTGTTCCATTATCATAGCATATTATATTCTCTTCTAAACAGATATTATAATATGTTTGATTTATGGTGGAAGAATAATTTGGATATAATAATAATTTAACATAAAAATCTTCTGCAATATATTTACCAATATTTGGTTGATAATAGAAATTGTTTTGTAAATTTGAAATAAAGTATAATGTTATAAATAATATTAAAACTAAATATAATAGAATAAATTGAGATCTCATTTCCAATATATATCTACATAATCTACTGAGCCATTAATAATATAAAATGTTTCAATTCCCTGTTCTGCTTCACTTAAATTTATATTATTAAATGCAACCTGCCCATTTATTTCAACATAATAATATGGTAAAATATTTGTAACAATTTGATATAAACTATTATTTAGTTGTTGTGTATTGTTTAAATCCATATAATTTATTGATATCAATGATGCATATAGATCTTCTTTATTATATCCTCTAATATAGAAACTACTATAATATGTTGAAGTTAAAATAAAATATAAAACAATTATTACAACTACTAATTCAATAAATATTGATATACTAAAAGATCTCATTGAACTAATACACTAACTAAGAATAATGAGCCATCATAATAACAAACCCTATTAAATTCTATATAATTATTTTGCATATTTGTTATATTATCATTACTAAAAATATACTCTTGGCTAGTATTACTTAAGTTTTCATATATTATTTCATATGGAAAACTTGCTAAATTATCCATTATACTTGGATCAAAATTATTTGATGTCAAATTACAAATATTATTAGTATATTGCTCTGTAATTTCTTTAATTAAAACTCTCCCATCCATAAATTGATTATATATAATTTGATATTTTTCATTAATATTATAAATATAAGAAACTTTCTCCATTAATAATAAAGTAATAAAAAATATTACTAGGACAATTACAAATAATTCAAAAAACCTATCTAGCATATATTATATGTTTTATAAATATTTTTATATATAGATGTCTAAATGGATTCAAAACTGGTATCATTATTAAGGGAGAATAAAAAAATTGTTACTGTATCATCTATTAATTTACCTATATCAAGAAAAGATTCTGAAATGGTTGGGAGATTTATTAAATATCTAACAATACCATATGCAAAAAAATATTTAGAAATGGTTATTGAAAAAAAGATTGCAGTTCCATATTATAGATATCACAAAAAGCAAGCACACCATAAAAATGTAATGGGAAAAGTTCCATATGGAAGATATCCAGTTAAGGTTTCAAAATATTTTATTAAATTATTAAATTCTTTAGAAAATAATGCAAAAAATATGGGTTTAGATCCCAATAAAGTTGTAATTGTTTCTGTTAATGTTTCTAAGGGAAATAAGTTTCCTGGAAGATTGAGAGTTGTAAAGATAAAAACAGGTCCTAGTGGAATAAGAAGAGCATTAATAACTGTTCATAAGAAAACATCACACATTAAAATATATGGATTGTATTTAGAATCATTAGATACTTCCAAGAAACTAAAAAGAAAAGGCTTAAAACAAATTGTTAAACAAATATTAGAAGAATGGCGTCAAAAAATATAGAGGAACTTTTAAGAGAACAAAAAATACAGGCAATATTAGATAAAACTTTAAAAGAAAGATTTAAAGGTAAATTAATTAGTAAAGTTGAATATTTCAAGGTTTCAATGGGTACAAAAGTTATTATATATTGTGCAAGACCAAGATTAGTTCTAGGAAGAGCAAATGAAAATTTAGATGAAATTAAGAAAATTGTAGAAAATATTGCAAATGTTAAGGATCCAAATATAGAAGTTATCGGAGTAGAAAATCCATTATTAGATTCTGAAATTGTTGCAGATTTAATTGCATCTCAAATAGAAAGATATGGAAATAGAGCAATAAGGAGAATTATGCAAAGAGTAATGGAACAAGTAATGCAGGCTGGGGCTTTAGGTATTGAAGTAAGGGTTACTGGAAAAATAATTGGAGATAGATCATCTACAATAAGAGAACAGAAAGGATATATTAAAAAATCGGGAGAATTAAATAAAATAATTGGAAAAAGTATAAGACATGCAAAATTACCTTCTGGAGTAATTGGAGTTCAGGTTAGAATATTAAAACCAACAGATAAATTACCTGATAGAATAAATATAAAGGATCTATCAGAAATAAAACCTGAAGAATTAGAAAAAATAGATCCTTCTCTATTAGAAAAATTAGCTAAACAAGGACAATAATTATTTTAATCTATCAATAAATATTTTTATAATATCTTTTGAATTCAATATCCCTAAAGTTCCCTTTATACATTTTCTTTCAGAGAAATTTTTTACAAAACCATATCTTGAATATTTTGAATATATCATAACTGGTACAGGATCTGAAATATGCCTTCCTTTAATTGATGATGTAGAATGATCTCCAGTAATTAATATTGCATCAAAATATTCCTTTATTCTTTTTATTAAATATTTATCAATTTCTTCAATTATTTTTTTCTTTTTAAATGGATTTTTTAAGTGAGATAATATGTCTGGAGCCCTTATATGAATAAATATTATATCATATTTATTCCTATTTGCTATTGCATATTCTGAAAATGAAAATAAATTCTCATTACTTTTTCCAGTAGTTCCCAAAGGTTTTTCATAATCAATTTTCAAATATTTTGCAATTGATAAATGAATGGGACTTGAAGATAAATATAATGCTTTTACTTTGTATTTTTTTTCAAATAAATCTTTTTTATTTAAACCTTTATATATTGCTTTGTTTTTTATCTTATATTTCTTTAATTTTTCAATTATTTCCTTATCATAATTATCAAAAATCAAAATGTAATTATTATCTTTATATTTTATTATATCGTATATATCTTTTATTTTTGGATCTTCTTTTGATTCTATTTCAACTAAAAACTGGTTTTCTTTTAATTCTTTATATACCAATGCTTTAAATATTAATTCATTATACTTAAAATCATAACCTAATAATGATAAATTTGCTTCAATACATTTTGGAATGTATCCTCTTTCTTTTATATATAATAATCCACATTCTGAATATCTTACCAATTTATCAATATTTTGTTTTTTAGCATCTTCCAAAGGTGTTTTATATCTTAACTCTTTAATTAAATTATCACCTAATCCATCTAATATAATAAATACCCCCTTATCCATATTATTTAAATTATTAAAATTTCTAAATATAATTATTAAGCGGCGGTGCCCGAGCGGACAAAGGGGCTGGGCTCAAGACCCAGTGGAGTAGATCCGTCAGGGGTTCAAATCCCCTCCGCCGCATAATTGCTTTTTCAATTATTCCAAAAAACAAATTTATATAAAAATAAATATTAAGAAATTTAATAATTGGGCCCGTAGTCTAGTCGTAGGATGTCGGCCTTGCAAGCCGGAGATCCCGGGTTCAAATCCCGGCGGGTCCACCTTTATTTTTAAAAATTATAAAAAATTAAGCAATTATACATTCAGACCATCCACAATCAATACATACAACACAACCAGCTTCATGTTTTAACCTTGTAGATCCACATACAGGACATTTTTCAACTTTATTATTTCCATTTTCTTCAACTTTTAATGTATTATTTATGTTTACATTCAATTTTACTTTTGGTACTTCAACATTGTTATTTAATTCATAATACCAGTTTGGTAACTTTATTCCATATTGATTTAATATTTCAATTGTTTTATTATTTATTTTACCTTCTCTAATTAATCTAAAGTAATCCATAAATCTCGCTTTACTTGCTTCTGAAGGAGCTACATATACTTGTGAAGATTTTGATCCATCTCTATATATTGTAATTCCTTTACATCCCATCTTATATGCTAATAAATATGAATAATATACATCATCTGGCTGAACCCAATTTGGCATATTTATTGTCTTTGATATTGATGTAGTTATCCACATTTGGGAAACTGCTTGCGCTCTTATATGATCCCACCATGGTATATCTAATGCAGTTAAGAATATTGCTTTCAAATCATCTGGTATCTCTTTTATTCCCAATAAACTTCCACCATTATCAGATATTTTCTTTAATATATCATTATTATATAATCCTCTTTCCCTTAATTGTCTTTCCAATTCTTGATCTACATAATAATATACACCAGCAGTTACTCTTTTTTCATATACTAAAGAATATTGTGGTTCAATACCTGAAGATGTATCTGCTATCATTGATATAGAACCTGTAGGAGCAACCGATGTAACTTCAACATTTCTTATTCCATATTTTATTATTTGTTCTTTCAAATATTCCCAATCCAATGTCCATAATTCTCTATGATAATATCCTTCTACAGGTAACTCTCCGTCTTTATATGTTGTTTGATCATATCTATCAAATTTACCCCTTGTTTTTGCTCTTTCAACAGATTCTAACATTGAATAATATGTTAAATATTCTGATATTTTCATTAATAATTTATAGGCCTCTTCCGATGTATATGGAATTCCCAGTGCATAGAATAAATCTGCCAACCCCATAAATCCAAGACCAACCCTTCTTACAGATTTTGAAGCTATCTCAATTTCCTTTATTGGATATTTATTTACATCTATTACATTATCTAAGAATCTATAAGCCCATTTAATTGTTTCAATATATTTATTCCAATTAAATTCTGCTTTTCCATCTTTAAATTCAACCAAAGCATATAAATTAATTGATCCTAAATTACATGATTCATATGGATATAGAGGCTGTTCTCCGCAAGGGTTAGTAGCTCTAATTGGTCCTCTATATTTATATTGAACATTTCTTCTATTTATATTATCCATAAATAAACATCCTGGATCTCCTTTTTCCCATGCAACATATGCTGCTTCTTGTAATATTGTTTCAGGATTTACATATCCTGTAATTGCCTCTTTTGGTACTTTATTTATATCAAAATTTGGATCGCCTGGGAAAGGTAAATTATATTTCCTCAATAATCTTGGATTAATTAATGGATACTCTTTTTTATTTTCAAAATGTTCCCAAAATGATGGATCATACATTACAGATATGTTAAAGTTTTCTAATATACCATCTTTTTCCTTTAAATGTATAAATTTAAATATTTCAGGATGCCAGGATTCCAAAATTCCCATATTTGCTCCTCTTCTCTTTCCTCCTTGTTTTACTACATCTGTAACTGTATCTATAATTTTCATAAATGAAACCGGACCTGAAGCAACACCTCCAGTAGATGCGACAACATCACCTTCAGGTCTTAATTTTGAATAATTTATTCCAATTCCACCTCCAGATTTAAATATTAAAGCTGCTTCTGTTGCTGATTTCATTATAGATTCCATATCGTCATCAATATCTAATACAAAACATGCAGATAATTGTCCTAAAGGAGCACCTGCGTTAAATAATGTTGGAGAATTTGGCATAAATCTTTTACTTACCATTAAATCATAATATTGATAAAAGTTTTCGTAATATTTGTCAAATTCTCCTTTTTCTAACATATTTATAAATTCTGACCATAAAACCTTCATATGACCTCTTTCATTTAAATAATCATACAAATATTTCATTCTTTCTAAATGATATCTATTCCATCTAAATTTAGGATCTTTTATTGGTAATCCATATTTATTTTCGTTTTTTACAAAATCAAATTCCTCTTTTGGATGTACCTTTTGTTTTCCATCTTTATCATATATTCTTTCATCATATAATATATCAGGTATTACAATTAATGCTGCAACCCTTTCAAACATTTGCTTTGGACCTTCTATTAGTTCTTTATTTTCATTTCTTAATAAATATCTATTTACCATTAATCTAATTGAATTAACAGAAAATCTTTTTGCAACTTCTTCTTCATAGAATTTTCCCAATAAATTTTTCTTTTCTTCTCTTATTTTTTCTTTTTCTTTCCTATAAGAAATATATGCTTTAGCAACATCATATAAATCAAATTTCAACAAAGATAATTCAACAATATCTTGAATTTCTTCAACAGTTGGATATTTTATATCATCATATTTTTCCTCTAATACTCTTATTATATAATCAACAACTTTCTCTAATTTTTCTTTATCATATTGACCAACAGCTTTCATTGCTCTCTCCACAGCATATTTTATTCTTTCTGGATCAAAGTCAACAATTCTTCCATCTCTTTTAATAACTTTTTTTATTTTATAATTTTTTTGTCCTAAAACAACTTCTTTTTCTTTTTTTTCTTGAGAAAAACTATTTATAAATCCCATATCACTCATTTAAATTTTTTATAAAAAATTTTAAAATTCTTTTCTATGATGAATTTAAAAATGACAGTTATAAATATTTATTTCATTGATAATCAATAAATATTCTTTATAAATATATTGTCCCAGTGCTATTTCTTTTATTTTTCCCTTCTTACTAGCTAAATACTTATTTTTACTTTATTTTTGTCTTTTTATCATATATTTCAACCAATTTTACTTCCCTGGCAACATTTAAAATTTTTGCTTTATTTATTATATCCTCCAAACCTCCTGTTTCATGCATATGCCCATGTATATTTAAAATAACCTTATCATTATTTTGAATAAATTTTCTCAATGCATAACTACCAGAAATATCTAAAGAAGATATAGAACCCTTTGGTGGGATATGGGTCAATAAAATAATATATTTATCATTAATTTTTTTCTTTAATTCATTTAAAAATTCTTCAAATTCTTTTTCATCAATTACATTTAATAATACATCCGCTCCTCCAAATCCAACCAATACAAAATTATCCTTTATTATATATCTTTTATCTAAATTTCTTATTTTATATATTTTTTCTAATAATTCTATATCTTCAGATGTTTCATGGTTTCCTGGTATTATTAAAATTTTATTTGGATTTATATATTCTGTTAATTTTTTTATCAATCCTTTTTCTATTTCTCCAAATTCAGATATATCTCCTAAAATTACTATATAATCTGGTCTTTCCTTTTTATATAATTCTATTATTTTATATATCATTCCGAAATCATTATGTATATCGGATGAAACTATTAGCTTCATAATATATTTATATATACCATTCCTTTTTATTTTTTATATATGATATTAAAAATTCTTTTAGTTCATTATAATCATAAAAAATATTCATATTATTATAATTTTTAATAAATTCATTAAGAATTTTTTCCTCTTTTTCTTTAAATAAATCTTTCTTAGAAAAATACAATATTATTTCTTTATTAAATATCTTTTTTATATTATTTAATAAATTTATTTGTTCTTTAATACTATATCCACATGTTTCTGTTAAATCAAAAACATATATAATCAAATTTGCAAGATAATTTAATGCTAATATAGATTTTTTCTCAATTTCATTCATTTCTTCTATGGATCTATCTAAAATTCCTGGTGTATCAATTACCTGTATATCAAAATATGGTGTTTTAATATATCCTACCATTAAATCTTTTGTTGTAAATGGATATGGTTCAATCTTAACATTAGATCCTGTTAAATTTTTTAATAATGTACTTTTTCCAACATTTGGTAAACCTGAAATAACAACTGTAGGTAAATTTTTAATATTTGGAATTTTTCTTCTTCTATTTAAATAAATATTATAATATTTAAATATTATCCAATTTCTTCTTAATATACTAGATATTCTCCCATAAAATTCTCTTCTATATCTTTCTATTAATTTTTTATCTTTTGTTAACTTTATATCATTCTTATACTTTAAATAAATTTGCTTTATTATTTTTCTTATATACTTTATCCTTTCTTTCAATTTTTTTATATTTATATCCGTAAATAATAATTTATATAATTCTTTATAGAATTTGTTCTCAGGTAAAATTATATCATTATATATTTTTTCTAATTTATCATCAATATATTGATATATTGTTTGTAATTTTACTATATTTCTTTCTTTTATATCATAAAATTGATTACCACTATTTTTTGCTCTCTTAAATGCGGATGATAATAATTCTTCAACAAATTTATATTTCATAAAAATTTATATTATAAAAAATTAAAAAAATTATTCTAAATTAATTTTCTTTCCTTCATAGCCTGGCTTTTTTCCTATTTCAATCCTTAATACTCCATTTTCATATTTTGCCTTTATAGAATTCTCATCTGCATCTTCTGGTAATGGAATTATCCTTTTATATCCCGAAAATACTCTTTCAGATAATATATAATTCTCATCCTTTTCCTCTTTTTCAACTTTTTTAGATGCTACAATTTTTAGATGATGATCTACTAAAGTAACATTTATATCCTTCTTATCAACACCTGGTAGATCTATTTCTATCAAATATTTATCGCCTTTATCTATTACATCTGCTGCAGGTACTTCATATTCAAAGTTAAATCTTAATCCTTTTCTGGCTCTATTGAATATTTTTCTCAATAATTTCATCTGTCTAGCGAATTCTTTCCTGATTTCTTCATATATGTCATTAAAGTCGTCTGTATCCATAATATTATTATTTCTTTAATGATTTATAAGATAATAAAGATGCATAATCAACAACATTCTTTTCATCTTTATTTATTTCAGAAGATAAAATATGATTTATTAGTTCTATTTTTCCCTTATATAATTTTGTATATTCTATAAAGAATAAGAAAGGATATTTTCCACAAAATATTTTACTATCTATTTCCAATTTATATAATTTTTCAGAATCTAAATTTAATATATATTCTATTATTTTTTCAGATTCTTTTTTTACATTTTCAGATATTTTTTCTTTATATATAATATTTCCATAAAATTCTCCATGATGATATAAATTTCCAGTAGATATTAATACTATTTTTCTATTTAATTCTCTAGATAATTCTTTTAATAATTTAACAAAATCTTTTATCATTTCTAATTCAACATCTTTTACAATTATTGGGACAATCTTTACTTTATCTTTAAATAAATATCTTAATATGGGTAATTGAACTTCAATTGAATATTCATATCTAGGTAATATTGGATTTTCATACGAATCATAATTATTTAATATTTTTCTGGCAAATTCAACATCTGTTTTAATTATACCAAAAGGTGTATACCAATCATCAATTATCAAATTTATCTTCTGACCAACATTATAATGATTTGGACCAATAATTATTATTGTATCAAAATCAAAATTTTCATATAATTCTTTATATAATTTTATAGAAACTGGTAAAAGGTATTCATAACTTGCATGTGGAACAATTCCAGAAATTATATTTTTTTCCTTTTTTATGTTTTTTGGAATATACCCAGGTCCATATCTTTTATCCATAAAGTATTGTTCGATTTGAGAGAGTAAATCAGAAGAATCAAATGAATAGAAACCCTTTGCTTTCATAAATTGCATAATTTTATTTTGAAATTATAATTTATTAATTTTTTTAATATTTTTATTCTTATGATTGCTGGATTAGAAATACATCAACAAATTGATACAAAAGAAAAACTATTTTGTAATTGTCCTACAAATTTAAGTGATAAATATGATTATAGAATTGAAAGAAAATTGAGAGCAACATTAAGTGAAACTGGAAAAAAGGATATTGCTGCTGAATATGAGACAATGAAGGATAAAAAATATATATATGAATATTCTAAAGATTATTCTTGCCTAGTTGAACTTGATGAAGAACCACCACATTTAATTAATATTGAAGCATTAAAATTTGGAATACTAATTTCAACATTTTTTAATATGTATATTCCAAAGGTTTTACAAGTTATGAGAAAAATTGTTGTAGATGGATCAAATACTTCAGGTTTTCAAAGAACATTATTATTATCATTAAATGGAGAATTAAAATATAAAGATAAAAAAATAAGTATAGGAACAATTTGTATTGAAGAAGACGCTGCAAGAAAAATTGAAGAAGGAGAAGATTATATAATTTATAGATTAGATAGGTTGGGAATACCATTAATAGAAATATCTACAGGTCCAGATTTAATGGATCCAAAAGAAGTAAAAGAGGTAGCTGAATATATTGGATTAATATTAAGATTGACTGGGAAAGTAAAAAGAGGATTGGGAACTATTAGACAAGATTTAAATATATCAATAGAAGGAGGAGAGAAAATTGAAATAAAGGGTGTACAGAATTTAAAAATAATAGATAAAGTTTGTGAACTAGAAGTAAAAAGACAAGAAAGAATGTTAGAATGGAAAAGGATTATGAATGAAAAGGGTATTGAAGGATATGAACTAATAGAATAGATTTATATTTTTTAATAGATCATAATTCTTAATGAAAACTCAATTTGGAACAATTCTTGTAGAAATTATATTATTTATAGTTGCAGGTATTGCTGCTTATATATTTGTTTCTACTGCATATAATAATTTAAATGGAATAAGTAATGCCGCAATTGCGAATTCTCAATCATTAGAAAATCAATTAAATACCTATATTACATTAGATTCTTGTGCTTATAATAGTACTACAAATTTATTATATTTCTATGTAACAAATAGAGGAAGTGTTGTACTAAATCAAAATTTAACATTATTATTTATCAATGGGGAATTAATAAATAATACAAAAATTTATATTGCAAATAGTTATACTGGCACCTCTGCATGGGGTCCTTATGATACAATTGCAATTGTTGCAAATATTTCTGTAACAACAAACTTTTATCAAGTAAGAATTGTAGCATCTACTGGAGCATATACAGAGAATACAATATATGTTAATACAACATCAGGTACATGTACAATAGAATGAGATCTGATCTAGGATCAATTATTGGAGCAATTATTGGATTTGTTATTTTTATTGTTTCTTCATCAGTTCTATATTTAATTTTAAATAATTATTATAAAAACTTTTATTATACAGCAAATTCAATAGATAATCAAATAAAAAATATTATTGGAGAAAATATAGAATTTTTAAATAATCAAACAAACTATTCAAACCCTTATTTGATTATATATAATAATGGAAACAAAGCATTGGATTTATCTTGTTTTCAATTATATATTAATGGTTATTTTTCTCCATTTAATTATTCTATAAATTATTTATATCCATCAAATCTATTATTACCAGGAGAAAATGCAACAATATATTTTGGTAATAATTATTTAGTAAATAATTCATGGAATTATATAATATTGGTATCCTGTTATGGGGTTAAGTTTCAAACTTTAATATACGCTAATTAATTAATATAATATGAGATTACAATCTGAAACATTTATAGCATTAATATTATTAATAGCAGGTGCTCTTGCTACTGTTATAATATACAATATAATATCTCCAAATTTAAATATAATAAACCCATCTGGACAGGAAATTTCAAGATCTTTAGAATTAAATTTCCAATTATTAGATTATTTTATAGCAAATAATACATTATATGCATATGTAAAACCTTCAGAACCTGTTAATTATTCTCAAGTATTTGCAATTGTAAATAATAGATTGGTTAATGTTTATCCTTATAATCCAAATGGATCAATTGTAAATCCATATAATAATGGTTTATTAATTATTGTTGCAAATTTATCTCAAATTCCCCCAGATCAAAATGGAAATTATAAATTAGAAGTTGGATTGGGGGATGATATACTTGGAATATTTGATATAAAATATATTTCTAATACATTAATTAATTATTTTCAACCACCAATCACCTTTAATATATCAACATCTACTTCAAATACTTCATCAAACTCTACATCAAGTACCCCAACCACCCCAACCTGTCAATTATCATATTTACCTTTAGTAATATATAATACTCAATCTATTTCAACTCCTTCCCCATTTCAACAAGATATAGCAATATGTAATGGAAGTATAAATATTGGTAATAGTTTTGCATATATAAATAATGCAACGTTATTTAATTGTATAAATCCAAATGGTCAAAATGTATACTTTACTATAACTTATAACAGTAATCCAAACATATATTCATGGTATGAAGGTCAATTGATTAATGGAAGTACTTATTGTGATGTATGGTGGATAAATTTAACAAAAGGTATCCCTGCTAATTCAAATATAACTATTTATATGAATATAGGACCAAATAGCACTAATTACTATTCTCAATATTATCCATATGTTGGTGCACCTATACAAGTTTTAGGTACTTCTCAATATGATAATGGACAAAAAGTATTTAATTATTATCAAAACTTTGGAAATCTAAGTTCATTACCTTCACCATGGACTTATGTATATAATAATCAAAATAGTGTTTCTTTTTCTACAAATTATACAATTATCCCATATTCATCTTCTGGTAATGAAGGTATTACTACAACAGTAAACTTTAATATACAAAATAATATATTACAAATTTATGCTTCTGTTCCAACTACAAGCGGTACAAGTTGGGATTATATAAGTTTAGGTGTAGGTGCAGCAAATAATAAAAATACATACTTCATTGGTGGCGGAGGTGGGCTTATAGCTGGTGGTAATAATAATGGTGCTGCATTTACATATCCCAATTCAGGAAATACTGGTAAATTTAATTTATACGTAGGGACTTCTAATGTAGGAAGTACAACATATAATTATGCTCCAACAATATATGAAATTGGATTTTCTAGTAGTTATACATATTTCTTAGTAAATTATACTCAAATATTGAGTACTACAACAATACCTGGCTCATTTAGTTTACCAATAACAATAGGACAACAAAACTCGGGTAATAATATATACTTATATTGGGTTTTATTAAGATCATTACCACCTAATGATGTAATGCCTTCAATTT
>NZ_QEFP02000006.1 GCF_003086415.1 Candidatus Nanobsidianus stetteri | reverse complement strand
TACGTAATCTGGTCCGTAACCAATGTAATATCCATAATATGTATAATTAGCATCTATCAATCCCTCCCAATGGATTGGTGCGCTTGATTGCATATCTTGTACATATTCATCTGGTGTATAACCATCTGGATGCAGAACCTCTTCTCCAATTGACAGAGATAAGTAATTTTGATATTGACTAAAGTATTCATTAAAGTCTTGATCAAAACCATAGTGACTTATTGCGGGATTTTGAATCATTGTTTCAAATCTAATATAGGCAAAGTTGTCTAGCCAAGGACAATATTGCAATGGTGGAGCACCAATTGATTGTCTATATTGATTTACAATGCTAAAGAATTGAAAAACCCATGTTGAATTTATTGTGGGTTGTGTAGATGTGGTTATTGATTGTATAGTTGTTGAAATGTTATTAATACTTGTTTGTAGGGTTTTTAGAATTTGTTTTATATATGATAGATTATCAAAGACTACAAATATTATTAATAAAATTATTATTATACGAACAATATTTTTAATAATTCTACTTCTTCTAGGTTTGCTTCTACTTACATTATTATATTTATAAATATCATAATAATAATTGTTATACCAGTGTTTATGTCTTCGAAATCCATTATGATTTCTATGATGCCTATGTCTCATATAAATAATTATTAATGATTTAATTATTTTTCTAATACTTAAGAATATTTTGATTATTAGCATATTAAAGTTTTTTACAATTATTTGTAAATAATTTCCTCTTATTAAGTATTTATTGCTAATTAAATTAGTAATATTAATAATAATAGATAAAGTATTATCTTTATTGTTTAAATAACCATTATTAACAATTTTATTCCACATTAAATAATTATAATTTATTAAATTTTAAGTATATCTTTTGAAAAATTAAATGAAAAGCCAGTGCCACCGCCGGGATTTGAACCCGGGGCCTCTACCTTACCAGGGTAGCGCTCTACCAGCTGAGCTACGGTGGCTATTTTCCAATCTTCTTTGATATAATATTTATATATTGTGGATTTATACTATAAATATATTCATTGTTATTTACTTCTCTTATTAATATACCTTTTTTATACATTTTATTCAAATATTTTGATACAGTATTTCTTGGAAGATCTAATATTCTTGATATTTCTCTTGAAGACATCTTATTTTTATATAATACTTCTAGAATTTTTATTTGTGTATTTGATAATTTTATATCGCCTTCAAAATTCTTTATTTCTTCTAATTCCTTATTTATATTATTTATTCCCTCCTCCAATAAATTATTTAATTCAATAAATATCTGTCTAACATTATTATTATTTTTTCTTATTAAATTTCTCAATATTTTTTCATCTATATTTACTCTTCCCTTTAATTTCTTATTTATTAATTTTAATATTTCATCTTCTGGAGGGAATTTCATTTCAATCTTTCTATATAATCTATTCAAGAAAGATAAAGAAGCATTCATTATTTGTGGGGATGGTTGAATTAACATTATTGAATGAACAATTCTATTATCATATAAATATTTTAGTTTTTTAGATACATCTTCTGGAAAATTATAAAATTCATCTAATATTAATACTATGGGTAATTTATTTTCAAATTTAAAAAATAAAAACTTAATATACTTATTTTTTTCAATTATATAATTTATGTCTTTATCCTTTTCATATTCTCCATTTATATATATTACATTATAATCATCTGATAGATCTTTTTTAATTTTAAATGCTAAAGATGTTTTCCCTGAACCAATTGGACCATATAATAGAAATATTTCACCATTTATTATAGAATCTTTTACCTTTTTTATTATATCATCTACTCCTACCAAATCTTCATTTGGTCTTATATCCAAGGGATTCTTAAAGAACCCATATTTTTTCCACCACATCTTATTTTATATTATTTAATAATTCTATATAAGTTGATATTGACCATAGTTGATGTAAAGCCCCTGCTGGTTTTAATTCATATGCGCTGGATCTTTCTGGTAATGTTCCTATCATTTTTATCAATCTTTCATTAGATTTTAAAATACTATTTATTATATTTCCGTATTTTTCCTTATTTAAATTATATAAATCAATAGCAGCAATGTTATTTATAAAAATCCATGAATCTCCATTATGCATTGACTTTCCCTCATTTTTAAAATAATTATCCTCATTACTATATGGAATAAATTCTTTATCAAATATAGATAAACTACTAATTCCTCCCCATTTTAGATATAAATGAGTTAATGAATAATCAAAAATATTTTCCCACTCATAATTTGAAAATATCTTCGGATAAAAATAATAGGATAAAAATATATTACATCTTATCTTTTTATTTTTTATATCATCATATAAAGAATAATCTGATAAATAATTTTTTCTAATTGAATTCTTTATTTTTTCCAATTTTTCTTTATATTCATCTTTTTTTGTATAATTATATAAGTTATCATATGCATTTGCCATTAAGAATTGTATTTCTATTGGATAAATTCTATTTAATGTATCCATCCATGTTTCATTTGGATATGCTTTAAATAAGAATAATTTTTCATCTAAATAATTTTCTTCAAATAATTTTAACTTTTCAATTATATTATCTATTAATTTATCAAATATTTCTTTTTCAAACAAATCTTTAAATTGAAATAATCTAAAAATATATAATCCAATTCCATCAGAATTTCCAACATTTTCATTTTTTATATTTTTTAATCTTCCATCTAGTAAAAAATAATTTGAATATTCAATTAACTTATTCTTTACAATATCTTTATTAATATAATATAATCCCTTTAATGAAATTAATATATCTCTACTCCATTCTTGAAAATACCATGGAAAACCTGCAGAGATATTATTATCATAAATAAAGGATAATAACCTATTTTCAATTAAATTCTTTCCATTTAAATTTTCCTTATCATTTTTATATATTATTTCCAATTCTTTTGCATAAAAGGAAAATGGTAAATATATATATCTTTCAAATGGAGGAGATTTTCTATATAAATCATAATTATAATTTACCTTTATCCATTTATTTAATTCTTGATAAACTTCAAATCCCTTTATTATTACTTCATAGTTTAAATCACCTTTATTAAATTTTATCTTTACATAATCTTTATTTTTTTCATTATTATATATCCTTCCCCATTCATCTATATCATATAAATATCTTATATCGAAATAAACATTCAAAGTAGAATATTTATTTGTTTTATATATTAATTTATTGTCTATTAATTTATATTCTTCCCATCCATTTTTATAAATTATTTTTAAATCATTATAATCTTTTAATATTACTTTTTCAATTTCATTATAATTTATCTCCCTATTTTCTATTTTTTCTATTATTTTGATAAAATTGTTATTATAATATTGTAATAAACCAAAATATCTACTGTTATATAGTAAAGGTAAAAACAAAAAGGAACCTTTATTATTTATAATAGCATAATCAAAAATATCCAATTCAATTACATTTTCCATACAAATATTTTTGTTAAAAGATTTATAATTATTTTTATTTATCTTTTAATTATGAAAATACTCTTTTTATCATGGGGAGTGTTTCCTCAAAAAGGTGGCGGATTGGAAAAAGTAACATATTATTATTTAAAATATCTTGATTATTTTAATAACAATGTTTATTTATTTATTTTAAACTTGACTGATGATGTAAAATCTTTTTGGAATAATAAATTAAAGAATTCAAAAATCTTCGGATTAAATATGAAAGTATATCAATCATATATAGATTATTTTAAATATGAGTCTTTTACATTATATAAAAGAAAAATTATAGATTATAAAAGAGCGGTAATTGAATATAAAGATAGAATATTAGATGTGTTGAAGAATATGAAATTGGATTTTGATATTATATATGCATATGATTGGTTAACAGCTTTAGCAGGTATAGAAATAAAGAAAATATATAAAAAACCATTGGTTATTCATTTTCATTCTTTAGTATATGATAGAGTTGGAGGAAATCCAGATATATTAAAATATTTATTTGATTATGATTATGGAATAGAGTTGGAAGCTTGTAAATATGCTGATAAGGTTATAGTAGTAAGTAAAAGGGAAAAGGATATATTGGTAAAATATTATAATTGTGATGAAAAGAAGATTGATGTAATATATAACGCCCCAGATGATGATTTTAGTATAAAAGAAAAAATAAATAGTAAAATAAAGGAGAAATATAAAATAGTATTATATCTTGGGAGAATGACAATGCATAAAGGTCCAGATTATTTATTAAGAGCAGCTAAAAGAGTTTTAGAAAAAAGAAAGGATGTATTATTTATATTTGCAGGAACTGGAGAAATGTTGGAACAATTAATAAAAATGGCTGCAGATTTAAATATATCAAAAAATGTAATATTTACTGGATGGGTTGATGATGATTTAGCAGAATATTTATATTCAATAGCAGATATATTTGTTTTGCCATCCGTATCAGAACCTTTTGGTTTAACTCCCTTCGAAGCTTTAAAATATAAAGACTTTATTATAATATCAAAACAAACGGGTGTATATGAAGTATTAAAAAATGCAATGGCAGTTGATTTTTGGGATGTAAATAAAATGGCAGATTATATATTGGCATTGTTATCTTATCCAAAATTGGGAGAATATGAGATAAAACTATGTTTAGATGATATAAAAAATTTATCTTGGAAAGATTCTGTAGAAAAATTAATTTCTATTTTCAATAGCCTCATTTAATTCTATATCTTTTAGAATATTCATATATGATATAAAAGAATCATATGGGGTTGCAAAAGCTTCTTCCCTAAAATATTTATGTACATCTCCATCGCTATTATATTTTAAACTCATATAATAGAAATTATCTGAAGTTGATAAATATCTTAATATATTTAGTATCTTTTCATCATTCTTATATTTTTTATATAATTCTCTTAAATAATCTAAAGCTTCTCTTTGTATACTATCCCCAATCCATGCAGACAAGTCTCTCTCAATATCAGCCCATGATATTAATTCTGGAATATCTAATTCACCTTTATAATCAAATTCTTCTGCAGCTTCAGTTATATTATATGTTTCAAAATATCTTTCTTTTCCAATATATTCAAATAACTTATTCCAAAATTCAAATATTCCAGATTCTTTCCATATATGTTCCCCAATTGTTTCAAAATCCATGAATATATTTATTATATCTCCCGGAGTACTCTTTAGCCATAAATAATATTTATCCGCAGTTAATGGATATTCCGACCAATTCTTATTTGTAAATCTAAATCCTATATCATCAGATAATCTATAGTTTCTTAATAATAATCTTAGATTATTTATTTTTAATTTATAAACATAATTTGGACTTCTATTTCCTAAAATTTTTTCAGTTCCTTCAGTTAATGCAACTTTATATCCTAAAGAATATACAATTTCTCCTATTTCATTATTAAATACAAGCTCAAAATTTCTAAAGCTTTTAGATTTATAATTAAATATTTCTTTTATTTTCTTTCTATGCAATTTTATTTGGTTAATAAATTCATCTTTATCAATTAAATATGCCAATGAATGGTAGTAAGTTTCAGATACAATTTCTACATTTCCAGTATCTACCAATTTTTTCCATAATTCCAAAATTTCTGGATGGTATAATTCTAATTGCTCAATTAATGTTCCAGAAATTGAAAATGATACTTTTATATCATATTTTGTAATATTATCATATATCATTTCTAATGCTGGCTTATAACATTTATATACAACCCTATCTAATATTCTTTTATTTAAATCATCGTTGAAATAATTTTTTGATCCAATATCAAAAAAAGAATAATATCTTATTCTTCTTGGTTGATGTGCATGGAAATAAAATACAATGCCTGTCATAAATATCTTTTAAAGATATAACAATATAAAATTTAATATGATTGAAGTTGATGATGAAAAACAAGCATTTATTACTATTGATGGACAAAAATTATATGGTCTTCAAGATTTGTTAATTTGGTTATACAATGCAGATCAAGATAAATTTAATTATCATAAAAATCATTTTCCAGAATGGATAAAAAATTCATTAAAGGAGGAAAGTTTATATGAAAAAATAAAGGAAGCAAAAGATAAGGATGAATATATAAAAATTATAGGAAATTTCTTAAAAATTCATGAAATATATGTAAAGAAAAAAATTTCAAAAGAAGAAGCTGAAATAAAATTTTCAAAATTATTAGGATTATGATAGTATCTTTTATATCATTAAAGGGCGGGGTTGGAAAAACTACATTAGCAAATAATCTTGCAGCATATTTAAAAAAGGAATATAATTATAAAGTATTGATAATAGATACAAATGGAATTTATTCTTCGAATCTAATATTTCTAAATAATGAAAAATTATTTGGAAATAAAATATATCAAGGAATAAAGGTATTACCATACTTCCATTTAAAAATTATAGATAATTTAGATTTTAATATTAATGATTTAAATTATTTGAAAAGGTATTATGATGTAATTATTTTTGATGTACTTCCGAATATAAATTATATATTAAATATTGAAAAAGTATCTGATATAAATTTTTTAGTAATAAATCCAGATTTCTATTCTTTATATGTAAATAAAAAATTATACGATCTCTTAGATAAAAATAAAGTTAAAATAGTATTAAATAAATATGATAAGAGTATTGAAATAGATTTTATAGAGGATGTATATAATAAAGAAGTATATGTAGTTATTCCAGTAATTAAAGATTTTATTAATTATCAATTTCAATATCAACCAATCGCATTTTATAATGAAAAATCAAAGGCATTGAAATATATAGATGAGCTAGCATATTGTATAACTGGTAATAGAAAGAGAAGAAGCATATTTGATATTTTATTCAGATGATATTATTTGAACAATCTTGGGAAGTATGCAATAAAGTAGGAGGAATATATACTGTAATATCTACTAAAGCAAAATATATAAAAGAAAGATATAAGGATAAATATTTTTTGATTGGTCCATATAAAAATAGTTCAGAATTTATTGAATTAGATCCTCCCGATTATATAAAAGAAATAAATTATCAATTGGATGGAATTAAAGTACATTATGGATATTGGAATATTGAATCAAAGCCAAATGTATTTTTAATAGAATTTGATGAATTTTTTAATAAAGAAAGAAATTTATGGAAATATAAATATTGGGAATGGTATAAAATAGATTCTTTAAATTCTGATTTTACTTTTGATGAACCATTATTATGGTCTGTTGCTGTTGGTATATTTTTAGAAAAATTGGATAAATATTTTAATGAGAAGAAAATATTACATGCACATGAATGGTTATCTGGCGGTACAATATTATATATAAAGAAAAATAATCTAAATTATAAAACAATATTAACAATCCATGGAACAGTTATTGGAAGAACATTATCTGAAAAAAATGTAAATGTAGAAAATGCATTGAATATAATAGATCCAGATAAAGATTCATATAGATTGGGAATAAATTCAAAATATCAATTGGAAAAACAGGCAATATTAAATTCTGATATATTTACAGTAGTATCAGATAATTTAGGAGAGGAAGCATATAAAATATACAAAAGAAAACCAGATTATATAACATACAATTATATAAATGTAAAAGAAAAAGAATTATTTAATTATTATAAAATTTCGAAGAAATGGATAGATGAATTTTTAACATGGTATTTTCATCCATATTATGATTTACCAGAAAAATATTTACTAATATATACTATTGGAAGATATGAACCATATAATAAGGGTTTAGATTTATTTATTGATTTATTAAAATATTTAGATGAAAAGAGATTAAATACTATTGCATTTATTTTTGTTCCCTATAATATTAAAGGACAAAATAGTGATATAATAAGATCTTATAAAGAGTATATTAAATTGAAGGAAAATATAGAGGAAAATATACATTTAATTATTAGATCTTTATATAACGGAAAAAATGTATTGGATAAATTAGATAGAATAAAGAATAGAAGCCCTCCAATATGTACTCATGATGTAGAAAATAATATTATAATTGAAAAATTGAAGGAAAACAATTTAAATAATGATAAAAATAATTATGTAAAAGTTATATATGTTCCAGTTTATCTTGGAAATGATATTTTATTTAGTTTAGATCCAGAATATATATTACCAGCATTTGATTTTGGTGTATTTTTATCAAGATACGAACCTTATGGATATACACCATTAGAAGCATTGAACAATTTTGTTCCAATTGTTTTATCTAATAAAACAGGATTTTATAGAAATCTAATAAGTAAAAACATAAATCATGAATATATAATTAATGTAGATCCAAATAATTTGGATAAAGAACTTATATATAATAAATTTTTACAATATTATAATTTGGATTTATATGATAAAATGGAAATAAAAAAGCAAATGTATGAAATATCTAAAAAATTTGATTGGAAAAATAATATAAACGAATATATAAATATTTATGATTCTATGTAATAATTTAAAAGTAATAAAAGCAAATTTTTATATATGACATCATTTGCAGATTTTATAATAAATGTAGTAAATGTATTGGGAATAAATTTAATATTTGTTTTTCTATTCTATTTTGGAATATTATATTTTCTAATAAAATTTTTAATGGATAGTATGGTAAAAGCAGGTGAAAAAGGGGAAAAGAAAGATGAAGGGGGATCAAAGAAAGATATATATAGTATATTAGCATTTATTATATCGGTTTCTGCATCAATATTGTTAACAACATTTACTGGTTTTGTATTATATACTCAATATTTTGTAGCTTTTACAGTATCAATGATTTTGGTATTCTTTTTCTTCATAATTATAGGATCTTTCTTAACAAATGGTAAAATATTTGAAGTAATAGAAAAAAGATTATTTTCAAGTGAAGGAAGACCAAGTGGTGCTAGATATTTACCAATAATAATAGTAGTATTTATTATTCTATTTGCTTTACTATCTATGTATTATGCATATCAAAGTTACTTTTTATCAATAACTTTAGGTACATCTCCACAGGCACAAAATTATATAATAACCTTTAATCCTTATATATTGTTTGCAATGATATTCTTTATTTTAATAGGAATATTTTTGATATTTTCCGGTACTAGTGTTGGTTCTGAAGGTGGAAAAGGATCTGAAAAACAGGGCGGAGATAAAGGAAAATCCCAATAATTACTTTTTTATTTCCTCAACTATACAATCTTCCCCACATAATTTTCCTATATCTGAATAAAATTCTGATAATAATCCAATTGGTATTTCCAATATTGCTTCATAATTTTCTCCCCAATTCTCTTTTATAATTTTATATTTATTTTTTATTATTCCAATTATCCTGAATTTATTTGGATATACTATAAGTTTTATATTTTTATATTCTATCTTTAATGGATATTTCTTTCTTATTTCCTTTAAAACTTCTTCAGCCTGTTTTTCTACTGGTTTGTTTATATCTACATTATATTTTACCATTTCAAATAATTCTTTTGCTCTTTCATATGTTAATGGCATGTTATTTTTACTATCGTATGCTATTCTTCTTATATATTCAATAATCTGTTTTTTCTTTTCTTCAATTAATTCTCTCTTATATTCTGTTGGTAATGGAATCTCAGAATTTTCTAATATTTGTTTAGCAACTTCAAGAACATCCGTAGTTCCAAAAGCCTTCTTTAAAGATTCAGTTGATGCCCTTTCTCCCTTTTTAGAATCCTTAAAAATTTCTTCTACAGCCAATACTTCCCTTATATCTTTTATTTTTCCTTCTTTATATTCGAAAGCCTTTTTTAAATATACAATTATTTCAAAATTATAGCCTTCCTTTTTATATTTTATACTTATTTCTGTATCTTTATCCTTCATACAATTCTTTTACTTCATGATTTTCAAGTGTTTTAACTTTTTCACCTTTCTTTACATATGATAATATTAATCTCTCATATGCAAAATTATTTCCCAAATATTCTTTTAATACATCTATTCCAAATTTAATTGCTTCATTTAAGTCCATCTCTTTATATCTTTCTTCCAATATTGGTGTAATTTTATCCTCACCCTCTCCAATTACAACAGCCTTATATCTATAAAATATTCCGGATGGGTCTAATGAAAATAACTTTGGTTCACCATCTTTATCTATTCCACCAATTATTAATGATACGGCAAAAGGTCTTACTCCACCAAATCTTGTATAAGATTGCATTATATCGCTTATTTCCCTTACTAATAATTCTATATCTATTTGTTTTCCGTATTGTAATTTATGTTGTTGAGCAATTTCCCTTGCATAATCTATTAATACCCTACCATCTGGTATAAATCCGGAGAATGTTCCAATTATATTATCATCAATTTCCATAATCTTTTCAATAGAATCTGTTATAATTAATTTGCTTGGTATTTTTTTATCTGCAATTATTAATACACCATCTGTTGTACATATTCCAATTGCTGTTGATCCAGCTTTTGCAGCTTGTTTTGCGTATTCTACTAATATTAATTTTCCTTCTGGTGAGAATATTGCCCATCCTCTATCCATTGGTCCAAATTGTCCAATATCAGTTTCCATAAAGATAAAGTTTAAGATATATTTAAAAAAGATTTTGCACCTTTTAATGTTTTAAATATTTTAAAATTTTTTATATTTTGTAAATATAATAAAAAAATAATTTTATACAAATGTTTTTTGTTTATTGACAAGATTATCCTCTTATTTATTTCTATTTTATTTAAATGTAAATCATAATAATTTATATATCCAAAATATTTAATAAAATCATTTTTTAATTTTTCTTCATCAAAAAAATCTATCAAAATATATCTATTTTTAATTTTTAGAGCCTTTGGTAGTATTACCATTCCTCAGCGCTATTCATTTTTGCTTCAATATCTTTAAGATTTAATTTTTCTAACATTTCCTTATATCTATTTCTTATTGTAACTTCAGTTATTCCAGCAACTTCTGCTATATCTTTTTGTGTCTTTTGTATTCCATGCTTTACACATGCCAAATATATTGCAGCTGCTGCAACTCCTGCTGGACCTCTACCAGCAGTTATATCAGATTCTTTTGCTTTATTAACAATTTCTATTGCTGTAGATACAACTTCTGGTGGTAAACCCAATAATGATGAAAATCTATGTACATATTCTGTAACATCTATTGGTTGTATTTTTATCTTTAATGCTTGTAATAGATGTTTATATGTCCTTCCTAATTCTTTTTTATGTATATTTGATGCTTTAACTATTTCATCTATTGTTCTTGCAACATCATGTATTCTACATGCTATATATGTACATGCAGCAATGACTGTTTCTACAGATCTTCCTCTAATTAATCCTTTTTCAACAGCATCTAAATATAATTTCAATGCTGTTTCTTCTACTTGTTTTGGCAATTGTAAGAATGAAGAAATTCTTCTTAATTCTTGTTGTGCTAATTTTAAATTTCTTTCATAAGAACTTGTGGATCTTTGTTGCCATTTCTTTAATTTTCTTGATAATGTTGTATCTTCATCTTTTGATTCTGCCTTTCCAATTTCTGTTGATATCATACTTGGTATATTTGTATACCTCATTGCACTACCAGTTCTTGATAATTTTTCTGCATCTTCTGAATTTATTGTCCTGTATTCCTTTCCTAGATATGGAACTTCCTCAATTACATAACCACATTTTGCACATACTAGCTCTGCTGTCTTTTCATTGTATATAAATTCTGTACTTCCACATACTGGACATTTTAATTCTGGATTTTTTATAAGCTTTTGGACCATAATAAATTTTTAAATATTATGTTTATAAAGTTAACCTTTTAAATATTATTAATTTTTTACTATTAATCAATGAATATGGACCTTAATAATTTTTATATCATTTTGTTAGAACGTCAAATTGCTTTCTAATCCATATTATAGAAAATATAGCTAGAGAAAATATTATTACTTCTATTGGGCTAAATATTATTGAAAATATTGGCAATAGAGCGATAGTTACAATAGATGCAAGATAAAATGGTGTATTTGATAATATTAATGTATCTCCAATAAATTTATTTGAATATACATATCCCTTTCTAATTGATAAGTATGGGGATAATAATATCCCTATTGGTATTATTGATGAATATGTAAAGAAAAATAAGAAATTAAAGAAATAATAAACAAAACCATACAATATTGTTGAATAAGATGATATATATTTTATTGATGAATATATTATCCATAATATTATTGTAGAAATGAAAAATATCCTTAATAATTCGTCATTTCTTACTTCTATATTTTTACTTCTTCCAAGCCTTTTATATTCTATTACTATTGGCTTCATAGAAAATATTACTGGAACAAATAAACCAAGTGTAATTATTGATACTATAATTGTAATTATATAACTTAAATTATATCTATGTATGTATGTAAAGTTTAATTGTTCACTCTTTGAACTTTTTATCTTTAATTGTTTTATATAATTATAAAAGAATAATATTATAAAAAGAGATATCATAACATATAAAAACAGGTTATTTCTAAATATAAAGAATAGTATTATTTCTAAAATAATTAATAAATAATAAAAAAATGCATAAGATCTCTTTTTATAAAATAATATTTTTAATTCTGCAATAACATTATCTAGATAAATATATAAACCATAAAATGATGAAACTAAATTAAATATAAATAAAAGTATAAAGTATGAAATTATTGTATAAATTATTGAGAAAAATAAATTAGCCAATCCAATAAATAAATTATCCCAATGATTAAAGGATAGGAAAAAACCTATAATCATTAAATAATATATTACTCTTCTATCTATTTTTATATATTCAAACATATTTCATCTTTATATTTTTTAATTTTATAAAATGTATTATGCCCGAAAATACAATAATATCAATAAAAGATCTATATAATATATTCAAATTTAAGACTACGGAAGAAATAAATGTACCTGAAAAGATATCAGATCAAATTATTGGACAAGATAAAGCGTTGGATATAATTAAAAAAGCTGCTAAACAGAGGAGACATGTTTTATTGATAGGAGATCCTGGTACTGGTAAATCTATGCTAGCACAGGCATTGGCAGAAATATTATCAGAAGATAAAGAACAAGTCAGAAATTTAGAAGATATATTGGTATTCCCAAATCCAAATGATGAATATCAACCAATAATAAAGACAGTACCAATGGGAACTGGTAAAAAAATTGTAGAAGAAATGAGAAAGAAAGTATTGGAACAAACAAAAGTTTTCCAATATTTCTATATTTTATTATTACTTATATCAGCATTTACTCCAATGTACTTTTACTATGTAGGAAATTATATAATGGCCGGTGCAACATTTATTGGATTTATGATTTTAATGGCTAGTTTATCATTTTCTTTCCAGGTAATGCAGAAGCAAATAATGAAAAATATACCAAAATTATTGGTAGATAATTCAAATAGAACTTCTGTACCATTTGTAGATGCTACAGGTGCATTTGAAGGTATGTTATTTGGGGATGTATTACATGATCCATTTCAATCTGGAGGTCTTGAAACTCCACCACATCAAAGGGTAATTGCAGGTGCAATACATAAGGCAAATAAAGGGGTATTGTTTATAGATGAAATTGGAACATTAAGACCAGAGGTTCAGATAGAATTATTATCCGTTTTACAAGAAAAGAAATATCCAATATTTGGAAGATCTGAGAGATCTGCTGGTGCAATGGTAAGAACTACACCAGCTCCTGCCGATTTTGTATTAGTAGCAGCTGGAAATTTAGAAACATTAGAAAAATTGCATCCAGCATTTAGATCAAGAATAAGAGGGTATGGATATGAAGTATTTATGAATTCTGAAATATTATTTACAGAAGAAACTGCAAATAAATTTGCTCAATTTGTTGCACAGGAAATTAAGAAAACGGGTAATATACCGCATTTTACAAAAGAAGCTGTAATAGAAATTATTAGAGAAGCTCAAAGGAGATCTGGAAGAAAAAGTTATTTAACATTAAGATTAAGAGATTTGGGAGGATTGGTAAGATTAGCTGGAGATATTGCAAAATCAAAAGGAAAAAAATATGTAGAACCTGAAGATGTTATAGAAGCAAAGGAAAAGGCATTAACAATTGAAGAACAAATATCTAAATATTATATTGAAAGAAGGAAAGAATATCAAATAATAAAAACTGAGGGATATGAAATTGGAAGGGTAAATGGATTGGCAGTAATTGGATCAAGGTTATATTATTCAGGATTGGTATTACCTGTAGAGGCAGAGGTTGTACCTGGAAAGGGTGGTAGAGAAATTACTGCTACCGGAAATTTAGGAAAAATTGCAAAAGAGGCAATAGTAAATGTATCTGCAGTAGTAAAAAAGAAATTTGGAGAAGATTTGAAGAAATATAAGGTTCATGTTCAATTTTTACAAACATATGAAGGTGTAGAAGGAGATTCAGCTTCAATAACTGTTGCAACTGCAATAATATCCGCATTAAAGAATTGGCCAGTAAGACAAGATCTAGCAATGACAGGTTCTTTATCAATAAGGGGAGAAGTATTACCTGTTGGAGGTATAATAGCAAAAGTGGAAGCTGCAATTGAATCTAAATTAAAAGAAGTTATAGTACCAGAGGGTAATTATAATGATATACCTGAAGACTTATTTGATAAGATAAAGATAACACCTGTAAAAACAATAGATGAAGTTATAGAAATTGCAACTGGTAATAAGATTTAAAAAGTTTTTATGAATGAATTTTTATGAGAAAAATATACTTATTATCATTTATTTTATTCTTATGGATCTGCAGAATTAGATATAAATATTCTAGGAGCTTCTAGTGGTATAAGTAGTTTATTATATGGTATAATATGTAATTCTACATATGGTTCTTCATCATTTAGTACTCAAGTCCCAATATATGTATTAGGACCAAACAATGTAATAGCAAACTATACACAATCTCAAATAGTAGTATCTGAAAAGGTATCTCCAACAGATTTAATTGGAATTGGAGGTTTAATAGTAGGATTACTTGCTTTGTTTAATATAATCTAATTTTTTTAATCTTTTTCTTATTTCCAATACCGCATCATGAATTGCTGCACCTAAAAATAATGTTGTTAATATATATAATTCATATAAATATGTAATTGTTCCAATTATTATTGATACTATTCCAAATATTGATAAATATAAATGATGAATTTTTGCTCTATATTCCCTTGTCTTTGTTCTAATTTCAATAAAGAATTCTGGTGAAAATTTCTTAATTATGTATTCTGCTGAGAAATATCCTATTATGAATGATAGACCATAAGTCATTATAGTGATATCGTTCATTTTATACTATTTCTATTCATCATTTTAAAAAATTATATCATATAAATTATTTACATGGATCTAAAAATAATAAATAGGGAAAATAATCAATTATTAAATAGAGAAGAAATTATTGTTTTAATAGATCATAAAAATGAACCAACACCAAAGAGGGATGATATAAGGGAAAAAATTTCAGCAATGATTGGAAAAGACAAGAATTTAATTGTAGTAGAAAAAATATTGACAGAATTTGGAAAACAGAGATCAAAAGCATTTATAAATGTATATCAGAATGAGGAAGATATGAAAAAATTAGAGCCAAAACATATATTAAAAAGGAATAAAATTATACAATGAGCGAAAAGAAAGATTTGAAAATATTAAGATTATATAAGGTTGAAGATAATAAGGTAGTTAGATTAAAAAAGATATGTCCAAAATGTGGAAGATTTATGGCAGAACATAAAGATAGGTATCATTGTGGATATTGTGGATATACAGAATTTAAGCAAAATATAGAAAAAAGATACATAAAAGAAATTGGAATACAAGTATAATATAAAATATTTTGGTCCTCTTAGATCTTTTATTGGTTTAATGTTTCAATTACCAAAAGAAAATACAATATATATTTTAGATTTAAAAAAGGATGTTGAAGATGGATTTGTTCATACATTTTTTTGTTTAAAACCATTGGATATTTATCTATATAATTCAAATTTTGAATTGATTCAATATCATAAAAAGTTAAAACCATTTAAGATTATAATTCCAAAGAAAAAATTTAGGTATATAATTGAGGGTTTAGATATAAATGAGGATATGTTGAATTATACAATAGAATATTTAAAATCTCTGTAAATTATTAGTTAATATTTCTATTTCTACAAATAATTTATCAATCATGCTTTTTATTTCTTTTATTCCATTATTTATTTGTCCAATTATTTCAACTTTTATATTTGGTGTTATATATGTATTTCCACTTATTTCTTTATAATATAAAGTTATATAATCTTTTATACTTTCTAGAATACTTATTAACAATTTCATTAAATTTATTAAATTATTAATTTCTTGCATTTGATAATTATATAAAATATATGGATTTCCACTAATATTTTTTTCATATTCATTTAAACTTTGTAATTGTAAAACATAGTTATTTATTTGTGATAATAAATTTCTTATTTGAGTTAATAATTGGTTTTCTAAATCTTGAATGTTATCCATAATTAATTAATATTTTAACTATTTTATATTTTTTCAGGGAGGAGGTGTATTCATCATTTATTCAGTCGCGCGCAACATCATCATATAAATTTTAATATTCCCTCCCTTTTATCTTTATTTAATATTTCTTTTATTGTTTTAAAATCTTGATCAAAATATTCTCTCCATTCTTTATGATATAATGTAGATGCTGGATGTAATGTTGGAATTATTGTAATAATTTTTCCCCATTTATTTACTTTAAATATTTTTCCTCTCAATTTTGTTATTGAAGAAAATTTTAATTTAAAGTAATCAAAAATCCATTTTGTCGAATAATGACCTAGAGTTACTATTATATCTGGTTGAATTATTTCTAATTGCTTTTCTAGCCAAATGGAACATGCTTTTATTTCTTCTTCTTCAGGTTCTCTATTTTCTGGTGGTCTGCATTTAACAACATTTGTTATATATACATCTTTTCTATCCATATTTAATATATTTTTTATATTTTCAGTTAATACTTGTCCAGCTTTTCCAACAAAAGGTTTTCCCTGTTTATCCTCTTCTCTACCAGGTGCTTCCCCTATAAATAATATCTTTGAATTTGGATTACCATCACCTGGAACATAATTTGTTTTAAATTTATATAAAGGACATCTTGTACATTTTGATATTTGATTATTTAATTCTTCAATCATTTTTTCTTTATCCATTAAAAATATAAGTATGATAATTATTTTAGTTTAATGTTTGCACATGCTCAGGGTGAATATGATAAATCAAAATGGATAATAGTAGGAATCCCATCCGAAATTGGTAGTTTATCTCATATAAAAAATTATATTGAAGGACCTGAATCAATTAGAGATGCATCTTATAGAATATTTTCTCCAATATTTGGAGAAATAAATATGGAAGAAATATATGATTATGGTGATATAGATTTAGAAGATATAAAAGATCTAGATAAATTATATGAAAAAATATATAATGAAATTAAAAAAATATATAGGAAAGATAAAAAATATATATTTTTGGGAGGAGATCATTCAATAACATATCCAATATTAAAAATTATTAAAGAAAATTGGAGGGATTTTTATTTATTATATTTTGATGCTCATCCTGATATTCATCCAGATCCATATCCAAATTATCAAAGCCTTATTTATCATTTAATAAAGGAAAATTATATTGAACCTGAAAAGATTATTTTTGTTGGTATATCTAATCTATCATTTGAAGAAAAGAATATAATAAAAGAATGGGGAATAAAATATTATAATCCTTTGGATGTTTGGGATAATATAAAGGAAATTTCAAAAGAAATATCAGATATATTGAAAAATAAGAATTTATATATTTCAATTGATATAGATGTATTTGATACTGGATGTGGACATTGGTTAGAAGGTATTGGAATTAGACCATATCATTATTTTAAGATTATAAAGGAATTAAGAAATATTAATCTAATTGGTTTTGATTTAGTAGAATTATTTTCAAATGAAGTATGTGATAATTTAGCATCAAAAATAGTAATAGAAACTATTGCAATGTTTAATAATAAAGTATAGTTATCTTTGGGAAATTTAGATATGCTTTTTATATATTGAATGTATATAAATTAATACTAATCCTATAATTGCCAATATTAGTAAGTTTATTGAAAATAAAATTATAAATAAGGGAAAATTAAATAGAGTTCCTGGATTAATATAGTAGAAATAATTTACGAAATTCATTAATATAAATGGTATTCCTGAAACAATTCCCAAAATTATTTTTTTACTGTCTGGAAACCTATGATACAAATAAGCGTGAATTGCGGTAAAGAAAAATAAAAACATAATTATAATATTTTGAATAATGTAAATTATATTATTTTTTATTAAGAAAAATAGGATTGTGAAGAAGATAAATAAAAATATTATTAATATTAAAATATACATTGTGAATCCCTCTGGTTTATTAAATATTTTTTTAATCATCAGCATTAAAATAAATTCTAATATTGAAAATGAGGATATAGTAAATAATATTAACATTAAAATAGGTTCTGATATTGAAGATGAAGATATATTAAATAATATTAAAATATTTTGAACAATTAAGGAAAGTATTAACTGTATAGATAAAAAAATAGAAATTATGGAGAAGATAATTTGGCTATATTTGTTTAAAAAATTTAATGAAGTTAAATGATATATTTTTTTATCATCTAAATTGAATAAAAAACCTAGGAGAGATATAAAAAATAAAGAATAAATATTTATAATATTATATGATGTTATAAATAAAACATAAATTAGGGAAATTATCAATATTATTATTTGCTTTCTATTTATAGATAATTTATTCTCTGCGACAAAATTTCCAAAGAAATAAAATAAAATAAATGAAAAAAATACATAAACAAAATATTTAAATAAAATATTATTAAAAATATTTAATATAGGCAATATAAAAATTAATAAATATAAAATTTTTATCATATTGAATTTTGTATTTTTCAAGAAATAATATAAAGCAAAGAAGTAAAATATTCCAAATAAGATATAATATAAATTTGTAAAAAATAATATAGATATTGGAAATATTATTAAATATAATATAAGTATGTGTTTATTGATATTTTTGTTTTCGTCAATTAATTTATCTATAATAGTTTCACCCATTATATATAAAAATCCATTAAAACTTTTATGCAATTCTAAAATATGTTTGATTAACTCTTTCTAAATATACTGTTACAAGTTGATAAAACATAATATTATTTACTGAATAGCATGTTATATAATTACATATAATATCTACGTTGGTATTTTCTGTACATGTTATATTTCCAGACAAATTTGTTGGAAATAAAAATAAAAAAGTCTGTTTGAAGTATTTTCATAATTTGTACAAAATGTATATGGGCTTGAACAATAACTTGAACAATCTAAAACTGCCTATTGTATTTATGTATTTGATATTTGACCGATCTCTGATGTTTGTAGCTGAAATAACTTAATTACAATAACTACCACTATATTATTATAAATATTAATTGTACAGCCATATTTATACTCTTCTTTTTATAATTAAGGATAAACATTTTATTCTTTATAAATATTTTAGTAGTATATAATAAATTCCATATCTCTCTCATTCTTCAATCTTTCTATTAATCTTCTATCAATATCAATAGCACTCTTGTTTGAATTTATTGCTAAAGTTCTATCATCAATATAATTGCTTTTTCTTATAACAATACTTCTATCATTTGTTAACAATAATTTTTTAGAACCATATGCAATTATATTATCTATTAAATCATCAACTTTAATTACAATCTTTATCTTTCCTTCATTTAATAAATGATCTTTAAGATCTTCTGGTAAATCTTTTACAGAGTAATTTGCACTTATACCAATTATACAATCTCCTCTTTCAGTTAAATAATTATCTTTAGTAATTTCTAAAGTACTTTTATGTGTTGCCTTTATTAATTTGTTCCCTTTAGCTTTTATTACTAATTTCATTTAAGTAATTTAATATTTCTTTTGTAATATTTTTATTTAAATACTTATCAAATCCCTCATACTGGAATATATGATGTAAATCTATCAAATAATATTGATTATCTTTTAATAATAGATCAAATGCAAATATTTGTAAATCACATTTTTCCATAATTTTATATCCAATATCTATTATTTCTTGATCCAATTTATATTGCTTTCCATATCCTCCCTGACTAATATTTGCCTTAAAACTATTTTTATTAATCCTTTCCATTGCGCCAATCGGTTTTCCTATGAAAATTATCCTTATATCTTTCTCATAAGGTATATATTTTTGAAATATTAAATTTTTTATATTTATTCTTTTTTCTAATAAATATTTTTCTAAAAAATTATATAATTCTTTTTCATTATCTATTTTATGTACAAATTCCCCTCTATGAATAAATTGGTGCTTTATTATCATTGGAAATCCAATCTTATTTATTACATATTCTATATTATCTATTGAATATATTTTTACAAATTCTGGAATTTTTACATATTTATTTAAGATACTATAAAATAGAGTTTTTGATATTATAGATTCTTTGACATGTATTTTATTTATTACTTCTTTCCCATTTTGTTCAAGATATTTTGCTAGAAAGTGGATATCAGATAAAAAATTTGATCCAACGAAAAAATAATATAGATCATAGTTTAATATTTTTTCATTATATGGAAATATATTTTCTTTTTCTATATCAATAATGCTAATGTTATTATAATTTTTTATTTCCTCCTTTAATTTTATTATTCTATAATCTTGTAAATTTGTTTTTGTGAATATAGCTATTCTACCCATTCCTAATATCTAAGAGGTAAAGTTATAAGTTTTTTATAAAAAATAAATAAATGGCTAAATCTACTAAAAAGTCTAAATCTAAAAAAGTTTCTAAGGATAATAAACCTAAAGAAAGTTTAAGAGAATTATCTGAAATTGATATAACAAAACATTATTTAGTACCAAAAGATATAATATTATCTGAAGAAGAAAAGAAAGAATTGTTAGAAAAGTATAAAGTATCCTTATCAGATTTACCAAAGATTAAAATCTCAGATCCAGCATTAAAGAATTTAAATGCTAAACCAGGAGATATTGTTAAGATCATAAGAAATAATCCATGGATTGGAGAAGAAATATATTATAGAGTTGTTGTAGAAGATTAAGCTTATAAAGATATCATATATATAAATAAAAAGTGGCTAATAATAATACAGACAATTATATCTTATTTTATAAATATTTGGAGGAAAATGATCTGTTAGGAGTACAACTGAGATCTTTTGAATATTTTGTTGATGTAGAAATGACAAAGATTGGAAGAGAATTGGGAACATTTTCTCCAAGATTATTAGCTCCAGGATTAAGGGATTTGCAATTTAAAATAGAAAAATTATGGTTGGAAAAAGCAGATTTTATGGAGAAGGAGGGAGTTTCTAGATTAATATATCCGATAGAAGCTAGAATTAGAAAACTTACATATTCTGGATCAGTATTTATGGAATTTTCTGTATATGAAAATGAAACATTTAAGAGTAAATATCAGGTACCAATTGGTAGATTGCCAATAATGGTTAGATCAAAATATTGTAATACTTATGGATTATCTGAAGAAGAATTAATAAGAATTGGTGAAGATCCGACAGATAGAGGTGGATACTTTATTATTAACGGAAATGAAAAATTAATTATATTATCTGAGGAACTTGGTACAAATAAATTTTATGTTCAAAGGGAAACTGGTTCTATAAAATATAGTGGATATTTATTATCAGAATCTTTAACTCAATTAAAGGCTCATAGAATGGAGATGACAAAAGATGGTTTATTATATTTATCATTTGAGAAATATAAAAAGGTTCCGTTAATACCTTTGGTAAGGGCTCTAGGTTTAGAAAAGGATGTTGAAATAAATCAATTAATTTCTGAAGGGGAAGAATTTGAAGAAGTATATATTAATTTATTGGAATTCCAAAATATAAAAACTTCTGAAGATGCAATAAGATATTTAGCTGATAAATTAAAATTATCAGGCTCTCCAGAAGTTAAAAGAGAAAAATTATTATCAATATTAGATAACTTATTATTACCCAATATTGGAACATCACCAAATGATAGATTATTAAAAGCATACAATTTATTAAAGATGGCAAGAAAATTATTATTATTAGCCCATGAAAAAATTGATGAAGATATAAAGGATCACTTTGCAAATAAAATAGTTAGAACGCCTGGGGAATTAATTAGGGAATATTTCCTTGTTACTTTAAGAACATTGATGACAGATGCAATGTATCAATATGAAAGGTTAGTAAAAAGAGGAAAAATACCTTCATATACCTCTATATTTAGATCAAAAATATTTACTGAAAGATTTGAAAATGTAATGGCTATTGGAAAATGGACAAGAAATAGAACAGGAATTTCACAGGCTCTTGATAGAACAAACAAGATTTCTGTTTTATCTCATTTAACAAGGGTTGTTTCTTCAATATCTGGCGAAGCTGAATTGTTAGAAGCAAGAATGGCTCATGGTACTCATTGGGGTAGATTGGATTTAATAGAAACACCCGAAGGTCATGAAACTGGATTGAGAAAAAATAAAACAATATTATCAAAGATAAGTTTTGAAGAGGTTGATAAAAATGAATTGATTAGAAAGTTAGAGGATATAGGATTAAGGCCAATAGTTAAAAATGTTTCAGATAAAAAATAAAAATGGCATATGAGGTTTATATAGATGGTATTTTTGTTGGATATGTGGATGATGCTAATAAATTTATCGAAGAATTTAAGGAAAAAAGAAGAAAAGGTATTATCCCATATTTTGTAAACATATATTTTGATGAAACAAGAAATGTTGTAGAAATATTAACTAGAAAGGGAAGAATTTTAAGACCTTTAATTGTTGTAAAAGATGGAAAACCATTATTAACAAAAGAACATATTGAAAAATTAAAGAAAGGAGAAATAAAATGGTCAGATTTAGAAAAGGAAGGTATAATTGAATGGGTTGATCCTGCAGAAGAAGAAAATTTAAATGTTGCGTTATATCCTGAAGATATAAAGGAAAATACAACTCACTTAGAATTATCTTCTTTAGTAATATTTAGTATAGCTACATCTTTAGTTCCATTTTCAAATAGAAATCAATCTGCAAGATTAAATAGAGGTGTTAGACCACAGAGGCAGGCTCATGCTATATATTCTTTAAACTTCCATAATAGATTTGATACTGATATATCAATATTATATTATCCACAATACCCGATTACTAGGACATTTTCTTTTAATATATTTAAGGATGATTATGCAATAGGACAAAATGTAATTGTTGCCGTAATGACACAGGAAGGATATAATATTGAAGATGCAATTATCATGAATAAAGGTTCAATAGATAGGGGTTTATTTAGATCTGTATATTTTAGATCTTATGAAATAGAAAGATTAAGATATTCTGGAGGATTACAAGATGAAATTACAATTCCAGATCCTTCTGTAGAATTATATAGAGGAAAGGATAAATATAAAAATTTAGAAGAAGATGGGATTGTTGCTGTCGAATCATTTGTAAAACCAGAAGAAGTACTTGTTGGTAGGGTATCACCTCCAAGATTTATTGGTTTAACTTCTGAATCTATTGTAACAGGTTTAAGAAAGAAAGATTCTTCATTAACTACTGGTGGTGGGGAGGAAGGATGGGTAGATAGGGTTGTAATAACAGAATCTGATGATGGAAATTTACTTGTTAGGATAAAATTAAGAGACTTAAGAATCCCAGAACTTGGAGATAAATTTTCTGTAAGACATGGACAGAAAGGTGTTTTGGGAATGATTGTTGATCCATCAGATATGCCATGGTCATCTTCAGGTCTTGTTCCAGATATAATATTCTCTCCCGCTGGAATTCCTTCAAGAGAAACTTTCGGTTTATTATTAGAATTGCTTGCTGGAAAGGTTGGAAGTTTAAATGGAAGATATGTTGACGGAACACCATGGTATGGAGAAAGTGAGGAAGAATTAAGGAAAGAATTACTATCTTTAGGATTTAGAGAAGATGGAACAGAAACATTGTATAATCCTTTAACCGGAGATGAATTTAAAGTTAAAATATTTATTGGAAGCATTTATTATTTAAGATTAAAGCATATGGCAAAGAATAAATTACAGGCAAGAGCAACAGGTCCTGTTACATTATTAACAAGACAACCAACGGAAGGTAAATCAAAGAAGGGTGGTTTGAAGTTTAGTGAAATGGAACATGAAGTCCTTGCTGCTCATGGTGCTTCTATATTATTAAGAGAAATGTATTCTTCTGATGATACACCTATTTATGTTTGTGAAAAATGTGGTTCTCTTGCTGTTGAAGATAATATAAGAAATAGGGTTTATTGTCCTATTTGTGGTGAAACTGAAAAAATATCAAAAGTTAAAGTTTCTTATGCGTTCCATTTATTATTAAATGAATTAATCTCTCTTGGAATTTGGCCTAGACTTAAGTTAGATTATAAGTTTTAATGATGAAAGATATATTTTTCAAAAGAATTTCTGAAATTCAATATTCTTTATTGAGTCCAGATGCAATAAGAAAAATGTCTGCAGCAAAAATAATTGTATCAGAATTATATGATGAAGATGGAACTCCCATAAGGGGTGGATTGATGGATTTAAGATTGGGAGTAGTAGATCCAAGTTATGTATGTGAAACATGCGGAAAAACTGCAGGAAAATGTTTGGGACATTTTGGTCATATTGAACTGGCAAGACCAGTATTGCATCCGGAATTTTTACCAATTGTTAAAGAATTGGTAAATGCTGTTTGTCATAATTGCGGTCATGTAAAATTAACAAAAGAAGAAAGAGAATTTGCATTAAATAAAATAGAAAAGTATAGGCATTCAAGAAGATGGAATAGATTATATAAATTTATAGCTAAGTTTGTATATTCCAAAGCTAAGAAAAGATCAAAATGTCCTGTATGCGGATATGAAAATCCAAAAGTTGAATTTAGAAAACCATTTTACTTCTATGTTAAAGATAAGGAAAATGAAAGAAGAATGTATCCCGTCGAAATTAGAGCAATATTTGAAAAAATACCAAATGAAGATTTACCATTAATTGGATTTGATCCTTCATATTCTAGACCAGAATGGATGATATTAACAGTTTTACCAGTACCTCCAGTAACAATGAGACCTTCAATAGTTTTGGAAACTGGTGAAAGAGCAGAAGATGATTTAACTCACAAATTAGTTGATATTGTAAGAACAAATCAAAGATTAAAAGAAGATATAACAACAGGGGCTCCACAGGTTATTGTAGATGATATATATAATTTATTACAATATCACATATTTACGTATTTTAATAATACTTTACCATATGTTCCAAAGGCTCAACAGAGATCTGGAAAGCCATTAAAATCATTGGTTGAAAGAATCTCTGGAAAGGAAGGAATAATTAGAAGATATTTACTTGGAAAGAGAATAAATTATAGTTCAAGGGCAGTTATTACTCCAGACACAAAAATAAAACCAAATGAGGTTGGAATACCATTATATGTTGCAAAAACATTGACAGTTCCTGAAAGGGTTACTGAATGGAATATTGAAAAAATGAAGGAATATATATTGAATGGACCTGAAAAATATCCAGGCGCAAATTATGTAATATCTCCAGATGGAAGAAAAAGAATAATTACTGAAGAAAATAAAGAAACACTTGCTTCAATGATTGCACCAGGATGGATTGTTGAAAGACATTTAACGGATGGAGACATTGTATTATTATTAAGATATCCATCTTTACATAGATTGTCAATGATGGGTCATTATGCTAGAGTACTTCCTGGAAATACCTTTAGGATAAATCCAATAATATGTAGACCATATAATGCAGATTTTGATGGAGATGAAATGAATGTATTCTTACCAAGAAGCGAAGAAGCAAGAGCAGAAGCAGAATTTTTAACAGAAATATCAAATAATTATATTACTCCAAGATATGGAGATTTTATTGTCGGTATGATCCAAGAAATGATAACAGGATTATATTTAATAACACAAGATGATGTAAAAATACCGATTAATCAGGCTGCACAGTTAATATATATGTCAAATGCCAATGATAAAGATTTAGATAAGTTGTCTAATATTATTAAAAAAGCAAAAGAGGAAGGAAGAGATTATTTAACTGGAAAAGAAATTGCTTCAGTATTCTTACCAGATGACTTTAATTTTGAAAATGATAAAATAAAGATAGAAAATGGAATGATTGTTAGAGGATATTTGGATTCAAGTTTAATAAAAGCAGAAAAGGGAAGATTATTTGTTATATTATATAAATTATATGGAAAAGAATATGTAAATGATTTATTAGAAAAATATAGTTTATTAGGAATATATTATCAATATAATTTGGGAATTACAATGTCCATTTCTGATTTTGATTTACCAGAAGAGGCAAAAGAGGAAATAAAAAAGATAATAGATGATACAGAAAAAGCAGTAGAAGATTTATATAAACAATATACTGAAGGAACCCTTGAAAGGATTGCTGGTAGAAGTTTACAGGAAACATATGAATTAAAATCTATGCAGGTAGTATCTGAAAGTGTTACAAAAATACAAGACGTTCTTAGAAAATATATGAAAAAAGATACAGGTACATATATTATGTCTGTAACTGGTGCAAGAGGTGATTGGCAAAATGCTGTTAGAATGGCTGGGTCTTTAGGATTTCAAGCATTTAGAGGGAGATTTATAGACTTTGGTTATAGGGGAAGAAATTTATCAATATTTGAGAGAAATATATATCATCCAAAATATCATGGTTGGGTAATAAGTTCTTTCAGGGAGGGATTAAAACCATGGGAAATGTTCTTCCATGCATTACCTGGTAGAGACTCTTTAATGGATACTGCAATAAGAACTGCTCAATCCGGATACTTCTATAGAAGATTGGTATTAAGTTTATATGATCTTCATGTAAATGATGATTTAACTGTTAGAGACGCATATAATAGAATTGTACAATTTGTATATGGAGGAGATGGAGTTGCAGTACATAAGTCAATAAATGGAAAATTAAACGTAGATTTACTGGCCCAAATTTTAAAACCTTATGTAGAAAATAATAAAGATGGAACTACCGGAAAAAATAAAAAAGGATCTAGAAAAAATAGAAGATGAAAAATTAAGAAAAAAAGTAGAAGATTTTTCATATAAATTTATAATAGATCCAGGTGAACCTGTTGGTATAGTTGCTGCTCAATCAATTGCAGAGCCAACAACACAGATGATATTAAGATCATTTCACTTTGTAGGTATATCTGCTCAACAGGTTTCTTTAGGTTTACCTAGATTAACAGAAATAACAGATGCAAAAAAGAAAATGAAAAGAAAATATATGATAATAAGGTTATTGGATGAATATAAAAATGATTTAAATGTGGCTCAAAGTGTTGCAAAAAAGATAAAGGAATTATTATTAGAAGATCTATTGTCATCAATAACAATAGATGTATTTGAAAATAAGATAATAATTACTTTGGATAAAGAAAAATTGAAAAAGGAAGAATTAACATTTGATGAAGTATTTAGAATAATAAAAAAGAAAATAAAGAAATATAAGGTTGAGAATGATAAACAAAATATATATATAATTGCTCCCAAATTATCTGCAAAGGAATTATATTTGCTTAAAGAAATGATAAAGAAGATATTAATAAAAGGAATAAAGGGAATTAAGGATGTAACTATACATAAAGAAGATAATGAATATGTAATATATACTATTGGATCTAATCTATTGGAAGTTATGAAAATACCAGAGGTAGATTATACAAAAATATATACAAATGATATAAGAGAAATAGAAAGGGTATTGGGAATAGAAGCTGCCAGAGCTGCTATATTACAAGAATTAGTTAAATTATATGAACAACAAGGTCTTAGTGTAGATGTAAGGCATTTTATGTTGGTAGCAGATATGTTAACATGGTATGGAATATATTTAGGTATAAATAGATATGGACTACATGCAGAAAAAGAATCTACATTATCAAAGGCAGCGTTTGAAACTCCAGTTTCTATATTTGTTAGATCTTCAATAATGGGACAATCTGATAAGGTATTGAGTGGAATAGATAATGTTATAATGAATCAACCAATATATTTAGGTACAGGTTTATATGATGTATATTTTGTAGGAAATAGGAAGGAAGATAAGGAATAAAAATATTTTTTATATAGATAGATTTTATGGTAACATTTGATGATTTAAGAAAGAAAATTGTTGATGAGAAAAAAATAGTTATTGGGTATAATAGAACTTTGAAAATGATTAAAAGGGGAAAAGTAGAAAAGATATTTTTAGCAAAAAATGTTCCAGAAAATATAAAAAAGGATATAGAATACTATCAGAAATTGGGAAATTTTGAAATAGAGGTATTGAATTATTCAAATGAAGAGGTAGGTTTGTTATTGAAAAAGCCATTTAAAATTTCTGTTATATCTATATTAAAGAATGGCTAATGGATTGTTTGCTGCTAAGAAATTAATTGAAAATAGAAAAAAGTTTAGATGGAGTAAGAAAGAGTGGAAAAGAAGGATATTAAAGTTAAAAGAGAAATATGATCCTTTGGAAGGAAGTCCAATGGCATCTGGAATTGTATTAGAAAAAGTACAGATTGAAAAAAGACAGCCATATTCTGGAATGATAAAATGTGTAAAAGTTCAATTAAAGAAAAATGGAAAAATTGTTACAGCCTTTGCTCCAGGAGATAAGGCAATAAAATATATTGATGAGCACGATGAAGTATTAATAGTTGGAATAGGTGGACCAAAGGGAAGAACTATAGGTTCAATACCGGGGGTAAGATATAAGGTAATACTAGTAAATGGACAACCCTTAGAATTATTAAGAAAGGGTAAGATAGAAAAAGCCAGAAGATAGCTTTTTAAAGAAATTATAAAGAGATAGTCGTTATTTTTTGATAACGAAATCAATATTTATATAATTTTAATACATAAAAAATAAATGGTATATGACTTATTGATATCTATAGGTTATTTTATTGGTTTTTTAGTATTAGGTGGTATAATAGGTTATTTTGTTGGATGGATAGTATATAAAGTATTGAGCTGGCTATTTGCGAAATATATAAAGATAGAGAATATATATGAGAAATTAAAGTCAACATTTAGCAAAATGCCAGAAATAAATGTAGCAGCCTTATTATCATATTTAGCTGGAATAATATTGGGAATATTAGTATTTAATAGTGTATTATCATTGATGCCAAATATATTAACAGCAACACAATATAGTTATGTATCAAATATATTGCAATTGACAATGACAGTTTCTTCAACATTATTATTAATATCAGTAGTTGTATTAATAATAGCAGCTGGTATAATATTTTCAATATTCTTTACATCATATCTATATATATTAATTGAAGGATATAATTCATATGTAGCAGAATTATTGAAATTATTATTATTCTTAGGATTTGTATGGATAATAACATATTATTCTTTAGAATTGTTAGGATTCCAATATACATTGTTTGATAATATAATAGGTGTATTTGTAATATTATCAATTGGATTAATTGTAATGAAGTATATAACAGAAAATATAAGTGAAAATGCATATTATAAAAATGTAAGACCATTTATTGAAGTATTTATATATTCAATATTTGTTATTTCATCATTATCAGTATTAACTGTTGGATATTCAAATATTTCAGCAAGTGTAGAAAGTATATTTGCATGGGGATTTGTAATATTGTTTGTACTAACATTAATACCAGTTTTAGTTAAGGCAATAAGAGAATCAGAATAATTTTTTAATTTATCTTTTAATATTATTTTTAATGGTGAATGATATTAATGATTTGAAATTTCTTGGAAGATGGAAATATGAAGTAGATGTAGAAGATGAAACATTAAGGGCATTTATGAATTTGAAGCCATATATTGTTCCAAAAACAAATGGTAGATATCAAAATAGAAGATTTGGAAGAAGAAATATTCCAATTATAGAGAGATTAATTGGTAGATTAATGACACCAGGTCATTATGGTGGAAAACATAAATTTACATCATATTATGCTTCTGGAGAATATCATAAAGTACTAAAAATATTAATAAAGGCATTTGAAATAATTGAAAAGGAAACAAAACAAAATCCAATAAAGGTATTGACAAAGGCAATAGAAAATGCTGCTCCAAGAGAAGAAATAACAAATATAGAAATGGGTGGTGCAAGATATCCAAAAGCAGTTGATATTTCTCCTTTAAGAAGGATTGATTTAGCTATAAGACATATTGTTTGGGGAGCATATCATAGTTCTAGGAATAAAAAGGATATGGCAAGTGCATTGGCAAAAGAAATAATAAATGCATATAAAAATTCTGTAGAATCATTTGCAATACAGAAAAAATTAGAGTTAGAAAGGTTGGCATCATCTTCTAGATGACTTATAAATAATAAAATTAATTTTTTATTTTATGACCCCGCGGAGTCTGGTACCAAAGAAGGTTTTCTTTACTTCTGGTGTAGGTATAGCGGATGACCCATTGTTGAGTTTTGAATATGCATTGAGAGATGCAAAAATAGAGAGGTTTAATTTAGTTCCAGTATCTAGTATAGCACCACCAAATGTAAAAATTATAGATATAGATGAAGGATTAAAATATTTAAAGGCGGGTCAAATTGTATTTTGTGTTTTATCTAGATTTACTTCTAATGAAGAGGGTAAAGAAATATTTTCATCAGTTGGAGTAGCATTACCTAAAGATAAAAAATATAATGGATATTTTACAGAATATCATGGATATTATACTGGAAAAGAAGAAGGATATGCAAAAGACATGGCAAAAAGTATGTTAAAATCTATATATAATATAGAAATAGATAAGGAATTTGAAATATTTAGAAAAGCAAAGGTAGAAAAATATACTACTGTTATATCAGCAGCAATATTTATTCTTTAAATAAAATTTTTTTAAATATATAAACTATAAATATTTTATGTTATCTGTATATGATATTGATAGGATTGTTTTTGCATCTTCTCTTGCTATACATATTATAATAGCATCAATTACAATTGGAATGCCTTTTGCAGTTGGAACATTAGAATTATATGGAATATTAAAGAAAGATGAAAGTATAAAAAATTTAGCTCAAAGAATATCAACATTAATATTAGTCTTATTTGCAATAGGAACATTGTCTGGTACAATTGTTGCTGTTGAAATGTATATATTATTTCCAAAATTTATGCAAATAGTGGGTAATACAGCAATTATATCATTATATATAGAAATTTTAGCATTCTTTTTGGAATCTTTATTTGTTGGTATATATTTCTACTCATTTAAAAAATATAGTAATTCTATATTACATCCAATATTTATGTATTTAATTGGAATATTTGCAACTATGTCTGGTTTTTTAATAATAACATTAAATGCCTTTATGAATTATCCTGTAGGAATTGAATATTTGAATGGTCAATATATTGATATAAATCCATATTCCATATTTTTTACTCCAATAGAATTTATTGAAGTATCCCATGGAATTTTAGCATCATTAGAATTTGGTTTATCAATATTTGTATTAATTATTTCATATAAAATATTGAAAGAAAAGGATATTGAAAATATAAAAATATATGGAAAAGCTTTGAAATTGGTAATTCCCATATTATTCTTATCAATATTATTATTAGGAATATTTGGAATAAATTCAATAGATACATTGGCAAAATATCAACCAGTTAAATATTCAATATTAGAAGCTAATTTGAATGGAAATATTTCTAATGCACCAGAAAATTTATTCGGAATTGTTACAAACAATTATACATTAATTGATTCAATACAAATTCCAAATTTGCAAAGTTTATTGTTATATGAGAGTTTTAATCCAAATACAATTGTTCCTGGAATATATGCAAATGAATCCTATATACCTTCACCAAATGATATTACTATAGCACATAATTCTTTTGATATAATGGCAATATTTGGATTCTTAATATTCTTTATATCATTATATGGATTAATCTCTTTAATAATTTCAAAAGAGGATAAAAAAGATAAAAAATTTACTTTAAATCCAAAATATACATTTTATATGAATAAATTATTATTATATGGATTGATATTATTATCAGTGTTATCTTTAATTTCTTTGGAAACTGGATGGGTTGCTGCAGAAGTTGGAAGACAACCATGGACAATATATGGAATATTATTAACAATTGATGCTGCAAATTTAAATCCAGGAGTTGTTCCTATTGCAATAACTTTTGAATTAATATATATAGCATTATTTGTTTTATCTATATGGGCTATAAAAAGATATTTTATTAATAAATTATGATGATCTATTCATTTTACTTTTATACATATATATTTTTAATTGCAGCAACAATTTTATTACTTATAGGAATAGAAATAGCCTTGGCATTATCATTCTTTATAAATAATGATTTATACAAAAAATATGAAAATTTGTTCTTATCAATGTGGGAAATAACAGGTACATCAATTGTTTTCTTTGTAGTACAATATGAAGCTTTATTACCATCATTATTAATTCCAGTCGCATATTCATTTTACCCATTAATATTTATTATATTATTTTTATTCATATTTAGAAATATTGGAATAGGATTTTTTGAAGGGAAAAGTATAAATAAGGAATATAGTAAAAGAGATATATTGATATATATATTTGGAACTTTAATAATGGCAATATTATTGGTTTCTATATTATCTACAGCTATTACTGGTTATGGTATTAAAATTATAAATGGAAATATTGTTTGGGGACCTTCCATTATATTTAATTATTTTACATTATTATTATTGTTATCAACAATATTATTTGTTTTGGGTATCCTTGGATATATATTTAATGTAAAGAAGTTTAAAATATATGGATTAATAGGATATTTGTTAGTATTATTAGATATATATTTGTATGAAAATATAATATCTTATTTATTTATCTTTCCACTAATAGTATTACTAATATTAACATTTGTGAATTTAAAGGATATTGTACAAAGAATATTATTCATAATTTCTCATTATTTAAATGCATTGATATTGGCAACATTGTTATTTCCATATATATTCGGAACAATTAATATAAATTCATTATTATCTCAAAGTTTACCATTATTATCCGCAGAATTTATAGTATCAATTATAATAACAATAGTAGTAATTGGAATATATTATTTTGAAATAAAAACAATTTTAAGCTAGCTGGTTTTCAAAAACTTTATTATATATTTCTTTTAATTGGTTTGGAACAACGTGAGTATATATTTGTGTAATATTTAATGAACTATGACCTAGTATTTCTTGTATATATCTTATATCAACACCTTTTGATAATAATGTTGTTGCAAGAGAATGTCTTAATACATGCGGAGTTACTTTTTTATTTATCCCAGCTTTCTTTGCAACATTTTTTATAATTCTTTCAACTTGCCTTGATGATAATGGAAATATATTTTCAGTATTTATTTTATTTATATAATCTTTCAATTCATTTAATAAATCTTTTGGTATTGGTACTATCCTTTCTTTTCCACCCTTTCCATATACTTTTACAAAACCCTCTTCAAAAATTATATCATTCTTTTTTATTTTTATCAATTCAGAAACTCTTACTCCAGTATAAAATAGAAACTTAATAATTAGTTTGTCTCTATAATTTTCTGCATTTTCTAGTAATTTATTTAGTTCATCATATGTAATAAATTTTGGCAATCTTTTATCTACCTTTGGAGCTTTTATTTGCTTTGCTAAACTTTCATTGTCTAAGAATTTTAAGAATGAAGATATAGCTCTAACATATAATCTTAATGAATTGGAATCCAATTTTTTCTTAACCTTTATTTCAGCTAAAAATTTTAGAATTAGATTTTTATCTAATGAATCATTAATAGATCTTGTATCTGTAATAATTATTCCATTATTTATCAGAAATTCTAAAAATTTCTTTATTACACCAGAATATGTTTTTATTGTATTTTTAGATTTTCCCTGTATTTCTAACCATACTTTATATTCCTCAATGATTTCATTCATTTATATTTCAAAAACTTTGTGATATAAAAATTTTAAATCATAAAAATATTATAATTTTATCCCTACCTGCCATGCACTGGGGATATATGAACCAGTTCCTCCAGGTAGGGAAGAATAATGATGTGGTTGGCTTGAAACTGAAAAATGATGAATACGGCTACGCTGATAAAAATTCTGCAATATTTTTTATAATATATCTAATATATCTGACTTTTTTACCTCTTTTAATATTTTTTCCATAATATTCCTAGCTTCCAAAGAGTATTCTGGATATTTTTTAGAATATTCGTTGAATATATTTTCAAGCAATTCTTTATCATAACCATATTCGTTCATTAAATAGCCTAGTACTTTTATACTATAGAAGTCCTTTTTTTCATTTAAATATGTAAATATTTTGTCTACATATAGATATTCAAGTTTAGCTACATATAATTTTATTTTCTTCTTTTTTATTATCTTTCGTTCTATTTCTATTTCATTATACGGTATTTTCTTGTCTTTAAATAATATAATTACGCTAGGACCCTCTTTATATTCGATTTCAATATTATCGCCATATTCATTATATTTTGTTTTTTGCGTATATAATATTTCTTTTATATGTTTCTTTTTACGTTTGCTTATTGCAAGCTCTATATATTTGAATTTTCTATTATAAGGTAAACTATAATAATGTTCATACACAACTATAGCTATTTTACCTATTAATACGGGTTTTACATCATCAAGCAGTTCTAATATACTTTCAAGGTTTCTTATTGTAAATTTATAAGATAATTTGCGACTTTTTTGTGGTTTCATATACATCATATATGATAATAATTAGGGAAATATTTACGAATTTTACTAATAATGTACCCACTAAAAAATAAATCCCAAATATTCCAAAAAATACTAAAAAAGACTATTCTTTAATATTTAATTTTTCTTTTAATGTTATAGATCTTCTGTTTGCAATTTTTAATAGTTCTTCTATTGTATCTTTTGTTGGTATTCCAGTATTTAATGATAATTTTACTAAGTTTTGATATGCTTTTGTTAATAATATCTTTATATTTTCTTTTGTTGGGAATGAAATTTCTACTGCCAATAATATAGCTTTTCTAAATCCAGATCTTAATTGATTTATATATTCTTCTAAAGGAGTTGATAATATATCATATGTATATAATGTTTTTCCATCATATACTAATAATAATTTTATTTTTACAGGTATTGGAGTTATATTAAATTTCTGTAATAATGATACCAATCCACTATCGACTTTTTGACCTTTTTTTGCTACTACCGTATCTTCAGTTATAACAATTTTTCCATTTTCAACCTTTGTTTTTATATTGTATTTCTTTAATTCAGTTAATACAGGACCAGGTGTTAAATTTGTTGGCCCAGCTCTTATTATTACATCCTCTTCCAATATATCTCCCTCTTTAGCTGATCTATAACTCTTGTTTTCTTCCAATATTTTGTTTAATAAGAATGGATTTATTTCCTCTTTTGGTAATATTAATAGAACTGTAATTCTTTTATTTTCTTCAATTATATCTATCATCTTTTTAATATTTGGATCATTAATTCTTTCTAAAGCTTTAACGAAAAGGTTCTTTTTAACAACTTTAACATCAATACCCATTTCTTTTAGCTTTTTTCTAATTACCTGTAAAGAATTTGTTGGAATATCCATTATATTTGCTATTCCAATTACCTTAGAATTTGATAATTTAGAATATAAATCGTTTACATATAATATCTTTTGTTGGGATACCATTTTACACTATTCTTATAGAATCGCTCATTGTTAGCTTTATATAAACACTCTTTATACTATTCTTATTTCCAGGAACCCTATTAATAAAATATTCTAGTACATGATTGGCATTTTCCAATATATCTTCATACTTCATATCTTCAGTTCCAATTGGTATACCAATTGTTTTATGATTCTTTACAACAATTCTAACCATATTTTGTAATCTATTATAAATTGATCTTAAGAAATCTTGATTTGTATTATCTGGAATTATCATTCCATATTTTGGGTTTGGCATTTTATTTTTTGTAGATAGATATTTACCCAAATATCTTCCTAGATCTGCCATGGTTGATGCTTGTGCTACAAAAATATAATATCTTCTAACCAATTTTTTTGCTTCCCTCTTATTTTCAGAAATTTCCTTTATTTTATCTTTAACTAATACAAAATCAAATATTTCTTTTGCAGGTTTTTCTAATTCTGGTCCAACAACTGCAGCAATTTTTATTTTCTTCCCTCTACCTTTAGGTAATTCAACATATTCCGTAAATCTATTTTCGCTTTTGTTCAAATCATATTCTTTCTTTAAATTAATTATTAACTCTACTGTTTGTTTAAATCTTCTCTTTTTTGATTTTTCTATAAGTGATTGGATACTTTTAACATCCATAGAAAAAAGAAATATAGAATATATTTAAAAATTATTTTTTAGCGAATAGTTCTATAATATCCTTTATTGATTTTTTAGATGAGAAGTATTTCTTTATATAATGTCTTATAATCAAAAAGATTATAATAAATGATATAATTATCCCGGATATTAGACCAATAAAAAAACTTAAAATATCAAACATATCATTTTAATAGATTATCATACAAACCCTGATCTACTTCTTTTATTAATTCTTTTGGATTTCTATTATTTACTGTTAATCCCATAGATAAAGCTGTCCCCAAAACCATTTTTACTGCAGATTTTAAATTAGTAGTATTTAAATCTTTCATTTTCATTTTTGCAACTTTTATTATTTGTTCCATTGTAACATTTCCAACTACTTCATCTGGTTTTGTTCTTTTTGCAACTTCTATATTTGCTTCTCTTTTTAATAATGATGATGTTGGTGGTAATCCTACCTCTATTTCATATTTTCTTGTTTCTGTATCTACTATTATTTTTACAGGTACTTGTAAACCTTTGAATTCTTTCGTTGCTTCATTTATCTTACTTATTACTTCTCCAACGTTTAATTTTAATTGACTCAATTTTGGTCCTATATTTGGTCCTGGTTTAGCATTTCCACCTTCTACTAATAATTCTATAACTTCCTTGCCCATATAGATTTGTTTTTAAAATATATTTTAAAGATTATATAGATGGGTATTATTGATAGTATAAGGGAAATGAAGGAAATATATGAAACAGCTAATAAACCTACCTGGGATGAAGTAAAGAAATTGGTTTATGTTACATTATTATTCTTTGCATTAGTTGCAGCTATTGTATTGCCTATATTTATAAGTTTACAGTATAGTATAATGATATGCCAATATACGCCATAGTTGTAACATCTGGAAGAGAAGAACTTGTTGCAGATATTTTAGCAAGTGAAGGAAAAAATGGAAAGTATGCTATATATTCTATAATGCAAATACCTGGTGTAAAAGGATATCTATTTGTCGAAACAACGAATTCTTTAGAATTACAGAGAGCTGTATTGGGGATAAGACATGTTAAAAGAGTAATACCTCAAGAAATTCCAATAGAAGATTTATTGAAATACTTTGAAGAAGAAAAAGTTAAATATGACATAAATGATATAGTAGAAGTATTATCTGGAGCATTTAAAGGAACTAGAGGAAAAATAATAAATATAGATGAAAAGAAAAAGGAAGTAACAATAGAATTAATTGATGTTCCAGTTCCTTTACAATTAAATGTACCTATAAATAGCTTAAAATTAATAGAAAAATCTAAATAACTTCAATTCCAAGGTCGCTTTCTAGCTTTTTCTGTTCCTCAGGTTTTAATTCTTTTTCACCAGATTTTATTCCTAATACAAATGATGGAGGAGCTTTTAATTTTGTAATTGTTAATGATACTCTTACATAGTTCTTTTTATCTTCTTCAAATGTAATACCTTGTATTATTTTTGCTTTTGGATCTAATACAGATTTTACTGTATCTAATATTTTATTTATATCTGTAGGTGTTACATCTGGTGATGCAACAATTCTTACCAATGCAGCTTTTGCTCCTGTTGCATCTACATCAACTAATGGATTATTTAATGCTCTTTGAACAGCTTCTGTAGCTTTATTTTCTGAATTTGATTCTCCAACTCCAAATACACCATATCCAGAACCAGATACAATTGATCTAAAATCTGCAAAATCTACATTTATATATCCTGGTTTCGTTAATAATTCTGTTAGATCTTTTAATGCATTTGCTAATAATGAATCTGCAACTTTAAATGCCTGCATCAATGGAATATTTGGATATAAAGCTTGTAATTTATCATTTGGAATAATTACCAATAAATCAACATTATTTTCCATTTTTTCTAAAGAATATAAAGCATTATCCCATATATTTGCACCTTCTACGGAGAAAGGCCATGTACATATAGCAATTACCAATGTTCCCATCTTTTTTGCAATTTCAGCAACAACTGGAGCTACACCACCTCCAGTTCCTCCACCTAGACCACAGGTTATAAATACAACATCAGAACCTTCTATTGCTTTTTTCAATTCTTGCTCAGATTCTTTTGCAGCTTCCTCTCCAACTTTAGGATCTTTTCCTGCACCCAAACCTTTTGTTAATTGTTTTCCTACCAATATTTTTTTATGTGCTTTTGTTATTAACAAATGTCTAACATCAGTATTTACTGCTATTAGTTCTGGGCCTTCAATTCCCATACTATATAATGTAGAAATTGTATTACTTCCACCACCGCCACATCCGATAACTTTTATTCTCTTTGTTGCTTGTGCTAGATATTCTTCTAGTTCTTTATCAAAAATCTCCGTATCATTAACCATTAAATTTTTTTGAAAATAAAATTAATAAAATTATCTTTTTTAGATAATCAAAAATTTTAAATAATTTATATAAACTTTATTTAGATTTTTCATCAATGGTAAAGTGGGTTGAGATTGAGTATTCAATATATGATCAAGATAATAGATTATTAGAAAAAACAAATGAACCGGTAATAATACCTTTAGGATATAATATATTGAATAAAGAAATTGAAGAAAAGTTGGTTAATGCAGAATATGGTAAAGAATATAGCTTTTTATTAAAAAGACCTTTTGGAGAAAGAGACCCAAGTTTAATTAAAATAATACCTATTAGTGAATTTTATAAAAGAAATATAAATCCAATACCAAATTTGGTTGTAAATGTAGATAATATGGTTGGTATTATAAGATCTGTAAATAGTGGAAGGGTTATTGTAGATTTTAACCATCCATATGCTGGTAAAGATCTGTTATATGTAATAAAATTAAATAGAGAAGTTACAGATTTAAAAGAAAAAATTTTGGGAATATTAAGTATAACATATAATATCTCTAAAAATAATATTGATGTAAATATTGATGAGAATAATAAGAAAATATCTATAAATATTAAAGATTTGAATTTAAGTAAAGAACAGAAAGAGATCATAAAAAATTTCATACCAGAAATAAAAGATTATAATATAGAATAATTTATAATTTCTTTTTATCATAAAATTTATATTGGGCCCGTAGCTTAGTTGGTAAAGCGTCGGGCTCTTAACCCGAAGATCGGGGGTTCGAATCCCCCCGGGCCCGGGTTCGATTATTATAAATGATTAAGGTTATTAATAATCATAATTTTATATTGGACAATATTTTCTAATATCTTATGGATATAAAGAAAAGAATATACTTTACTATAATAAGTTTTCCATTATTAATTTCTACATTTAGTATATATTCACAGATAGGAGGAAATGTTGTTGGAAGTAATAGTGCTCAAACAAATAGTATAACATTACCTCAAGGAAATATATATTATTGTGTTGCTGCATCAGATTCTGGAGTATATCCTATATTGATATCAAATACACAAAACATTCCAACTCCTTCCTCATTTCAACAAGATATAGCAATATGTAATGGAAATATAAATATAGGTCCTAATTTCGCATATATAAATAATGCAACATTATTTAATCAAATAAATCCAAATGGACAAAATGTTTATTTTGTAAATAGTTCTGGAAATATTTTATATTCATGGTATGAAGGACAATTAAATTATAATGGAGTTACATGTGATGTTTGGTGGGTTAACATACCTCAAGGAATTCCTGCTAATAGTAATGTAACAATATATATGTATGTAGGAAATAGTAGTGCCAATTATTATTCTCAATATTATCCATATGTTGGTGCACCTATACAAGTTTTAGGTACTTCTCAATATGATAATGGACAAAAAGTATTTAATTATTATCAAAACTTTGGAAATCTAAGTTCATTACCTTCACCATGGACTTATGTATATAATAATCAAAATAGTGTTTCTTTTTCTACAAATTATACAATTATCCCATATTCATCTTCTGGTAATGAAGGTATTACTACAACAGTAAACTTTAATATACAAAATAATATATTACAAATTTATGCTTCTGTTCCAACTACAAGCGGTACAAGTTGGGATTATATAAGTTTAGGTGTAGGTGCAGCAAATAATAAAAATACATACTTCATTGGTGGCGGAGGTGGGCTTATAGCTGGTGGTAATAATAATGGTGCTGCATTTACATATCCCAATTCAGGAAATACTGGTAAATTTAATTTATACGTAGGGACTTCTAATGTAGGAAGTACAACATATAATTATGCTCCAACAATATATGAAATTGGATTTTCTAGTAGTTATACATATTTCTTAGTAAATTATACTCAAATATTGAGTACTACAACAATACCTGGCTCATTTAGTTTACCAATAACAATAGGACAACAAAACTCGGGTAATAATATATACTTATATTGGGTTTTATTAAGATCATTACCACCTAATGATGTAATGCCTTCAATTT
>NZ_QEFP02000003.1 GCF_003086415.1 Candidatus Nanobsidianus stetteri | reverse complement strand
AAAATTTACTTATCCTATTAGTATGTAGATACTATAAACATAATATTTAAAAATCTTTCAAAAAATATATTCTATATGGGACTAGAAGACTTATTCCGAAGATTAGAAAACGTATTCCGACCCCATCAAAAGGGGGGTAAAGGAATATACTAAAATAGCAGAATACTATCAAGATCTTGCTAGAATATATGGACTTACACCTTTTCAACACGATGATTCCCTTGCGGTTATAGCAGATAAAGAACTAGCACAGGCTGCAGAGAGCAAATGTCCATATCCAATAAGTGGAATAAAAATACATACCCCATTTTCAAAAGAAATAAAGAATCTTTTAATGGACGCTGATTTTCAAAGTATGTTAATAAGTGGAAAAGTGGGTGGAATAAAAATTTTTCTCTTTGATTATCCTAACACAAGACATAAATGGCTAACTATTTATATGCCCGTTAGTTCCCTACCATATTATAAAGAACTTATAAATATTTTTGAAAAAAATGGAATGCCAATAAACCCACAAGTAGATACTTACTTAGATGGAAAATATGAAATAAGTAGAATATACATATATACATATCCAGAACCATATGAAGAAAATCAACAAAGAAAAGGAGTATTCGTCAGATACTCGCCATATTTCACTGCACAGGCATGCATTCCTGATATAGGGAAAATAGTAAATGATATGTTAATGAATATAAAGACAAAAGATCCCAATCAAAATAAAATTTACATTAAAAATATAAGTGATTTTATAGAAAGGACGTATTGGAGCAAAATTCGTGATGATAGATGGAGAGATGCTGAAGATACAGGACATACCCGAATTTTTGCAGTATCTAGAAGTTGGTTATCAGAAAACGAGAGAATTTTAGATTATTTATTACATGACCCATCATCAATTTATACATTTATTACATTAAAAGAAATTGATGATGGGAGGACTATAGTACCTGATCCAAATATAATTTTATCTTATGATTGGAATACTAAACAACTAGAAGCCTATGATTTACTCAATGCTAAGATAGTTAAATATAATTTATCTAATGAAGATACTAGAATTAGTGATCATCCTAAAGAGAGATTGGAGCAGTTTTTAAAAAATGGCACAGCATATCCATAACATTAAAGTAATATTGGACTAAAAAAGCCTATCATTAAAATAATATTTTTTAATTAAAAATATTTATTATAAAAACAGAAATTTTAACTAATACGCTTTGTATTATATTTATTTATTTTAATTGGTTATAAACCATATAGATATTAAATTTCTCTAATTTTTATATTTCTATCATTCATTTATTGAATTTTTTCATGAATTTATATTGTCCATTATATTAGGTAACTTTTCTAATAAGCAACTTAACATATTGGCTTTTATATTGAGCATACTTTTAATATTTATATAATCTTTTAGTAATGTATTAACCATTTTAGTTATTTTTATACCATCCTCTTCAGAGAAATGTTTAAATTTTTCTATCATATCTTTAATATTTAATTTAGGAGATTCTTTGTTTTTATTTAATATATATTCATAAGCATATATAAGATCATTTGCAAAACAGTATCCTAAAGAATAAGGTAAATAGGATGGTGGATTTTTTCTTGTATAAATTTTTTTACATTTTTTTGTATTTCTTTCCATAATTTTATACACTTCAGGATATTTATATAATTCATTTTTATAGAAATATACTAAAAACTCAACAAAAGAAGTTTTCCAGTCACCGCTACCAACTATATGGTGTCCAATTTCATGAATTAATATTGATTCTGCATCAGCTTTTGCTATAGCTTTTTCTATATCATTATCATTTTTATATACTGGCCATAATACTTCGTTACGTGATATTGTAAATAGATTACCAATAGAACTTTCATTCATACTTTTCGAAACTTTATCTGCAAAATTTTTTATATGATTTTTTATAATATAAATTTCCTTTGCTCCTGGATCATACGTTCCGCCAGTATTTTCATTTATTTTATCTTTTCCATATTTCTGTATTAACAATTCTGGAGACTCTAGTATTGTTAATTTTAGTCCTTCAACTTTTATACCATTCTTGTTGAAATATTCTATAGCTTCTTCAAAACTATTTTTTATAATATCAGCCAATTTGTCTTCTGACATTACTATATAATAGTATCTGAAGTTCATAAATTTTTATTATTTCAAAATTTAGTACATTCAAAAATATATTTCATTATCCTTTAGGCTCATAAAGTATAATTTCTCTTATAGCGTGTAATACAGATAAATTTTTAACTTCTTCTACAGCATCTTTTATATTTAGATTTTTATTTCTATCTATAATAATATTCGCATAACATTCTCCCAACTCATAAGGAGCTCCTCCTCTAAGTTCATTAGCAGCTTCTAGCAGACTTTGTGGAAGATTTCCAACAACCATACGATAGCCCAAGACTGCAAATATCGCCACGTATTTTTTACATTCTATTATATTTTCTTTTACGATTTTATGCGTTTCTGGATATCTTAATAAATCATTCATATCAATGTACATTATATATTGTAAAGCAGAAGCTAAAAATTCTGCATCATCCCATCTTTTTCTATTATCAAAAAGATGTCCTTCTTCATGAAATGTAACATTAATAGTATAAAATTCTGTTAAATCTTTTTCTATATTTTTTTCCTCTGTATATAAGGGAGTAGATATGACCGCGGATAGTGGTGATTTTACTCTAATAATAGATGGTCCATTTATATTTATAGAATCGGATCTATTTGATTCTAATGTTTCATCTATATGTCTTTTTAATCGATCTTCTACAATGAAAATTTCTTCTGTTTGTGATACGCTCAATCCATCAGCACGTTCGTTCTTTATAATAGGAAGTACAATATATTTAAGTATCTTATTATTTAATTCATTTATATCATCTGTATTATATTTTTGCTTTAATAAATATATCTCACCTATATAAAATTCTCTAAGATTTTTCTCATTTATTATATATACATCATCTTTAGATAATCGTTCCAATAAACTTTTACCAATTTCGTTGAGCTCTTGCTTTAATTCATATATATCATATTTTTTTATCATATCGTATAATTCCTGTAATAAATTTGAAGATTTTAATACTCTTAATCTTATATCTTTATTAATTTCTATACCAGCTCTTTTAAGATATTCTTTAGACTTTTTATAAGATTCTATTATAATTTTATCCAAATCCAAACCATAATTATCTACTACCATTAATATATAGTAACAGAAGAAATTTATAAATTTTTATTACTTAAAACTTCTTTTTATATAATTTAAAATATTATATAACAGCTAAAAATAATGGTAAATTATTTTCATCTAGAATTATTACATCTTTTGGATAATTTTTATGAGCTCTTTTAGATTTAATTTCCATTTTTAAATTACCTGCAATAACATCTATTTCGTAACTATTTCTATAATAAAATACCTCTCCAAATCTTCTTTTTAAATGTGATTGTATAATCCATTCATATGATACGCTATCCAAATATTTTGTATTAGTCCATAAACTTAAAGATTTTGCTAAATATGGATCTAATATAAAAAATTTTCTTTCTTTTCTCCAAATTATTTGTTTTTCTTTAAATAGAGCATAATCTAATATAAATAATCTTCTAAAGATTTCTATATAATCTTCAACAGTCTTATAAGAGACCCCAACTTCCTTTCCTATTGATGAAAAAGATAAAGGAGAGGGGGCTTTAGATAAAATAGTAGATATAATTGCTTTAGATAATTCAATATTTCTTCCAGACCTTAAAATTTCATTTTCTATAGAGCTTATAATTTGAAAACCTGCATCTTTAAAACCATTTATTGATAAGGGATACCCGCCAGTTTCTAGATAATTTTCAAATTCTTTAAATATTTTTGGTTCTAAACCTGATAAATTATTCATTCCTTCTAAAATATTTTCATATTTATCTATTTTTATTCCTTTTATATTTAAATATTCTCTAAAACTTAATGGATAAACATATACATCTTTTCCATTTCCTCTTCTACCAGGGAATAATTCTACTTCTCCTTTTAATTTTATAGAGGAAGAACCTGTAATAGTTATGACATCATCTTTAAATTTTCCTATGTCTATATATAATTTAATTGTTCTCCACCAATCATTTACATGTGTAATTTCATCTAAGAAAATATATGATGTTTTTATATTTCTTTTTTCTTTTATTTTTAAATAATAATCAATTACTTTTTTTAATTCTTCAAAATTTGTTAAATTTGAACAATCATAATAAAATATAGACCAAGGATCTCTATTTTCTAATAATTTATTTATTAGTAATTTTATTCCTGTTGTTTTACCAACCTGTCTAGGTCCTATGATAAAATTTAGTGAAAAGGGTTCTAAAGAAATATCTTTTAACCATTCAGGTATCCATCTTATTTTCATATTTTCCCATCTTTCTATTACTATATCTTTTTGATTAATATACCATGGGTTAAAGTAATATAATAATTCATCATTCATATTAGAATTTATACTTCTAATATATTTATAAATCATTAGAAGTTATACTTCTAATAGTATTCGAGTACTTTCATTTTTACATTTATAAGTTACAAGAACTGAAATTAAATGATTAATAATCTTATTTGCTTTATGATAATATGTAGAATTTTTTGGAGATACTAAATTCAAATAAATCTTTTTCATTATTAAAGTTAAATTTTAATACATAATTATCATATCTTAAGATAAATTTTTCTGTTCCATTAAAATGAAATTCTTTCATTATTTTCATAAAATATAATCAATAAAAATTTCAAAGATACCAATATAAAAATTAAAAAATATTTAATCTATGAAAATAATTTGAGATTTTTTAATGAAAAATTTAATTGAGTATTACAATAAAAAGCTTTTTAAATATTATATTAAAGTTATAAGAATGGCAAACGAAGATTCTTTGGGAAAAGCTCTAACCAAAGTTATTATATATTCAGTAATATTTGTAGTAGCTATGGGGATTGTACAGTGGTTCTTTACAGGAGGATTACAAATGCTATATAGTATGACAGGTATTAGCGCAATTTTAGGATTGGAGAATTATTCGATATATGCTATTATCCTTGTACTGATTATATTTGGATGGTTTGTAATAGTTTCAGTAGCATCAATGTTTTATGCAATATTTAAACCAAAGTATGGAGAATCTACAGCTTCTGCAATAAGAAGTTTAATAAAAATTTTAGGAATTGGTGGTCTATTTGCAGGTATTGCTGGTGCAGTTGGTGGTGGTGTTGCAGGAGTAGCATTAGGTGGTTTTATTGGTATGGTAATAGGTTTTGCAACACAGCAAGTCTTAGGTCAGGCTATTGCTGGAATATTCTTATTATTAAGTAGACCATTTCAAATAGGAGATGTCATAGATGTAGCTGGAGAAACAGATATAAAAGTAATAGAAATAAATGCAATGTTTACAAAAGCATTGAGAGCTGATGGAAATATAGTATTAATTCCAAATAATATGATAATTTCACAAAAGATAGTAATAAAAAAGAAAAATAATGAGCAGAAATAATCTATATATATTTTATAAATTTTTCTGAATTATTGTCTAAATATTTTTTCTAAATTATATCCTAAAATTATTCTATAATTTTCTATTTCTTCAAATAACTCAAATCAATATTCATTTTAGAACTTTTTTAAATTTCTAAAGATTTGAATAGAATATGGTTTCAATACCAACTTGGTTTATATATTCTTTAGTAGGAGCAATATTTGCAGCTTTTTCTACTATATTTGCTAAAATTGGGTTACAAGGACTAAATTCTATTACAGTAACAACCTTAAGATCAATTATTATGACAATTATTATATTTATTATATTTATATTGGAAGTTAGAAATATAAATAACCTATTTAATTTGTCTAACAAAGATTATATATTTGTAATATTAAGTGCTCTATTTGGTTCTATTTCCTGGATTGCCTTCTTTTATGCATTAAAAATTGGAAAAGCTAGTAATGTTAGCATAATAGATAGATCCAGCTTTTTATTTGTTGTTCTACTTGGTATTATAATATTAAATGAAGAATTAACGATTAAAAAAGTTATTGCTAGTATATTAATGTTTATTGCTTTAGTATTATTGGTTATATGAGATTTTATTAATTTTTAATTATAATTAGAATTGCTAATCATATAATTTATTAAATTATTAACATATGGATTATTCCATAGTCCAAAAGGATCACCATTATACCCATTCCAATTATATATTCCAATTATATCTATACCCATTTCATGTAATTGATTAATTATATCTTCATAATATCTTATTGTAGCCTGATATCCTTGTTCAGAAGGACCATTCCAATATCCAAGACCTCCAGAACTTATATAACCTTCTAAATCTCCATTTCTAAATCCTAATTCACCTATAAAAAATTTAATATTATTTTCATCTGCAAATTGCTTATATTGCATAATAATATTTATCATATATTCACTCATCGAAATATTTCCATTATTATAATTATAAGTTCCATATACTTCTAAACCAATCATATCCAATTTTATTCCATAATTATTTAACAAATAATTATATAATTCTACTATTCTTGTTGAATTTCCAATATCTACATAATAAAATAATTTTGCTTTTGGTAAATAATTTTTCATTAGAGAATAATAATATGCTAACTGTTCTATTGGAGCTTTATCAATTTCGCTAAATCCAATAATAATATTTTCTCCACCATTAGTAATATTTGATAAGTATTCTAAAAATTCTTTAATATTTTGATCATATTGTGATAAGTTTGTAATATTATCTCTATCAGTTGTAACAAATAAGTTTATATAAATTGGTTTTTTATTTATATTATTTTCATATAAATATAATATTCGATCTAAGGAATGATTATAATAATTATCAAAAGTTACTATAACACCTTCCGTAATAGGAGAATTACTTTGAAAATAAGGATTCAATAATTTATAAGTTCCATTGCCAGGTCCCCATGGAACATTCCAAAATATATATTGTGGATTATTCGGATTATTTGAAAAGTTTTGATATAAAATATTATTTATTCCATATTTAAAAGTTAATGTTAAAACAGCAATTCCAGCCAATCCTAATGCTAATTTCAAAAAATCTCTCCCATTTATATATACCATTATTATTTAATATAAAAAATTTACAAATTTGAAAAGAGGGGCTTATCTTGGTCTGGTATTAACACTATATATGTACCATAATAATCATTTACTCCATATACTGGATATTGATTACCACCACTATTATAGACACCTACCTGTTGTACATTTGCAATAGTATCTACATTCAAAATTCCTTGACTTGTTGGATTCGGATTATTTGGAGTTCCGAGAATATAATCAGCCAAGTTAATGTAATTTTCTACACTATTTACTTGCTGTCCGCTTTGATATACTGTTACTACCCTACCAATACCATTAATCCATCCCCAAAGACTGTTTGAATATGGACCTTGATACAAAGTTGGCATTACAACTGTAGCGTTTCCATTCAAGAGATTCAATAATGCATTATATACATCTTGCCATCCTCTATCCGAGATTAATATATTAGAACGTATTCGTGGATCTAGTAAATACCATATACCATTTTTATAATATATTTGTGGATTTAATAAATACCATATACCATTATTTTGTTGAACAACTTGACTTAAATTTTCTTTTCCCAATACTAGATAAAGTCGATAATTAGTTCCATACTTTTCATTATGAGATTTTATTGCCGATAAGAGATTTCCTACATTAATATTTCTATTTGATACAGATTGACTAGGAAGTGCAATTTGTAATTTTTGTTCTGTAGAAGGATTATATACTGTTAGATATGCAACATTGTCTATTAGAGGAATTTCGATTTGTAATTTTTGTTCTGTAAAAGGATTATGTAATGTTATATATGGAGCATAGTATACTTTTGCATCTGTTACTTCTAAAGGTATAAATTGTATATCGTTATTTCTAAATAATATCTCCTCTAAATCTCTTGGTGATTTTCCTACATATTCGGATAGAACTTCACCAACTATTTGACCAGCTAGCTTACCTGTCAGTTTGAAAGCCGACGATAAAGTCAAAAGCAATATAGCCTTTATAGCCTTCCTTCTAGTATGATCTACGGAATCTGGGAAATCCATATAATAATATTATTAAAAATATTTTATAAATTTTTCTATTCCAACAGTCACTTGATAATAATAAATATATTTATATACTAATAGCATTTAAAAATTCTACAAAATTTTATGCAGAAATAAAAGGTATTAATGAATAAATATTCAATAAAAAACTTATTAAATATTTTCTAATATTCTTTTAATTTCCAATAATTTATTTTGTAGTAATTTATATTTATTAATTATTTCCTCCTTTTCTCTACTAATTTTATCTAAATCAGATTTTATTCTACCAATTTCTATTTGTAAACTTTTTATTGTTTCCTCCTTATTATTTATTATATTTTTTAGTTCATCCCTTTCCATTTTTAATTTTTCAATTTCTTCTTTAAGATTTTTTAATTGATTTTTTAGTTCATCTAATTCTTTATTAGAACTACTAAATGACAAAATTAGATTTAATTGCCCTGACTTTATCTTTTCATAAGTTTCTATTATAAGAGAACCTGCCTTAGTTTTTCCACTAATATGATTTCTTATGGTTTCTTCAGATCTACCCAATTCATCTGCAATTAGACTTATTGGCATTCCTGCTTTATATCTCGCATAAGCTGCTGCCGCGATTGTCAAACTATCAATCCATGTAGATCTTTCATTGGGATCTTTTATTAATTCTAATATTTCTGGTCTGTATAAAGTACCTATAATTAAAAATGTTTCTAATTTTTTTATATCGTTCTTTCCTAAAGGATTTAATGGTACACTTTTAAAATCTATATCTATTTTTTCAGATTGTTGTGTAGAAACATTATCTACCATAACAATATAGTTGTAAATTAATTTTTATAAATCAAATAAAAAGGATAAAATATTAATTATGAAAAAATAAATATAAACTATGAAATAAAATGTATTAAAAAATTATTCGTTATCAACTTTCCAGATAGCAAGTGCCAATAATATTTCTACTATATCTATTATTAATGCTATCTCAGCAAATACATTTGTAAATAAAGCATTTATATTACCTCCTCTAATATATTCAACATATCCTACAAATAATAATATTAGCATTATTATCCAAAATATAATGTTTGGCAAATAATATTTCTTCCAATTTAATAAGAATACTAATCCAGATATTATAGATAATGCTACAAACATTCCCACAAATGCTCCAAGTATTGGAGATACATTTACTGCCACTGCTCCTGCTCCTAATATATGTACTCCAGCCCAAAAAGTTGCTAATAACATCCCAATCCAACCAATTATTTCTTTTGATTCCATCTTATAACTTTGTTATAAAGTTTTATAAAATATACGAAAATGAGTAGTCAATTCAATTTATAATATTATTTAATCCAATATCTAAAAACCTTTATTATCTAATTTAAAATAAAATGAGACTTTGGTCTTTACATCCAAAATATTTGGACAAACCTGGTCTTTTAGGTTTATGGAGAGAAGGTTTATTAGCTCAAAAAGTATTGTTAGGAAAAACAAAAGGATATAAAAATCATCCACAATTAATAAGATTTAAGAGAACAGAAGATCCAATATTATATATAGGAACTTATTTATATTATGTTTATTTAGAAGGAAAAAGAAGAGGATATGATTTTAATAAAGATAAAATAATAAAGTATGATTTAAAGTTAAAAATGCCAGTTACAATTGGTCAAATAAATTTCGAATTTCAACATTTGCTTGAAAAGCTTAAAGTAAGAGATAAAGAAAAATATGAAGAAATAAAAAATGAAAAAATAATAGAACCAAACCCAATATTTTATATTATTGATGGAGATATTGAAGAATGGGAAAAAGATAAAAAAGTTTTAAATAAAAGGAAAAATAAGTTTTATCTTTAAAAATTATCTGATAAATACAATAAATCAAAATATAATAAATGTTAAAAATATTTTATATTTATAGATTCTTTATATAACTTAATATTTCTTTGACCGAAAATGGTTCTCCAGAATGTTTTAATAATTTATTTTCAATTTCAATTCCCAATTCTTGTCTTATTAATTTTGATAATTGCCCAGTTAAATTATGCTCAACTGACACTATTTCTTTTGATTCTTCTAACAAATATTTGATTTCTTTTGGAAATGGAGATAGATAAGATATATGCAAATATTTCCAACCTTTCAAATATTTTAATGATTCTAATATTGGCATCTTATTCGAACCCCAAGAAACAATTAACTTATTTCCTTCTCCATATATTTGATATGGTTCAAATTCTTTTACTTCTTTTTCAATTGATTCTAATTTTCTCATTCTCTTTTCACTCATTTTTTGTCCAATTTCATGATTTTCTGTTTCTATACCAAATTCATCATGTTCATATGATGAAGCTTTTACAATTGCATCAAAACCAGGTATCGCCCTTAATTGATAACCTTGATCATTTATTTTATAATTTTGATAATTCTTTGGAGGTTCTAAATCTATATATCTTGATATTTCTATATTTGGTACATATATATAATCAAAATTCATTTTAGATTCCCCTAAAAATAGATCTGACAATAATATTACTGGATTATTAAATTTATATGCAATATGAAATGCTTCAATTGTCCTTTCAAAAGCTTCTGCAGGATCTCCAGGTGCAATAACAATTCTAGGAAATTCTCCATGACCAATATTTAATGCTTCTAATAGATCTGATTGATCTGTATGCGTTGCCATACCTGTTGAAGGTCCATATCTCTGAGCCCAGTAAATTACTAAGGGAATTTCTGACATACCTGATAAACTAATTGCCTCTGCCATTAAATCTATACCACCTCCTGAGGATCCAACCATTACTTTTGCACCCGCATAAGATGCGCCTAGAGCAATATTAATTGCACCAATTTCACTATCAGGTTGGTATGTTACAATATTATATTTATCCCTTAAGGATGCTAAAATATGTAAAACTGGAGATGCTGGAGTCATTGGATATGCAATATATATATCTAAACCAGCAGCAATTGCTCCCAATGCAACTCCTTCAGAACCAGATAAATAAAATTGCTTCTTATATATTCTTTTTTCTATATTTTCTTTACTATTAATATTTAAATCATTATAAATTATATCAATTAATTTTAATTCTTCAGGATCATTTATTCTTTTTTCAAGTACATCCTTAACTATTTCTTTATCTATATTTAAATATTTAAAAAATGCCAATAATATAATTGTATTTTCATATTTTTTATTAACATTATATTTTTTATAGTAATAGTCTAAATCTATATCAATTTTTTTATTATATACAACATTTTTTGGTCCAATTACTAATCCACTTTCTTTTAATTTTTTACTATGTAAATTTATGGTATTTTGATCAAATGCAATTATATAATCAAAATCTTCAAAATATGGTGAATATATTTTTTCTTTAGATATACTAACAATATTATAATTATGTCCTCCCCTAATTAAACTCATATACCATCTATAATTAAATACATTATACCCCAATTTAATGAATACCCTTGATATTATATCTGCAGCAAAATCAATTCCCTGACCGGCCTGACCACCTATTAAAATATTTAGGTCTACCATTATTTTTTAGTAAACTATAGCATATTTAAGATAATATTTTACCAAATTAGTAGTAAATTATCAATATAATGTTTTTTCTAATAGATTTTCTTCCTTTATTTCTAACAATTCCCCCCTCAAATCAATTGGTGTAATATTATTAATTTTTACTTTTATTGTCTTTCCCAAAATATTTTTATCAGATTTTACTATAATCTGTTTATATGCATAGTTTCTAGCAATCCACGTATTTTCATATTTTCCCTTTGATTCTACAACTGCATATCCCTCCCAATTTAACCACTCTTTATTTCTTTCATATGCATATTTATTAAATATAATTTTTAGTTTTCTAGATCTTTCCTTTACAATATGACCAGGTAATTGTTTATATAATTTATATGATAATGTTTTTGGTCTTGGCCAATATTTTGATATATTTATTATATCAAATTTTATATTTTCAACCAATTCTAATGTTTTTCTAAAATCTTCTTCAGTTTCTGTTGGATATCCAACAATTATATCTGTTGCAATTGTTCCTTCATAATATCTTTTCCTTATTTTTTCAACTAATTCATAGAAATCTTCAATACTATATCCCCTACCCATTGTTTTCAATACATTGTTTGATCCCGATTGAACAGGTATGTGAAAGAATTTAAATATATTTTCATTATTATAAGATTCCAATAATTTATCAATAAATTTATTTAAAATTCCAGGATTTGCCATTCCAATCCTTACATAATATTCTCCCTTAATATCTTTTAATCCAAATAATAAATCTGCTAGATCAATATTTAAATCATAACCATATGTTGCCAGATCTGTTCCAGTAAAATATATAATTTTTAATCCCTTTAATTTTGCATCTCTTACTTCTTTATAAATATATTCTGGAGGATATGATTTTGCATTACCTCTTGCCAATTTTGTAGCGCAATATAAACAATTCCATAAACATCCTTCCTGTAATATTATTGTTTTTATTGGATGTTGATCTACAGAAGGTAATAACAATTTATTTATATTTTTTCTATCAATTAGTACATCTATTTTTCCATTTAAATAATCTTCTAAAACTTTATCTACTTCATCTATATGATCTAAACCAATTAATGGATATCCTTTAAATAATTCTGGTTGATGTTGTACTAAACAGCCAGCTAAAATTAATTTTTTGTCTTTATATTTATTTATTAATTTTATTGCTTTTGATTCTGTCGGTCCTTTGACAGTACATGTATTTATTATTAATATTTCACTTTCATCAGGGTTTTCTGTATATTCATATCCTTTTTTAATTAGTATATTTTTCATTATATCCCCTTCAGCTTTATTTAATGTACATCCCAAAGTAATTACACTAAATTTCATAATCAATTTTTTTCAAAAATTTTTATATATATTCATCTAGCCTTTTATTTTTATATTTATTTAAATATTCTCTATATTTTTCTTCATTATATTTTACTTCAATAATATCTAATCTTTTAATTGGTTTTAATTCATCATAATATTTAACCACAATATAATAAAATACATATTTTGATGATACATTTAAGAAATGTGGTATAACTAAATATAGACCATTATCTGGTATTTCTTTATTTTTAACTACTAACCAAAACAAATCTTCTAATATTCTTATATTTATTCTTAAATTATTTAATTTCTTGATTTCATCATTATCTATATCTGAAAAATCTACAAAACTTCTTATTTTTTCTCTACCAATTTTTTCCAATTCTTCTGCCTTTTCTTCAATATATACTGCATATTTTAAATATTTTTCATTTTCTTCTGGTTTAGCTATTAATAAATATATATTATTTAAAAATAGTCTAATTATTTCAAAAATATCATCATTTATTTTTGGAAATTCATTTAATGTCTTCTCTATATATTCATAAAATATAAACATTTCTACTCTTTCTCCCTTTTTTATATAATCCTTTTCGTTTATACAATATGTATAAAAATGTTTCTTTTCAGGATCATTTTTTGGATTCATAAAACATATACATTTTTCAGAATTATTAAATATATGTCAGAAGAAATAAAATTATTGGCAAAAATGTTGAAGGACGATCCAGATTATTTTAAAGTTCTAAATCACTTAAAGATTGCGAATTTAGATTATGCAAAAAATATATCAAAATATACAAAAATCGATATTAATAAGGTAAATAAGATATTAGAAGAATTAAAAGAGATTGGATTAATTGAAGAAGTACATAGTAAAACTGTTAAAAGAACGAAAGCAAGGTTAAAGAAACAATTTCAAGTTAGAATGCATCATACATATTATAAATTAACATTATTGGGAAAACAAGTATATAAGTATTTAAGAGATAATAACTAATATGCCAGTATTATGTTTAATAAGACATGGCGAATCTTTATGGAATAAAGAAAATAGATTTACTGGATGGGTGGATGTACCATTAACAGATGAAGGAAGAGAACAGGCAAAAAAGGCTGGAGAAATATTAAAAAGTTTAAATATAAAATTTGATATTGCATATACAAGTTTATTATCAAGAGCAATTGAAGCCTTAGAAATTATTATAAGAACATTAGGATATAATATACCAGTAATAAAAGATGTTAGCTTAAATGAGAGACATTATGGTGATTTACAGGGATTAAATAAGGATAAAGTTGCAGAAATATATGGAAAAGAACAAGTAAAATTATGGCGGAGAAGTTTAAAAGTAAGACCTCCAAATGGGGAAAGTTTAGAAGATACACAAAAAAGAACTATACCATTTTTTGAAAGAGCAATAAAGGGAGACCTAGAATTAAATAAAAATGTTTTGGTTGTTGCACATGGTAATAGTTTAAGGTCGATTGTTTCATATATTGAAAATTTAAATGAAGAACAAATATTAAATTTAGAAATTGAACCTGCAGTACCAATTTTATATGATTATGATATAAATAGTAAGAAATTTTATAATAAAAGAATATTAAAAATTTAATATGCCGCGGTGCCCGAGGGGCCTAAGGGGGAGGGCTGCAGACCCTCTTATCAGGGGTTCGAATCCCCTCCGCGGCTATTTTGTTATAAAATCTTTTCCAACATATTGCCTTAATATTCCAGGTATTAATATTCTATTATTTTTATAGTCATAGTTATTTTCTATTATACATGTTAATGTTCTTTGTACTGCAGATAATGTACAATTTAATGTATGTACATAATCTAAACTATTATCTTTTTTTCTATATCTAATATTTGATCTCCTCGACTGCCAATCTGTTACATTTGATCCAGATATTAATTCCCTATATTTATTTTGTCCTGGGAACCATCCTTCAATATCATATTGTTTATAATTTCTCTTGCCCATATCCATTGATGCAATTATAACTGTTCTATATGATATATTTAATTTCTCTAGAAATTCTTCTGCATTTCTTATTAATTCTCTATGATATTTTTCAGAATCTTCCGGTTTACAAAATATATATTGTTCAATTTTATGGAATTGATGCAATCTAAATAATCCCTTTGTATCTTTACCGTGTGCACCTGCTTCTTTCCTAAAACATGGACTCCATCCAACAATTTTAATTGGTAATTGCTCTTCTTCAATAATTCTATTATAATATAATGCAGTTATTGGATGTTCAGCAGTTCCTATCAAATATAAATCTTCTCCATCAATTTTATACATCATATCTGCAAAATCATCCAATGTTATTATTCCTTCCAATATATCCTTTTTTAACATATATGGTGGTATTGTAAATCTATAACCTTTATTTATCATATATTTTACACCTTCCATACTCAATGATAAATCTAATAAAGATAATATATTAAATTCAAAGTAAAATCTAGAACCAGAAACTTCTCCCGCAATATCTGTATCTGCTAAATTAAATTCTTTTAATATATCATATTGATGTTTTAATTCATGATTTACCTTTTTGTATACTACTATTTTATCATTATTTAATTTATCAAAGTCTAATACATCATTGAAATTTATTTCTTTAAAATCTTCTTCATCATTTAACATTTTATTTAATTCTTCAAGTAGTTCCCTATTTTTTATATATTTTTCATATTCTCTATTATTTAATATTTCATTTAATTCAACAATTTTCCATCCAAACTTTTCAGTCTGTTCTTTAAATAAATTTATATCATATACCCTGGGAATTCCCCAAAATCTTACTGGTGTGTTTTTACTTTCATCTCCAACGGGAACTTCTTTTGATAATAAATTTGGAAAATTCCATAATAGATCTATTAAATTATTCTCAACATTATTAAATTCCTCTTCTTTTTTCTTTATTTCTTCATCTAAATCTTTGATATCTTCTTTTAATTTATTTAATAATTCTTCTGAAACATTTCCTTCATGTATATCATATCCAATTTCTATTGCTGTCTTAATTAAAGTATTTCTATCTATTTTTCCATTTAGATATTGAATAACGGATCCATAAAACTTTGATAATAGATTTTTCTTATATCTTAATTTATCTAACTCTCTTTGTAATTCTCTTCTCTTATTATCTAATTCAATTGCTCTATCTACAATACTTTCATCTAAACCCCTCTTTCTAAATGTTTCTTTATATAATTCTACATTGTTCCTTAAAAAATCTATATCAACTGGAAACCCCATCTGACCGATATGCCATTATAAATTAATAAATTTTTATCCTTTTAAATATTTAAGATTAAAAATTTTATGCTAATAATATACGTTTATGGCTAATATGATAATATCAAATAATATAAAACAATGAAGAATAAGAAGTACGAATATGTACCTTGTTATTATTGTGGCAGAATGGTGAGATTGGATAAGGCAATTAAACTAACAATTTCACCAAAACTTAAGCCTGATGTTTCTGGAGAACAGAGTCCGACGTTAATTTTATCGAGTCCGATAAAAATATATATTTGTCCTGCATGTGCAAGGTATAGGGGAATTTCTAAGAAAGATATAAAGAATAAAAATAAAGAACAAGAAATTTTAAAGAAATTGGGAATTGAAGTGTAATGGTTGTTTTAGATGTATCTTTAAATGAATTATATAAACTATTAAATAAAAATTTATCTGAAGATGAATTAAATGAATATTTATTAAATATAAAATGTGAATTAGATGAAATTGAAGGAAATAATGCAAAAATTGAAGTAAAGGATTTTAATAGAATTGATCTATATAGTATAACTGGAATTGCAAGAGAATTAAAAGGAATATTAAATATTGAAACAGGTATTCCAAAATTTGAAATAAAAGATTCTAATTATGATTTAATTGTTGATAAAGAAATATTGAATGTAAGACCCTATATTGTTGGTGCAGTTGTTAAAAATGTAGAATTAAATGAAGATAGATTAAAAGATTTAATACAATTACAAGAAAAAATATCGCAATCTTTTGGAAGAAATAGACAAAAAGTTGCAATTGGTACACATAATTTTGATCTAATTAAATTTCCTGTTTATTATAAATTAACGGATCCTGAAACAAAATTTATTCCTTTGGGATTCAATAAAGAATTATCATTGAAAGAAATTTTAGAAAATACAGAAGCTGGTAAAAAATATTCATATATCTTAAATAAATATAATAAATATCCAATATTAATTGATTCGAATAATAATATTATTTCATTCCCACCAATAATAAATTCAAATAAAATTGGAAGATTAAATATTAATACAAAGAATATTTTCATAGATGTTTCTGGTACAGATTTAGAAAAAATATTATTAGCATTAAATGTAATTGTATTAACATTAAAAGATTTTGGAGGAGAAATATATTCAATTAATGTAATATATCCAGATAAAAAAATTAAAACACCAGAATTAAAAATTATTAAAAAGGAAATGGATTTAAATAAAATTAAAAAATATTTGGGAATAGAAATAGATAATAATAAAATTGTTGAATATTTAAATAGAAAAAGAATGAATGCAAAAATTGAAAATAATAAATTAATTATTGAATATTTAAATTATAGAAATGATATATTATCTGAATATGATATAATTGAAGAAATATTGATTTCTTATGGATATAATAATTTAAAACCTAGAGAAATTAAAATATATACAAAGGGAGGGTTAAGTAAGGAAAGGAAGATTATGAATAATATAAGAAAGATTATGGTTAATATGGGGTGTATAGAAATATATACTCCAATACTATCTAATAAGGATATAAATAATTTATTAAATGAGGATAGAGAAATTATTGAATTAATAAATCCAGTATCTTCATCTTATAATTCAATTAGAGTATATTTATTATCATCATTCTTACAATTATTATCTGAAAATAATGAATTAAAATTTCCTGCAAAAATATTTGAACTAAATAGAATTTCATATATTAAAAATAATAAAATTATTGAAGATTTAGATTTATTATATATTTATTCTGATTATGAAGTTTCCGTAAATGATTCATTAAAAGTATTAAAAAGATTATTTAAAGAATTAATAATTGATTTCGATATAAGAAATTCAAATCATAAATTTTTAATAGACGGAAGACAAGGAGATATATTTGTAAATAATGAAAATATTGGATGGATTGGAGAAATAGATCCAAATATATTAGAAAAATTGGGTATAAAATATCCATTAACTGGTTTTGAAATAAGCATAAAAGAATTGATGAAATATATTAAATATGATATCTGAAATTGAATATAAAGTATTATCTGTATTAAATGATAATTGGAAAAGTTTAGATGAGATTTCAAATGAATTAAATGTTGATAAATATAAAGTATTAAGAACTTTGGGATTTTTAAAAGAAAAAGGGTTAATAGAATTAAGAGAAGAAAAAATAAAGAGATATGAATTAACTGAAATTGGAAAAAAATATTTAAAGGAAGGATTACCTGAAAGAAGACTATTAAATTTATTAAAGGAAAAGAAAGAAATAAATTTAGAAGAATTAAATAAATATTTTGATAAAGATGAATTATCCTTTTCTTTGGGATTCTTAAGAAAAAATGGGGCAATAAAAATTGAAAATGGGAAAGTAATATATATTAAAGATATAGAAACATATGAAAAATATTTGGAAAATATTGATGAAAATACAATAAAATTATTTAAAGGAAGAAAGGGAATTATTGAAGAAAAAGAAGAAACAATTTATTATGCAAAAATAAATGATAAAGGAAAAGAAATATTGAAAAATTATAAACCAGAAGAATATATTGAAAAATATACCAAGGAAGTTATTGATAAAAAAATATATAAAAATAAGAAATTCAGACCCTATGATATAAGAATAAATATTGAGGAAGAAAATATTGGAAGATATAATCCATATTTAGAATTTTTAGATAAAATAAGAGAAGAACTAATATCAATGGGGTTTAAAGAAATGGATAAATATAGTATGATAATATCACATTTTTGGGATCTGGATTCTTTATTTATACCACAGGATCACCCTGCAGGAGATATTTCAATAATGGATGCATTTTATATTAAAAATATACAATATATAGAAGATTTTCCGAGAGAATTATTTGAAAATGTTAAAAATACACAATTAAAATATTTTAGAGTATTCGATGAAAATATTTCAAAAAGAACTATGTTAATATCACATGATACTGCAATATCTGCAAGAACATTATTAAATGCAGAAAAACCTGGTAAATATTTTTTAATAGAAAAAGTATTTAGATATGATACAATTGATGCTAAACATTTTATTGAATTTAATCAACTTGAAGGAATTGTTTTAGATGATAATTTAACATTTTTAGATTTATTGGGAATATTAAAAGAATTAGTATTAAATGTAGTAAAAGCAAAAAATATAAAATTCTATCCAGCATATTTTCCATTTACAGAACCTTCAGTTGAAGTATATGCTGAACATCCAAAATTGGGATGGATTGAAGTTGGAGGTGCAGGTGTATTTAGGGAAGAATTATTAAGACAATTTAATATAGACTATCCTGTATTAGCATGGGGTCTTGGTGTTGATAGACTTGCAACAATATATTTGAATATTAATGATATAAGGGAATTACATACTAGAAATATTAAAAAATTGCAAGAATAAATATTCTTTATGGATAATAATTTTAATGATATAATATTGAACTTTTCAAAAGATTTAATTGAAAAAGTTGATGGATTGGTAAAATCAATTGTTTTATTTGGATCTTATGCAGAAAATAAAGAAAGTGAAAAATCTGATATTGATTTATTAATAATAGTAGATGATATATATGCAAATGATCTAAATATAACAGTTCCTTTCTATTTTGATAATCTAAATAAACTATTAGCAGATGAAAAATATAAAAAAATCCATGTAACAACATTAACATTATCAAAATTTTGGGAAATGATACTAAATGGAGATCCATTAGTTTTAGATATATTAAGAAAGGGTGAACCAATAATAGATCCTGCAGGAATTTTTGGTTCCCTTAAAAAAATGCTAGAAAATGGGTTAATAAAAACATCACCAGAATATTTAGAAATAATGAAAAAAAGAGCTGAAGAAGGAATAAATTATGCTAATTTAATGTTAATAAAGGCATTTGAAAGTTTATATAATTCAGTTGTAACAATTTCTCAATATTATTTAATTAAAAATAATATAAATATATATGGTCCAGAAGATATATTAAAAAAATTTGAGGAATTAAAGAGAAAAAGAAAAATTTCTTCTGAAGTTTATAATTATTATAAGGAAGTTTATGAATATATGAAGAAAATAGAGCATAGAGAAGTTAAGAATATTGATCTAGATTTATTAAAAGAATTTTTAGAAGAATTTGAAAAATATAAAGAAAAATTAAATGTTTAAAATGGAATATAAATTGATTGGACATGGAGCGGAAGCAAAAATATATTTAATTGAAAGTGATAAAAAAGATAATAATAAATATATATTTGAATTTAATAAAGATTTTTTAAATAAATTGGGAATTGATTCTGAAGAATTTAAAATTGAAAATGATAAAAATAAAATAGTATTAAAATATAGATATAAGAAAAAATATAGAAATGAATTAATTGATAAAGAATTTAGAAAATATAGAACTAGAATTGAGGCAAAAATATTGGAAAAATTATATAATTATATTAATGTACCAAAATTATTATATAAAAATGAAGAAAATGGGATTATTGTAATGGAATATATTGAAGGATATAATTTAGCAAAATATTTAGAAAAACTAAATTATGAAGAAATATTATATAATATAGGAAAATATATTGGATTAATTCATAAAAATAAAATTGTTCATGGGGATTTAACTACTGGAAATATGATATATAATAACGGAAAAATATATTTTATTGATTTTGGATTAAGCTTCTTTTCCAATAGAATTGAAGATTATGCTGTAGATTTACATTTATTTAAAGAATTATTTGAATCTAATCATTGGAGGATTTCTGATAAATTTTCTTTAATATTAGAAGGATATAAAGAAAGTTTTCTAGAAAAGTATGAAGAAGTTTTTCATAGGTTAAAAGTTGTAGAATCTAGAGGTAGATATAAATCAATATTATTTTAGATTATTGATTAGCAATATTATTTAAGAATAGCTTAAATATAACAAAATTTCATAATACCATATGGCAACATACATATGCCCAAGATGTCATTCAACAAATATAGTACCATTATTTGCAAAAGATAATAGTTGGGTATGCTTAGATTGTGGATACCAGGGTCCTGCACAATTGATAAATAAAGATCTAGAATATTTTTGGAATGAGTATCAGAAACTTGAAAATATAAATAAGGTTAAGGGATAAATATTTTTTATGTATGATTTCTGTTTACCAGATAATAATGAAGAAGAATTAGCAAATGAATATTATAAAAATAAGATAAAAAATGTTGTTTTTTGCTATGAAATCTTTGATAAAAATGATTTAAAATATTTTAAATTAAATAATATTTTATATTATAAAAAATTAAACATATTTTATTGTGCATTAATAAATAATGAAGATTTCAAAAAATCTTTAGAAATTGCAAATGAATTATTTTATTCTGATAAATATTATAATGACTTAGTATTTATTGTTGGAAGAAATTTAAATTATAATGATAAGATTTTAAATAAATATTTTTTAAATGGAATATTTGATCCAATTAAATATGATAAAAAATATACTTTTGGAGGATTAAATTATGTAAATATTAAAAGAATAAAAGAAAACAATTTATCAATTCTTTTTTCAATGAAAAATTTAATTAATGATATAGAAAAATTTTATACAACTAAAAAATTTCTAGAATTTGCTCAAAAGAAATATTTAAATATTCTTATAGGATCCTTTGCTGAAAATAAAAATGAAGTTCCAAATAGATATCATATATATTCTTTTTATAAAGTCTTAGGAATTTATTATAGTTTAAATTATTTAAATAAAATATTTAGGGAACAAATAATTAGGATAAGATTAGCAAAGAGAAAAGATTATTTTACAAAAGGATTTTATATAATTTCTTATCCATATCAAGATTGTAGAGAATATTAAGGTGGCCAGGAATTTTCAGATCCTGTATAAATTGAAGGCATTACACCATTTGGAGGATATTCTCTTGCTACTACCCATTCAATATATTGATATGAAGCAACTCCACCATCTCCTGCACCAATTTCTAATGTTGGATATTGATAAGGATTATAATTTAAATTAGCATATGTATAATTTCCATAATTTGAATTATATGATAAAGGATACATATTTAATAATGTTAATGGAGCCCATATTTGACTAGAACTATAGTTATAATATCCTGCTTGTACGTAAGATGAACTAACAATTAAATATGAATAAAATGTTCCTCCAGATGTTGGGAAATATGTCTGATTTAATATACTATACCCACCCGTATTTGCAGATTTTAAATATGTTCCTGGATAACCAGAATAATATTCATATTGTACAAACGTAGATGAACTAGATGTAGGTGCAGTACCACCACCAGCACCTATTTGTTGATTTGTATTTCCAAATAATGCTATTACATTTGCATCTGCGCCTTGAGTGTAATACCAAGCTTCTTCAACAATTAAAGGTATTTCTGGAATATTTCCATTATTTGGAGGTAAAATATATGTACCCTCTCCACCAGTATCATTTAACATTTCAATACCGTAAGGAGTTGCTGTTGGAGAAAAAGATCCACCATATATATATTTATTCCACCCATCAAATGTATTATTAAAATATCCATATGCTATAAATGTATAATTACCATTATCATATCCAGAAATTACTTGAGGAGACGCACCAACATATGGATAATATTGAGAATAATAATTTGTACTGTAATTTCCAATTGCCATATAAATTACAATATTACTATTTGCAGGAATTCCGTTTGGTATATTAATCCACCATACATCACAATATGTATTACCGTTAATTAATTGACCTTCATACCATGAATAAAGTAATTGCCCATTATTTGGATTAAAGAACATTACATTTTGTCCATTTGGATTTATTTGATTAAATAATGTTGGATTATTTACATATGCAAAATTAGGACCAATATTTACACTTCCATTACATATTGCTATATCTTGTTGGAAAGGTTCTGGAGTTGGAATAGATTGAGTATTATATAATGTTATTGGAACATAATATTGTATTGATAAATTATTAATTGGTGTACATATTTCATTACCCAAAGATTCTAAACAGAAATATAAATCATCATTATTATACTGATAATATCCAACAATTTGCTGACCTGGATAAATTAAACTACTATTAGAAGATGTATTAAAATTATTTCCAAATGATGGTATATTATAATTATCATAATATATCTTATTTAAATCAATTGGACATATATCATTATTAATTATATTTACTGATATTATGCTATTATTCAATTGAGCATTTGATATATTTAAAAAGCTCACAGAAATTCCATTCAAAATTTTTTGAACACTTAAAGATTTTATTTCTCCAGCAATACATCTATAATTATTTAAATATTGAAAAATCACATTTCCTTCCAAATTATATAAATTATTTAAATAATTGTCATTTATAGTAAAAATATTCTGTGGATAAAATATAATATAATATGGTAAATCACCAGTTCCTTCAAATTGATTATTAAAATATGGATTATATACTTCATATCCATTAAATATACAATATCCAGTATTAGAATAACTTATAGAATAATTATTTATTATTTCAAATGCTACAAAATTATTTGATGCATATGAAGGTAAGAAATTATAAACATTATCTACTACAATTACATGTGTTGAATTAAAATAATTTGGAACCTGTATAATATTATATGAACAATTATAATAAACAGTAAATGGAATTAATGTAGATCCATACAAATTTAATATATTTTCAAATATATCATTCCCATATAATAATTTATATATTTCTCCATATTGAGGATATGTATCTGAATAAAATTGAAATTCTTTATCTAATAAATCTAAGTTAGAAACAAAATAAAATAGAATTAATAATAATACAACAATTGTATATAAATATAACTGACTACGAGCCATATACAGAGAATTTAGAATATCCTAAGCCATATGGATAAACTATACTACTACTATATTTATATCCACTTGGTACTGGATTTACATTGAAATAACTCCAATAATTATATAATATTATTGGTATTAATTGATCTGAATAATAAACATTTACAGGATAACACTGGCTAATATTTATATTTGAAGATATTATATTATTCTGATAATCTGGAGGAATTGAATAATCTATTATTAATTGAGAATATGGTTCTACAAAATTTATAGATTGCGGATTATTATATGCTTGCATATTATAATTTGGTCCATTTCCATATAATATTCCTGTATTTGGATTATAATTTTTACCATAATAAATTATTACTGGATTATAATAATTAAAATCTTCTGAATAATATATATTTTCTAGTTGATTTATTGTTAATGGTTGATTATAAAATGCAATTACATATATATTTCCTAAAAATGTACATTGAGGAGGATACAACGTTGTAGGAGTTCCTAAATATATTGTTTCATTTGGTGGATAGTATAAATTTAAAGGTTGCAAAGATGAATAACCAGGATAAGGTATTATTTGACCATAATATATTCCACTTTGATTTATAAATCCCCCATAAAATTGCCCATTACTATTATTATATTCCCAGAAAACAAAAATCCATTGATTCATTGGTAAAGTATAATTTGGCAAATATCCTATATTATTACTTTCATCTATTCCTAGATAATATTGACTATTATTTGGTATAATTATTTGACTAAATATGGAACCTACATAATTTGCCACAGATGTATTAACTATTGCACTTATATAATTTTCTCCAGAAGCACAGGAAGAAGAATAATAATTATTTATATAAATCCAAGCAACAACAGTTATTGATGTATTACCAGATAATTGAGAAGGATAATATGAAGAGTTTGTTAAATTAAAATATTGATTATTATTTGTAAAAGATATAACATTAGATTGATCTAAACATTGAGGAGAAACATACAGTGTTTCCCAACTAAATGGAAATATAACATATTGTACCAATTGGGCAGGTAAATTGTTCACTAATTGATAATTGTTTGTTAAATTTAAATAATTAAAATTATTATTTTCAGCTCTAAATAATATAATTATTGGTTGTGTATAACCGTCAGGTAAATTTAATGATATATTTATCATTGGAATATACCCATTAGATGTATTAATATATGATACATTCAAATATTGGATTTGTATTGGATATAAATCAATATTATATGCATAAAATGAATAAGGATCTACAGTGTAATTAACAAAACTTGTTACATTTGTTAAATTTAAATATATAGATAAATTGTTACTAGAATAACTAGATATTATTATTCCATACCAATCATCACTTGATGCAATATTTCCACACAATGTTCCTTGAGAATTATATATTAAGAAAAAATTATTAACTTGTCCACTCACATTTAATGAATATAATAAATTGTTTCCTAGATATGGAAATGGAAATAAAAATTCATAGCATGTTGAATTATAAGTATTGTAAAAGTTTAAACTATAATCTACTGCTTGCTTTAAATCATAATAATTAAAATAACCCGATAGCATACTATTATATATTGAAGCTAATACATCAAATTGATTTGTTTCTAAATAACTTAGAAATTTATCATTATAAGTATTTGCTAAGGCGGTATACAATGTATATTTTTTATTAAATATATTTATATAATATGAAGGACTTTGAGGAAATTGAATGTTTATTAAGAACAATAATATTAAAGATACAGTTAATATTATTTCTACTAAATAATTAAAGGATCTCATATACCTATTATGAAAAAAATAATTTTATATACTTTTTTAAGAATATGTAAAAAATGAGCATGTTAATGAAAATCTTATCATTTATAGAAAATAATTATAAGAAGTTTCTAATAATTTCTATATTAATATTTGCAGTATTTGTTGGAATAATATTATTTAATTACTTTAAGTACGGATATATAATTAACAAATCTATTACAATTTCTGGAGGTTATATAACATTAATAAATAATAATTATCATATAACAAACACTCAAATACAAAATGTATTAAATCAAATGAATATAACGGACTACGTATTATATAATACACCAAATATTATTTATATTGAATCAGGAAAACAAATTAATGAAACATTATTAATTAATTTATTAAATCAAGATTATAATATTGAACTATCTCCTACAGATATATCAATACAACAATATAGTTCTTTAGTAGGCAATCTTATATTTAATCAATTTTTATTCTTTGTAATTTTAACAATAATACTTACATCATTTGTAATATTTATAGCATTTAGAGCTTCTAAGATTACTTTAAATATAATATCTACAATATTATTTGATGTTATTGGTTTGTTGGCAATATTATCTATAACAAAATATCCTATAGGAGCAAATGGATTTATTGGGATGTTAATGATTTTAGGATTTGCAATTGATAATAATGTGGTATTATCAACAAATATAGTAAAGGAAAAAGATAAACCTTTTATTGAAAGAGTAAGAATGTCTTTTAGGGTTGGAATGCTAATGGAGATTATTGCATTATATACATTACTTTTATTATATTTTATAGTACCAGAACCATCAGTTGATGAATTTGCATTTGTATTATCTATTGCAATAATATTAGATCTATTATATTATTTAATTGGAAATATACCATTATATAAATATTTTGAAGCTAAAAAAGAACAGGAAAGTTAGACATCAACAACAATTTCTGCACTCCAATAGGTTTTCATTATTTTTGTAATATTTATATCATGTAAAGTAACTGCTTTAACTTCTTTTTTAAATCCATGTTTTTCTTTATCATATTTTTCTCCATAAACTTCAAATCTACATACCCACTTATATTTTTTGCTTTCAACCCTAACTTTCTTTAAATTTTTTACTCTTATATCTCTTACAGCAAACTTATCCTTATAAAAAACCTCTTCTAAACATATTCTAGCAACATTGTATATAATCTCCAATATATTTTTCCCTTCAATTACAAATTGTTTAGATTCTTTTTTCTCAACTTTCTCATTATCATATATAATATTAAACATTCCCAATATTAATGCCTCAATTGCTCTCTTTGGTGTATTTCCATAACCAACAATCTTTATATCTGCAGTATGATCTTCATATTCATATTCCCTCAAAACAGTCATATTAAAAATATTTTTAAATAATTTTATAAATCAGTAGACCGACAACTCATCATTTTTCAGATTTTAGATTTTCATCATAAAAGATAAATATATTAAAATTTTTAAATAAATATATTTTATGGAAATATTGGATATAAAAATACCTGACAATGCAATAAAAGTAAATATATATTCAAGTTCTTTTAGAGATTTGGAAAAAATACCGGAAGATTATACATGTGAGGGAAAAAATATATCATTTCCAATATTAATTGAAGAAATACCAAACAATACAAAAAGTATGTTATTATTTGTAGAAGATCCAGATGCACCTGGTGGTATATTTAGGCATTGGATTGCATATATAAATAAGCCAATAAAAAGTATACCTCCAGGAATTAAAAAGGAGAGAATTGTTAAAATAGATGATGTACAAATTATTCAAGGTAAAAATGATTTTGGAAAAATTGGATATGATGGTCCATGTCCTCCAAAAGGTCATGGTAAACACAGATATTATACAATAATATTATTTCTAAATAAAGAATTATATATAGATGGATGGTTCTTTGATGATTTTATTAGATATGTAAAGGAAGAAAATATTGTTGGCTATGGTTATTTTATAGGCACATATGAAAGATAATTTTTTTAATATTTTTATCATTTAAACTAGTATGGAAAATAATCAAATATCAAAAGAACAAATTAATGATATAATAAAAGAATTATGGAATAAAGGATATACACCATCACAAATTGGAAGAGAATTAAAGGAAAAATATGGTGTAAAGGTTAAAGAAATATTAAATAAAAAGTTAGTAAAATATGCAACAAAAGAATTAAATTTAAAACAAGAAATACCTGAAGATCTATTATATTTATTTAAAAAAATAAATGGAATATTGAAACATTTAGAATTACATAGAAAGGATATTGTAACAAAGAAAAAATTGGAGGAACTTGAAAGCAGAGTAAAAAGTTTAATAAAATACTATAAGAAAAATAAAAAATTACCACAAACATTCGAATATAGTAGAGATATAGCAAAGATGTATGGATATTCATGAACAATAGATTTTTATCCTATATAGAAGAGATATCTAATAGAATAAATAAGGCAGTAGAAAATAAGCAAAATTTTTTAATTATATCTTCATTAAATCCCGATGGTTTATCTTCATCAATATTTTTATTAAAATACTTATATGAAAAAAATTCTGAAGTTCATCTAACATTTTTAGATTATATAAGTAAAAAAGAGGTTAATAATTTATTTTTAGGTGAAAGTGGGTATGAATATGATAACATAATATTTTTAGATACTGGATCTATATTTTCAGATGATGTAATAAAGTTAAATAAAGATTTAAATAAAAAGATATATATAATAGATCATCATTTTTTAACAATAAAAGATATTGAATTAAATAATGTTGTAAATCTCAATCCAAATATTTTTAATTTGGATGGTTATAAAGAAATATCTACATCAGATATATTATATTATTTATATCAAAGTTTGAATCCATATGATAAAAATATTTTATATTTATCATTAGTTGGAAATTTATATGATTTTAATAAACCAAATAATGAAATATTAAATGAATTAATTGATAGAGAAATATTATCAAAATATACTGGAATAAATCTTCCAGGTATATTTACAAAACCTTTATATAAAGTATTAAGCTCTCCATTTAATTTTTATATCCCGAACATCACTGGAAGTGATGAAAAAGCTCTAGAATTAGTAAAAGAATTAAATATAAAGGATAGAGGAACTGCTGGTATATTTTATAAAGATTTATCTGAAGAAGATATTAAAAAAATAGTTAGTAATATAATAAAATTAAAGTTAAAGTATAATTTACAAAGAACAGACGATTTAATAGGTGAAATATATAAGATTAATAAGGGCGAAGAGATTGGAGATTTATTAGAATTATTATATAATATTGAAGGATTAATTGAAAATAATAAAATGGAAGGAATATTATATTTCATTAAAAAATATAATATTGATATTTTGAGAGAATCTGAAAATAATTTAAGATTACAATTTTCAAAATTATTATATGATATAATAAATAATAATGTACAAATAAAAGATGAAAATGGATTGAAAATAATAACAATTGAGAAAAATTATGGAAAAGGATATTTTTTACCCTTATTATTAAATCTTTTAATTAGAGAAAATATAATAAATGGAAAGGTCATTATTTTATTATATAAAGTAAATAATTTTTATAGAGGGATAATTAAGACAAATAAAGATGAAAATAAAAAATTAATAAATAATATATTGAAAAAGTTATTTGATAACAACATAATTTATTATTCTAGTTTTGATAATTTTGGAGGTTTTTTATTGGATATAAATAATTATGATGAATTTATTAAAAGATTAAAAATAAATTTAAGACAGGAAAATATTATATAATTTTCTTTTCCCTTAATCTATAAAATCCCTTCTTTAATATTTTCCTAATTATATATCTTTTATTTAATCCACCCAACTTAATTGCAGCCTTTCTTAAACTTCCACTTTCAATTAATATATTTAATAGTTTTCTTTCCTTTTCATTCAATTTCTCATCATATTTTAATATTAATTTTGCTAATTCAATTAAATCAATCTTTTGCCCACCCCATGCAAATTCCTCAGAAGATATATTATTTATTATTTCTACAGGTTCAAATTCTATGATTGCAACTTCTCTATTTAAATCTAACCTTTTATATATTCTTTTTAAATCATTTATTAATTCTTCTTTATTATTATAACCATCTCTCTTTGCTTCTTCATCTGTTATTTGATATAGTTTCTTTGTATATATATTTTTTACCCTAAATTTTCCAATTACTTTCCCTCCAGCATGTAAAATAAAAATATCTCCAATTTTTAAATTTCCCTTTGATAATCTTATAGTTAAATTTTTATTTCCCTTTATTATATCATCTACATATTTTCCCAAAAATTGCAAATGCTTCATTAGCTTTCAATTGGTGATGGTTGTACGGATAGATTTTCTACTTTATATACAGAAGCTTTACCATATTTAAATGCACCATATACCATAAATACTGCAATTAATATTGCGGCAATTATTATTAAAATAAATATGCCCTGTGAATTTCTTTCTTCATTACCAAATTGATCTTTTAATATATTGAATGCTGTAGAAAATCCTTCTATATATGTATATATATCCCAAATAACAGCAATACTATTATATATTGCAATAAATATATCGAAGAAACTCTTTGTTTTTGATGCAACAATTATACTATTTATAGTTATAACAATTCCAAACAATATTATTAAAAATCCAAACACTAAAAATGAGAATGAAAGGATTCCTAATAATGTATATATATCAATATATCCTAAGTAATATGCTACAATTGATAATAATGATGCATTACCATATGCTGCACCTGCAAAGGATAATATTAATGTAGAGTATGCAACCATCCTTGGCCAATCACTTTCTATATTATTTAATTTCATATATTCCAAAGCTTTTCCAGCATTGTATGCATTCCATATAGATATTAATATATCAAATATTACAATCAATACATATAATATATCTAGCCCCATAATCTTTATTCTAGAATTTATACTTAAAAATTAATATTTTAATATTTCAAGATTTTTTATTTATTATAATGATAGATATAATATCATTGTTTCAAGCATTCTTAACAATATTTATATCTACACTTACAAATGTTGAAATTATATGGGTTACATATCCAGTTTATATAACATGGTTTGCAATGGAATTCTTAGTAGAAAGAAAAGAACTTAGATATTCACATTCATTAGCAAATAGCATTATATTTTCATGGGTTTCTATAGATTGGTTAAGGCATCTATACTTAAATAATGAGCTTAATGATTATAATAAATTAATTATAACATTATTTTTCTTACTTTTATCCTTATTTATATTAATATCATCTATAAAAAGAAAAAAGATTGCAAAAATACTTGGGAAAACTGGATTCTTTTCTTATTTTCAGATTATGTTTACGCCATTTATATATGGGGTAATAGAATTTAATTATATAGATTTTCTCTCCGTAATAATTTTCTTCCCATTAATATATACAGCAGTATATGTAATAGATAAATTGTTACCAGAATTCATTGAAGAAGAAGAGAAAAAATTTGAAGAAGAAAATGAAGAAGAAAATATTAATAATTTCGCTGAAAGTAATTTACAATATAATCAACAAAACTATAGTAATTATTATAATTACTACGGATATAATTATGGAAACTACTATGGAAATTATTACAGGTATAGAAGATAGCCCCGACCGGGATTTGAACCCGGGACCTGTGGATTACGAGTCCACCGCTCTACCGCTGAGCTATCGGGGCCTATGCTTTTAAATATTATTATATTTTAATATTAAATGGATTTTTCAGATATAGCGAAAGAGATAAAAGATTCAAATGAAGAAATATTGATTGTAGCGGATTCAGATTTGGATGGAAAAATGGCATTGAGTTTAATGAAAATAATATTAGAAAAATTGAATAAGAAATATATGGAATATTTTAGAATTACTGGAGAAAATAATTTAGATCTAATAAGAATATTGGATGGAATAATATTTAATAAGAAAACAATAAATACAATAATATTTTTAGACACACCAATGGATGACAAATATTTAATTAGTTTTTCTAAGAGACATGAAAAAATAAAAATAATATATTTAGATCATCATAAAAGAAGGGTTCCAGAAGATTTACCAAACAATTTAATATATTTTGATGTAAGAGCATTATTTAATTTAGAAATATGTACAACTAGTATATCATATAGAATTGGAAAAATATTATTCGGTGATGAATTTTCAAAATATTCATTATTGGCATCTATTGGATCTATAGGGGATTTTATGTTAGAAAATGACAAAGAACTATTAAAAGATCTATTAAAAAATTACAAAGGATTTTATAATGGTAAATATTTTTACATTCCCTATATAATATATTTTTATTTATTTTTAATAGCACATCCATATGAAATATCAAAAAATATTGATAAAGCATTAAATATTGAAGAGTTTATAAAAGAATTTGACTTGAAAAAATTAAAGAATAGAGCAATAAAATATTATGAAGGATTAAAAAGTGCTAAAAAAATATATGAATCTGAAAAATTATTGGTATTTAAAGCAAAGAAATCTTCAGTTATATCTACAATTTTGTCATCATTTTATCCTGAAAAAATAATAGTAGTACTATCATTAAGAGAAAAATTATTTGGAAGATTATTTAAGGGAAAATATAAAAAATATAGTATATCATTAAGAAATCAATCTGGAAAATATGATTTAGGAATATTAATGAGAGAATTTGCAAAAATATATGGAATAAGTGGAGGAGGACATCCAAAAGCGGCTGGTGGATTAATATATGAAAAGGATATAGAAAATTTGATAAAATTTTTAGAGGAAAAAGCGAATGGAAAGAATTAGATTTTATTTATATGCAATAAAAAGGTTGATTAAGAAAATATTAAAGAGAATTTTATAAAAATTTATAATCTCCTTCCTCTCTTTCCTCCTTTCCTTCTACAATGATCATGTGGTATTGGAGTTATATCTTCTACAACTCCGATCTTTAATCCTGAAGTAATTAATGTTTTAATTGCAAACTGTGCAGATGGTGTAGGAACCCAGGGACCATTATGTCCACCAGGCGCCCTTACCCTAACATGAACAGCATTTATTCCCTTCTCCAAAGCCTTTTGAGCAGCCTGTTTTGCAGCTAAAATTGCAGCAGTTGGTGTACCTTTTAATCTTTGAGCTAAAACAACCCTACCACCAGAACTAAATGCAATTGTTTCTCTACCAGTTATGTCTGTAATATGAATAATAGTATTATTTTTACTTGAATATATATATGCAATACCCCATCTTTCCTTTTCAGCCATTAAATTTAAAATTATAAATAATCTTATAAAATTAAAAATAAGGAATTTATTAAGCCGCCGTAGCTCAGGGGTTGGAGCGCCTGGCTCATAACCAATAAAATCGATGAGTTTGTGAGAAACCAGGAGGTCCGGGGTTCAAATCCCCGCGGCGGCATTTATAATAGAACTTTTCTTTTTTAACTAATATGAAGTTTATCTGGATTGGTTTAAATTTCCAAAATACTAAAATATTTCTTATTTTGTTATAATTACAAATATTTTTGCAAAAGTAATATCAACTATTAAAATTAAAAATATCAAAAAATATTATAATCATATTTCAAAGATTAAAGGTTTTTTATGTAATGGAAATGCAACATTATATATTTCAGTATTATTTATCTTTGTTTTATAATTTTTTGAATGATGAGCATGTCCATGAAATCCATAAATAATTTTATCAGAATATTTTTTAATTAAATTCTCAATATATTTTGAATACAATGCCCATTCTGGCGCAGGATCTCCTAAAACAGTATCTCTTAATAAACCATAATGAGAAAAAACAATTATTTTTTTATCTAAGCTATTAAATATATTTTCCAATTTCTTAGAATAATATTCCTTTATATTTTCAATATTTACCATTTTCCATGTTCTCTCAGGAAAACCTTCAAATCCCAATAAATAATATTCGCCTAAATTGTAATATTCATAATCTAGCCAATTAATAAAATTATATTCTCTTCTATAAAAATCTTTATCTTTCTCTCCATTTAATAAAATTGATGCTTCATTATTTCCAAAAGTTGAAAATATTTTTATATTTCCAAATTTATTAGTTAACAAATAATATAGTTTCTTTAAATAAATATGCTCTTTATTATCAATTATATCCCCGCATAATATAACAAAATCTATCTTTTCATTAATGTTATTTAAACTCTCATAAAACTCTTTATAAAAAATTGGTAGATGAAGATCCGAGGTTACCAAAAATTTCATTGATAATCTATAAAGAAAACTTTTATATATTTAATATAACTATTCATAATGGAAATATCTATAGAATTATTAAGGCCCGTAAATCCAACAGGTAGAAGTTTTATTACAAATGTATATGGGGCAATAGCAGCAAATAATAGGGAGATAATAGATAAATATAAAAAAGATGTAACAAAATTAATACAAAGGCTAGGATTTAAAATAGAAGAATCTATTGGAACTGGAAAATTAATAACAGGAACAATTGTAATTGTATTAGATGACAATACTAAAGAACCAAAGCAAATGTATACGAAAGATATTAAAATATGGAATATTGAGAAGGAATATAATGAAAGAATAGAAGTAAGTTTATAAATTCCAATGATTTTTTATTTTTTATGGATCCTGAAAGGGATGCAATAGATCATGATAAAAAATTAAATGAAGAAGAAATAAAAATTATTAAAGATATTAAAAGGAATATTGATAAATTAAAAGATGGTATTAGTGAATTGGAAACATTATTAGAAGAATTGGAAAAATTTGATAGTGAAGAATTAAAAAGACCTTTATTAAAAGAAGATGAATACAAAATATTTATTAAAGTATTGGATATACAAAAGATTTTACATGATAGTATTGTACTAATTACACAAGATCTATTGAGATATAAAATATTATTAGATCAGGAAGTATTTTAAATGATAATTTCTCTAGATTATGATGGAACACTCGTAGATAGTTATACAGTTATACCTCTAATTTATGAAAAAATACGAGAAGAATTAAATTTATATGAAGGATTTACTGAAGCAATGCTTGCAGTAGAAGATCTTGGAGATTATTTTGGAATATTTGAAAGGGGAAAATGGATAAGATTTTTAATAAAAGATAATCCAGATGAAATAATTGAATATTATTGGAAAATGAGGTCAGAAAATCAGATAATATTACCTGGAACTATAGAATTCTTAGAAAAATATAAAAATAGAGATTTATATTTAGTAACATCTACTGATGATACAAAAGATATTAAAATAAAAAGAATTAAGAAAACGAATTTGGATAAATATTTTAAAGACATATTAGTTTATGGAACTGAGGAATTTAAAACAATTATTGATGTATTTGAATATTTAATAGATATAGATAGAGATATAATATATATAGATGATAAAAATACGAATTTATATCAAATAAAAAATAAATTAAATATAAAATTATTTAAAAGAATATATTATCCACCATATCCATTAAAATTGGCATGGTATTATCCAGAAATTGATTTACCAAAAATAATAAATATTTTTGAAATTGAAAAATATATTAGATTATGATAGTTAAATTAGAAAATGTTGAAAAAATATATTATGTTGGAGGATATCCTATAAAGGCATTGGATAATGTAAGTTTAGAAATTAAAGAGGGAGAATTTTTATCAATAGTTGGACCATCTGGATCAGGAAAATCTACATTATTGGCAATAATGGGATGCTTAGATAGACCTACAAAAGGAAGAGTATATTTATTTGATAAAGATATATCGAAATTAAATGATAATCAATTATCTGAACTAAGAAGAAAGTATATAGGATTTATATTCCAACAATATTATTTATTTAATTATCTAAATGCATTAGAAAATGTACAAATTGGTTTAAGAATTTCTGGAAATAATAATTTAGAAAAAGCAAAGGAATTATTAAATAAGGTTGGATTGGGAGATAGATTGTATAATTATCCAAATCAATTATCTGGAGGACAACAGCAAAGAGTTGTTATTGCTAGAGCATTGGCAAAAGATCCAAAATTAATTTTAGCAGATGAGCCCACTGCAAACATTGATGAAAAATCTGCAAAAGAATTATTAGATATATTAAAAAAATTAAATGAAGATGAAAATAGGACAATTGTAATAGTAACACATGATTTAAGAGTAGCAGAAAAAACTAACAGGATAGTAGTAATAAGAAATGGAAAAATATTAAAAGATAATGCTACAATAGATGAAACAATAGAATTATTAAAATAATTTTTATAAATGTTTTAAATATAATAATCTCATGAAAAAATATATCTATATATTTTTGCTAGCCCTTTTATTGTTTAATATATATTCTTTACAAATAAATATTACAAAAATATCCCCAACAATAGTAAACAGCAATAATAATATAAATTTAGGTGTTTGTATAGTAAATAATGACCAATCTCAGGCAAATTTGATTACTCTAAATATATATTATCCAAACTGTATATATTCCAATCAATCTTCAATTTATATTCCATATTTAAATCCTGGAGATTCTTATTGCACTTCATTAAATTTATATGAAAATTGTAATCCTGGAAGTTATGATATAATAATAAATGGTAGTTATACAAACAGTAATGGAGTTAGTGAAATTTCACAGATATATCCAATATTTGTAGAAAATTTACCATATATAACAATTAGTAATTATTATTATTCAAATAATTATTATGGAAGTATTGCAAATTTAACATTAAATATAACAAACTATGGAGAAGAAATATATAATGTATTGATTCAATCAAATTCATCTTTATGTTCATTAGAACCTTCTTCAATATATTTATCTAATTTATCGGGTTCTACATTAGTTAATTTCCAATTATTAATTCCATCAAATTATGCAAATAATTATTGTACAATTCCATTATTTATAACTTATCAAGATCCTTTAGGAAATATTAACAATTATACAACAATTATTAATGTACCTATTTTACCATCAAATAATAGATTGGAAGTTTTATATAATGTTGGATATCTAAATATTGGAGAAAATATAATTAATTTAACATTATATAATCCAACAAATTCAAATATATCAGACATTTCATTAACATTTACAGGTACAAATATTTCAATTGCAAATAATAACATTTATATTAATAATATATTACCAGGACAAGAAATAAATATTCCAATAACAGTAATTGTAAATAATAATTTATATGGAACCATAAATATTCCATTTAATGTTCAATATTATTCAAATTCAATATTATATAATTTAAACGGATACATTGTTGAAAATATAAATGCATATCCAAATATAACTTTATCTGGATCATATAGTTCTGGAACATTAACATTTAATATATTCAATTATGGAAATGCACCAGCATATAATATGTATATAAATATTTATAGTTCTGGTGAATGTATTATTTCACCAAATCAGGGATATATTGGAGAATTGGATCCTGGAAATTCAAATTCTGTTGTATTTACATTAAATAACAATTGTTATCCAAACACAACAGTATATATACAAATATATTATAATGATATCTTTGGAAATAAATATACAATGCTTTATAATACCTCTCTAGAATATCTTGGATATAATATTTATTATAAAAAATCGTCTGGAAATATTGTAATTGATATAATAATATTGGCTCTAATCTTTATGGGTATAATATATTATATAATAAAAAGAAAGAAAAATGAAAATAAATGATTATTTATTTTTAATATTAAAATATTTGAAAACAAAAAAGTTAAGGACTTTTTTAACATCTTTAGGAATTACAATTGGTATAGCTACCATATTTACATTAATTGCATTATCTCAAGGATTACAATATTATGTTCAAAGTGAATTAAATAAATTTGGAAATAAGGCGATATTTATTTTTCCTGGTGCAAGAGCTGGATTTGTTAGTTCTATTTCTGGATATTTTACAAATAGTTTTATTGAAAATATTAAAACATTACCTGGAGTAGAGAGGGTTATTAAAGCATATTCGACTTCTACAATAATTAAATATAATAATTATCAAATACCTGCAGATGTATTAGTTATTAATACAAATGACATAAATTATTTAACATATGTAGATTATAATATTCTTGAAGGAACTTTTATAACAAATAATAATAATTGCCAAGTAGATTTGGGATATCAAATTGCAAATTCTCCTTCATTAAATAATCAAAAAATAAGTGTTGGAGATTATATAAATATATTTGGACAAAGATGTCAGGTAGTTGGGATATTACAACAAACTAGTGGAAACCCAGATTATACTATTTTATTTCCAGAAGGTGAATATGAAAAAATATTTGGAAATATAAATTATAATTATTTAATTGTAATTGTTTATAATTATAATATAGCATATAATTCAATAAATAATTATATAAATTCATTAAAGGGTCAAACATATACAATAGTAACTGCACAATCTATTGAACAAATTGCAGATCAAATAATTGGTGGAATATCTATGTTTTCATTAATAATTGCATCAATATCTATATTAATTTCAGCAATAAATATTGTAAATACAATGTATACATCAATTTTAGAAAGATATAGAGAAATTGGATTATTAAAAGCATTAGGAATGAAAAATATAGAAGTATTAGTTTTATTTTTATTAGAATCTGGATTTATTGGGTTATTGGGAGGTATTTTGGGAATAATGCTCGGATTCTTTACATCATATATAGCTTCTTCAGTATTAAAGTTCTATGGATTTATTGGATTACAACCATATATTAATGTACAATTAATAATCTTTTCTTTAGTATTCCCATTCTTTATAGGTATTTTATCTGGAACATTACCAGCAATAAAAGCTTCTAGAATTGATCCGATGGTTGCATTGAGATACGAATAATTATTGCAAATATTTTTTAATTTCCACCTTTTTATATCTATCATCTATAAAAAATATTTTAACATGATCATTTGGAAATCTTATTGCCCTTCCAATTACTTGTTTAATATTTATATCCTTTAATACTTCTGCCAATTCATTATAATCCAAATTATTATCCTTAATTATTTTATATATTAATATTGATGCATTTGGTGGTGGAGGATATGGTTTTCCAACAATTACAATTACCTTTAATAATGATTGATTATCCTTTACTAACTGAATTCCTTCTATAAATCTTGATCTTGCATATGTAAATATTATATCTTTAGTTGTTTTTAATATTCTATTTAATGGTTTCTCACCATCATCTAAAAATATTCTGTCCTTTATATCTAATTTTTCATATATATTTACCATAAAAGAATATGAAGGGAACATATATAATTGATACTTTTCTAAATTATTTGCAATAAATTTTATATCTCCTATTAAATTTTCTATATTATTTTTATCATTTCTTTTTGAATATCTTGAAGAAAAATTATATAATACTTCATAATCCTTTTTTCCATATTTTATATCAACTTTAATATATTCTACATCCTTTATTTTATATAATTTTTGGAAACTTTCTTTTGTAAAATTACTTCCAGACATTAATATTACTGATTTATAATTATCAAATACTTTAATTATTTTTTCAAATTTTGTTATATATCCTTCTAATTTAAATAAATTTAATATCCAAAAAATATCTTCATAATTTATATAATAATATAACTTTAATATTTTATTTATATTCCATCTTTTCTTTGGTAATTTAATATTATTTTTTGAAACATACCTTTTATATGTCTCCCAATAAAATGATAAATTATCCAATAATTTTTCATTAGAATCAAATATTTCCTTTAATTTTTCTCTATCTATATATATTTCTTTTGAAGATTTTTCCATTCTTTCTTTTATTAAATATATATCCCTTGTATTAAATTTCTTTGCAATTACATTTTCTATAAATGATAATAATTCATCTGAAAATTTCATTAAATTATATCTTATTAATTCAAAATCATATTCAGGTATATTTAAAGCATTTTTTATAATTTCTAATTCTTTTATTAAATCTTGAAATAATAAATTTTCCTCATTCCTTTTTCCAATACCTTTTTCTATATATTTTCTAAATGATATTGACATAGGATTTATAATTGATGTTAATAAATTATGAGACTCATCCATTATTAAAAAATCAGGTTCTCCTTCTAAAGATAATACTTCATTTAAATATTGATTAAAAACATATGGATATGTTGAAATATAAATATTTGAATCAATTTTCTTAAAAGAATGATATATACATCTTACATCCTTCTTTTTTAAATATTTCTTATATTCTATTTTTGTCAATTTAATAAAATTATAATTATATTTCTTTAATCTTTTATATAATTCTTCTGGATCATATAAAGATTTTTTATATATACAATCAGCACATATTATTTCTTCTCCAGATAAATTTGATTTAAAAAATATTGGGCATGTTTTCTTTTTATTTGGATATACCCTTAATATTGTATTTATTTTAAATGAGTCTTCTAAATATCTTTTTATTTCTTCAGTTGTTCTTACAGCAATATGAGTTATAAAATCCTCTTTTGCTAAATAATCAGAAATCACCAATGCAATAATCGTTTTACCTGAACCCGTAGGAGAATCCAATAAAATGAATTTTCTATTTTCATTAATATAGTTTAATATTTTTTCTATAACATCAATTTGAAATGGTCTATTGTTTAATATTGGATAATATTTTTCTATCATTATAAATTAAAGAATGTTTTATAATTTGAAAAATTTAAAAAATAAATAATGAAAATATTGATAATCGAAGGGGCGGTAGCTCAGACCGGGAGAGCGTCCGGCTGAAGACCGGAAGGTCGTGGGTTCAAATCCCACCCGCCCCAGGTTTTGATATTATAAACAGTAATTATGGAAATAATTGTTTTGATGGAAATAATTAAATTTACTAGAAAAGATTTCTAATATATTTTAAATAATAGGATTATTATCTAAATTATCTGATATTGAAAAATTAACTAAATAACTGCATAAGCAATAATATAAATTGAAGGCATTACACCATTTGGAGGATATGCTCTTGCTATTACCCATTCTACATATTGAGTTGACGTATCATAAACACCATCTCCTGCACTTATTTCTAATGTACCATATTGGAAAGGATTATAATTTAAATTAGAATACGTATATCCATTATTATTTATACTGTATGTATCTAATAATGTTAATGGAGCCCATACTTGACCACCATTATATTTATAATACCCAGTTTGTGCATATGTGGAATTAACAATTAAATATGAATAAATTGTGCCACCTGTGTTTGGGAAAGATGTATAATTTAAATATTGATTTGTTACTGCAGACTTTAACATATCTGCTTGAGAATTGGGAGGATTAGTTCCATAATCATACTGAAATTGCGCAAATGTAGATAAATTAGATGCTGGTGTATCTACACCTGCAGTACTTCCAATACTGGCTGCATAAATTTGATTACTTGTATTTCCAAATAATGCTATTGCATTTGCATGTCCAATACCAGAATAATACCAAGCTTCTTCAACAATTAAAGGTATTTCTGGAATATTTCCATTATTTGGAGGTAAAATATATGTGCCTTCGGAAGAACCACTATTTAGCATTTCAATACCATTTGGGGTTGCTGTAGGAGAATAAGATCCTGTAAAGATATATCCACTCCATCCATCAAATGTATTATTAAAATATCCATATGCTACAAATACATCTTGACCATTATCATATCCTGAAATTACTTGAGGAGAAGCACCTACATATGGATAATATTGAGAATAATAATTAGAAGAACTATTTCCTATATATAGATATACTACTACACTACTATTTGCAGGAATTCCATTTGGTAAATTTATCCACCATACATCACATGTAACTCCATTATAATTTAGTTGACCTTCATACCATGAGTAAATATCTGGACTACTACTATATAATGTTGAAAAATAAACATTTTGTCCATTTGGATTTATTTGATTAAATAATGTTGGATCATTTATATAAGCAAAAGATGAACCTACATTTAAGGTTCCGTTGCAAATAGCAATATCTTGTTGAAAAGGAGAGGGTGTAGAAATATTTTGAGTATTATATATTGTTATTGGGATATCATATATTACTAATGGAGTATATCCTGAGCTAGTGTTAGTATTAGTAGATGAACTTGATGTTAAATTACTAGTAGAATTATTAGGAGCATATAATAAATTAAATTTATTATTACCTGATATACCATAATTATAACTTATTCCATTATATACAAAATTCATACTTTCTATATAATTTGTAACATTATAATAACATAAATTATTTATTATATAACATAAACTATTACTTCCTATAGGTATTATATTTCCATTATTACAAATAATATTGCTTCCGTTTATAGGTGTATTATTACCATTATTATCTGTAAATATTATTTCAGAATTATTTATATAAATAGGTACATTTCCATTATTGTAGATATCAAAATATAATGTATTATTTGAACAAAATACATTATTTATTGTAAAAGATACCATTTGAGATTGCTGTTGAATTTGTTGAGATGAAGAAGATGTTAATGAATAAAACATTCCAGATAGCCATGCATACATTAATCCTGCTATTGCTACTACCATTACAATTAATAGTATTGTTGCTATTATTGGGGAAATAGATTTCATACTATATTATCCGTTTTTTTTTAATATATAAATTTTTATGAATAATTAAGTCTTTGAATATAATAATAAATTAGATAACAAAAAGATATAATAGATAATCTTATGGCTTTATATTATGTTTATTTAGCGTATTATTCATATATTATTCAAATTAATCTATGAATAATTACTAATTATTAATTAGAATTATAAAAAATATAATTTCAATGCGGCGGAGGGGATTTGAACCCCTGACGGGACTAACCCATCGGGTTTCTTACCAACTAAGGTCTTAAGCCCGACCCCTTTGACCGCTCGGGCACCGCCGCGTATTTTATTTTTTATTACACTTTATTTTTTAAATCTTTTTTATCATAAAAATAAAATGGTAAATATATACAAAAAAGGAGGATTATCTGTTTACCAAGGTAGAGATTTAAGAAAAGAAAATGGTAAAATAAAATCTCCTAATAGTAAAAAAAGAAAAGCAAATTATGGAAGATATCCAATTCTAACAAAGATATCAAAAGGTAATGAAGAAATAAGATATATATTTAGAACGAAAGGTGGAAATTATAAAGTAAAATTAAAGGGTGCTTTATATGTAAATGTACTTAATCCAGAAACAAAAGAAATTAAAAGAGTAAAAATATTGGGTGTTATTAAAAATCCAAATGATAAAAACTTAGATAGAGAAAAAATAATAACTAAAAATGCTATATTAAATACTGAAATAGGAAAAGTTTTAGTAACATCAAGACCAGGTCAAGATGGAATTATAAATGGAATATTAATAAAAGAATAATTTTTAAATCAATTTATAAAATAAATTTATAAAATCTTTTTTGTATATTTTGTTTATGGACATAGTAAGACCATTAGATATAATAACACAGTCAAAAGGAAAAGAAATAATAGTAGAAATGAAGAATGGTAAACAATATAGAGGTAAATTGGTAGCTTCTGATGTTCATCCAAACATGGTATTAGAAGATGTAACAGAATTGGATACTAATAAAAAATTACCTTGGATATTCTTAAGGGGTGATAATATATCTGTTATAAAACCTGCAGAATAATTAGAATAATTTCCATATTTTTTTATTTTTAATCATAAAACATAGATAAAATTATAATTTCAAATATTGTTTTGTTTTTAATTAATAAAGTAAATATAAAAAATCTATACTAAATCTTCTTCAGAAATTACTACATAATCGCCAATTGCCTTTACTGCCATAAATGGTACTAAAAATCCATCCTTTGTTTTTTCCAATCCCAATCTTTCAGCATTTTCAGTAGGATTCTTTAATATGATATTCAATACTTCACCTGTTTTTTCTTCAAATTGTAGATCTGCAATTTCCCCCAACTTTCTACCTTTATCTGTAACAACTGGTTTGTTTAATAAGGATGATGCTTCATATCTTTCCATATATATAAAATAGAAAATATCTAAATATAAAGCTTATACATCCCTAACACCCTCCTCACTTATTCTAAATACCGCCTCTCTTTCAGGTAAATGAGGTGCATCAATTAACCTAGCAATCCTTGTTCTATCCTTACCCTTTCTTAAGAATATTCTATATGTAATTGCATGGGCTAAAATATGTCCTCCAACTGCCTGTTGATCTAAAGCGAAAAATCCTTCAGGTTTTGCCATAACTTGGTTTGTTACATATACTGCTAAATTATAAACTGTAGCTAATTTCAATAAATCTCTTAAGTGTTGATTTAATTTTTGTTGTCTTTCTGCTAAATTACTTCTTCCAATATATTCTGCTCTAAAATGCGCAGTAATTGAATCTATAACTATTAATCTTATATTCTTTCCTTCATGAATTAAGCTTGGTATTTTCTTTACAATACTTATTTGATGATCTGAATTATATGCCCTTATAAATATTATATTCTTTAATACACTATCGGGATCTAATTCTACACCCTTTGCCATTTGCACAATTCTCTCTGGTCTAAATGTTCCTTCAGTATCAATATAAACTGCCTGAGCTGGTTTGTCAGGTTCACTTAATCCACCTCTTTCCTTTGGTAATTGAACATTAACTGATAACTGATGACCCAACTGTGTTTTTCCAGAACCAAATTCACCAAAAGCCTCTATCAATGCCTGTGTTTCAACACCCCCGCCAAGTAAATCATCAAGAGCTTTTGAACCTGTAGTTATCCTTTCAACAGCTTTTCTTGAATTATAAAAATCATATGCAGATACAAACCCTTGTCCAACATAATCTTGAGCTATTTCCAATAATTTTTTAGCAGTTTCTTCTCCAAGTCCAGCTTTTTCTACTAATTCATGAACAGAAGATACTGCAAGATCTTCTAATGAAAATATACCAGCTTCTCTCAATTTCTGTGCAGTTTTTGGACCTACACCAGGTAAATCTTCCAAATCTCTAATTTGTTTCTTTTCTTCCTCTTCCATTAAAAGAATATATAATTAAAGTTTATAATTTTATATAAAGTTAAATTCTCTCATTAAAATGTTTTTTATTTCTTCTTTATTTAGTGATAAATATCTTAGATAATTTTCTTCTTTTTCAGTTAATTTTAATATTTTAGATCCATGAAATCCTTTTGATTTATTATTTTCTATATCCAATATTGGTAATAGAATTGATATACCATTTTCTTCAAATAGATATTGTGATAATTTCCCCTCAGAGTTTTCAGAATTTTTATCAATAAATATTTTAGATATTAGAACAACATTATTTTTATTATATATCTTTTCTATTGAATCTGAGGAAGAATTGCTATTTACTTTATATAAATTATATATTCTTAAATTTCCGGAATTATTGATTAAAATGTTTATCTTTACTTTTCCAATTATATTAAATTCATTATATATCATTGAAGTATCATTATTATTGATTCTTATTTTTACTTCAGAATTATCTATATTAAAAACATTATAATAAATATTTTTATCCAAATTAATTTCGATATATTGATTTTTATTTATATTAAATTCTTTTTCAATTATTTTATAATTATCAAATATTTTTTCATAATACTTTTTAAATAAATCTTTAAAAAACTTTGAATCCATATTCTTCAATCTTATTTAATATATTTTTATCTCCAACATATTTTACCTTTCCATCAATTAATACTATTACTTTATCAATATCCAATTCTTTTACAAATTTAAAATTATGAGAAATTAATATTACTATTTTATTTTCTTTTTTAAATTGATACAAATAATATTTTAATTTATTTAAAAATTCTATATCTACTCCAGAATCTATTTCATCTAATATAATAACCTTTCTATTTAATAATATTGATAATAATAATGAAAACCTTTTCTTTTCTCCTCCAGATAAATTATAATTAACTCCTCTATCTAAAAAATCTTCTGGTAATCCCAAATCTTTTCCTAAACTTAATATCTTTTTTTCATCAAAATTATCCAAAATATACATTAATAATGTCCTTGTTCTAATATTTTCTATTTCAACAGGATCTTGAAAAGAATAATATGTATATTTCGCTATATTTTCAGTCCTTTCATTTGTTATATCTACATTATCTAAAAATATTTTTCCTTCTTTTTTTAAACTCTCATCATTTAATATTGCTTTTGCTAGTGTTGTTTTTCCAGAACCATTTGGACCAAATATTAGATATAATTTCCCATATTCAAATTCCAAATTTATATTTTCCAATATTTTTTTATTATCAGAATAAACATTTAGTCCTTCTATTTTTAGCATTTAAAAAATATATTACAAACCCTTATAAATATAACTATGTTATATCTCTCTAAAAGACCTAAATCCTGGAGTTAAACCCCTTAAAGCTCTTTTTCTATTTTTACTATTAAGCAACCAAGAATATTCTTCTCTATTATATATATTTGGATTGTTTGGATCTGCCAATATAACTTCATACCATTTATATTTACCATCTTCTCCAACATAATATGAATTTATTACTTCTAAATTTGGATATTTCCTTTGTACTCTCTGTTCAGCAATTGCTCTTAAACTTATATTTAATGATCTATAATAATAATAATTTTTTGTCTTAACATGTCTTGGCATATCTTTTCTTTTTCTCCATCCTTTCTTTACCCTTATTCTAACAAGTATAATTCCATTTATTGGTTTCCATCCCAATTTTCTAGCTTTATCCAACCTTGTTGGTCTTTCTATTCTAATAATTTCAGGTTCCCTTCTCCATTTAATTAATCTTTCTTTAATTAGTTTCTTTAAATTCTCATCTTTAAATCTATTTTTCCATGTTTCAAAAATATATTTATATGCGGACTTCATTGTTTATTTTGATTATCTTGTTTTTGCTCTTGCTTATTCTCTTCACTAAACTCTTTTTGCACCTCTTTTAATTCTTTATTTAATTTTATATCTTCATATCCGATCCATAATATTAATACACCCAATATTAATATTATTAATCCTATCAATCCCTTTATTACTAATATAGTTTCTCCCAACCAATGATATATTAAAAATCCACCTATTATTATTAATATTAATCCTAACAAACTTTCTTTCATCCAATCTTCCATTTTGTATATTTGTTATAAATAATTTTTTAAATTATATATTATGCATGAAATTATAGAAGAATTGAGCAAATTAATTAATAGTATTCCATATGGTAAAGTAACAACGTTTAAAATACTATCAGAATATTTGGGGGATACATATTCAATAAAATTTATTATAAATTATTATAAAAAAATAAATGGACCCTGGTGGAGGGTTGTAAATTCTGATGGGATAATAAATAATAAAATACAAGAAGAATTATTAAAAAAAGAAGGGGTTGAAATTGTAAATAATAAAATAATAAATTTAGAAAAATATTTATTTAATAATTTTAATGTAAAAGAAAAAATATTAAAAAAATATAGGAAAATTCAGGAAGAATTGGCTAAAAAAATTGTTTTAGAAGATAAAATAAATGATATAAATTTAATAGGTGGTGTTGATTTAAGTTATAAAGATGATATAGGTTATGTAGTATATGTAATATTAGATAAAAATTTAGAATTAATAAATGAGTATATATTTAAAGAGAAAGTTGAATTTCCATATATACCATCATTTTTAGCTTTTAGAGATGGAGAACCGATTATAAAAACATTTAATAAAATAAAAGAAAAAATAGATATATTATTTGTAAATGGGCATGGGATTTCTCATCCATTCAAATTGGGTTTAGCATCATATGTTGGGGTAAAATTAAATATACCTACTATTGGAATAACCAAAAAATTGTTATCTGGAAATGTTATTGATAATAAGATTATAATAAATAATGAAATAAGGGCATATAAAATAGAAAAATTTGGAGAAATAATATATTCTTCACCAGGAAATTTAATATCATTAGAAAAAACAAAAGAATTATCTGAAAAATATTGGATAAGTGGAAAATATCCAGAACCAATAAGATTAGCAGATATAATTAGTAAAAAAATTAAACATATGGAATAATTCTATTAATTATTTCTCTAAATTTTTCTATCTTATAATAAAGTGTAGGAACGATCATTGAATAAGAATATCCTAAAATATTATATAATAAATAATCTTCTTTTATATAGTTATTATGGTTTATTAATTCATATAACCCTATAGAAATAAAAAAGTTCGCTGTATTTATTAAATATGATCTGTAAAGCTCTTTTTTTGTTTCTGGAAATGAATAATCCAAAAATTTCTTTATATATTTTTTCAATCTCTCAGGAGTAATTTCTTCAATAAATTTTGATAATTTTAATTTTTTACTTTTATCATCAAAAAGCTTTTCTATTATATCGGATAAAAACATTATTCCTTAAATGCCTGTACAATTAATTTCTCTCCAACATCCCAAACTAAGACCTTTTGTCCTTCTTGTATCTTACCCTTTAAATTTTCATCCAATACCTTTGCATCAAATGTTTCATATGTATCTAAATCCATTACTGTATATTTATCATCTGATATTTTTGCAATAACTTGTCCCTTTATTTTATTTATTACAGGAACCTCTATTGGATCCTGTGTTGGCTTTACTAACTCTGTAGTCTTTCCAGATACTATAGATCTTATTAAAATTCTTGCCTTTGCAGAACCATGTTTACCTGTCTTTGCAGTTTCCATTTCTAATACTTCCCATACTTCATTATTATACCATATATATGATCCTTTCTTTAAATCAATAACCTTCTTAACTTGTATCTCTGGCATAAAATTATTATTAATTTGAATTACTTATATATATTACTATTGAATATTTTATTCAAAATACATAAACATAATAAAATAAATTATAGTAATGGTGGATTATGAAATCTTAGATAATGGAATAAAATTATATAAAGTACCATTTAGAAATGAGAATATTGCAATAGGAATATTAGTAAATATTGGGTCAATATTTGAAGATAAAGAATTTAGGGGAATTTCTCATTTACTAGAACATATGATGTTTCAGTCTAATAAAAAATATAATAAAAACCAAATACATCTATTATTTGAAGAAAGCGGATCAATTCATAATGCAATGACCTATTATAATTATACTTTATATTTTGCTGCAGTAATGAAAGAAGGATTTGAAAATATTGTAGATTTATTTTATTGGATGTTTGAAAATGATAAATATGATAATAATGAATTTGAAAATGAGAAAAATGTTGTAAAAACAGAAATAATGATGAGAGAAGAAGATCCAAGAATATTTTTGGAAGATAATTTATCAAAATCTGTTTATGGAGATTCTGATTATGGAGATCCTATAGGAGGTTATATTGAAACAATTAATAATATAACAAAAGATACATTAGAAGAATTTAAATACAAATATTATTCTCCTAAAAATATTTCAATATTTTTAGAAGGAAATATAAGTGATAAAGATGTTGAAATTGTCAAAAAATATTTTTCTAGATTGGAAGGAAATGATATAAAATTAAAAAACCCAATTAAAGGAGAGGGAAAAGATATAATAATAAAAATGAAAAATATACAACAGATATATTATAGTATTAATTTAAATAGTAATATTAAAAATACGATGTTAATTGATGCATTAACAGAATTTTATAATTTGGGTGCATCTTCAAAAATATTTGAAATATTTAGAAATAAATATAGTATAGGATATTCTCCCTCACTTTCTTTATCAAATTTCTATGATGATGAAATTATATATTCATTGATTATACCTGGATTTCAAATTGATAAAGAAAAAATATTGGATAATGCTATTGAAGAATTTTTGGATAATTTAAAAAATGTAGATAATAAATATAAGAAAGCAAGATCAAATATATATAAATTCAATTATAATCTTAAAAAGGAAAATATAGTAAAAAGAATAGAAACAGATCCATATTTGATAAAAATATTAAATATGGATTATGATCAATATTTCAATAATGTATATAATATATTATCAAACATAGATAAAGATTTCATTGAAGAAAATAATAAATATATATATGATTTATTTGAAAAAGGTAAAAAAGTTATAATTTACCCTGAAGATTATGATAAAAGAAATAATTAAAGGAATTGAAGAAACATTAAGTGAAAATAATATAAACGAAAAACTTGCATCCCCATATATTTGGGAAAAATATAAAGACCCTTTTAAGGTATTAATAACAGTACTATTATCTATAAGAGTAAGGGAAGAAAAAACATTGGAAGTTTCTGAAAGATTATTTAATAAATATAATAAACTTGAGGATATTAGAAATGCATCTTTAGAAGAAATAAAGGATACAATAAGGGATATTGGATTATATAATAATAAAGCAAAATGGATTAAAGAAATTGCTGAAAAATGGGATTATAATAAATATTGTGATGAAGAATATATTAGATCATTACCTGGTGTTGGAAGAAAGATTGCAAATGTATATTTAATAATTGTATGTAATAAAAACTATATTGCAGTAGATACACATGTTCATAGAATATCAAACAGAATTGGGATCGTAAAAACAAAAAATCCTGAAGAGACTGAAATAGAATTATATAAGGTTATACCTGAAGAATATTATAATAAAATTAATTTTCTATTTGTTTTATTCGGTAGAAATATATGTAAACCAATTAATCCAAAATGCAATATATGTAAAATAAATAAATATTGTAAATATTATAAAAAACTATTTAGGAGGAACCGATCTCTTTATTAATTCTACATGCTCATCTGTAATTTTTTCTTCTGCATATTTTTCTAATTTTACTCCATTATCTATCTTTACTTTATGGAATAAGAATAACTTGTTTTGTAAATCTCCCGTAAATGTTCTTATTTCCTTTAAAGATTTTAGATATTCTCTTATTTCATCATTCAATATTTCGGATAATTGTTTTGTTGCAACCCAAATTCTCATATGGATTAACAATGAATTTTTATATCCAGCATTTTTTAATGCCAATATTGTTTTCTTTGTTATTTCAGATACATATGATACCTTTTGTTCGCCACCATATGCAATAAATACAGCATCAAAATTATTTTTTACAATATCTTTTGCTATATCATTCAATTTATTCTCATCATATACATATACTCTTGCTATTTTATCTCTATACCCTTCTTTTAATATTAAAGAAGATACTAAAGAAGATGATAGAGCAGAACATATTCTATCTGGATATGTTATTATTGCTATATTCTTATATCCATCAAATATTCTCTTTGCTGCAACATATCCTGTTAATCCTCTTAGATATATCTCTTCTTCTAGAGAAGCTAAGCTCATTATCTCCATAAAATACTATAACAAAGTTATATTTAAAAATATAGAAGAAAGAAAAATAAAATTATTATATAGCCTTTACATCTTCTTGAATATTTGTTTTGTTGCTAATTGTATATCTTCTCTCTTTACAGTTGTTCTTTTTCCATGATTTGCCAATGAAACTGCTTCTTTTGCAATTTCTAATGCTATATCTTCTAATTCTTGTTTTAGGTATCTGATTGCTTTATCTGATACTCTTGTTACTCCTGCCTGTTCACCCTTTTGCTTTAAGATTCTTTCAACTACAGCCATTGGAATTCCCCTCTCTCCTCTTGCCATAAAATATATATTATTAAACTTCCTTATAAATTTTTCATATTTTGACTGATGAAAACCAAATCTTATCATAAAAATACTTTGAGATCTTAATCACACACATTTTTATTTTACTATATTACGTATCCCATGGGTATATATCAAAAAGATAGAATTTACCCAACAAATTTAAAATTGGGGTAAATATTTAAAAAATAGGCTATTCTCTTGGTGCTAATACAAATCCAAATTTAAATTTATCAGTTGACTTATAATCAATCCATATTGGTTTTCCAGAGTCCAATTTAAATGTTAATGTATCGGATATCTTTGCTACTTTAGATAATTTATACAAATAATCTATAGAATATCTTGCCATTGCTTTTGATGGAACTTCCATAGATAATACACTCTCATCTTGTGGAGTTAAATCAATTCTCATATCTTTCAATTCACCTTCAGCAATAAATGATACCTTTGGACCATCCGGATCTGCAACAATTTTTATTTCATCTGCAATTACTTTTGCAGATTCTATTATATCATAAAATGCCTTTGAATCCATCTCAACCTTTACAGATAATTCTAAGCTTGGTAAGTCCATAAATGATCCTTCAGATTCTATTAATGGTAAGGTAAATACTTTTTTTGCTTTTCCATATACAGTTAAAACAAATTTATTTTTTTCTTTATCTATTTCCCACGATATTTGGTTCTTTAATGCAACTTTTGTCATTATTTTCTTTAAATCTTCTAAATTTATTGTAAATTTTTCTTCATCTTGTACATCATATTCTGTAAACATGTTTGGATACATATCCAATAAAATTACTGCAACATTTGCTGGATCCAATGATGATAAAAATATACCATCCTTATTTGCTTTAAATGTTCCTTCCGATAAAAAACTTACTATCGCAGGTAATATATTTTTTATCTCTTTAGCTTGTGGGAAGGTTACCTTCATTCATTATAATTCCAAAAAAATTTTAAATATATATTTAGAGTGTACTCTAATAAGCCTTACCTTGAGTATATCCAAATATAAACCCTATGAGAAAAATTATCCCAACCTGAATATAGTAATGTTGGAATAATGTTACAAAATCACTAAAACCCCCCGTAAAATTATGATACTCAAAATATGAATATGCAACCAACAATATTGCTGCTATTATCAATGCAACCATGAACGCACTACCATGTGTCATCATTTGACTTTTCATAAAATCAATTAGATATTTTAGTATTTAAAAATATTTTATATATGAATCTCCCAGAATATTTATCTAAATATTCATTATAATTACCGCATTTTGGGGAATATATACATCTTGGGCATCCGTCCAAACATTTACATTTATTTAAAGATATTATAGATTTTTTAATTAATTTTTCTATATTATTATATAATATTTCTGCTAAACCGACACCTGATTCATATCCTTCATATATAAATATTGTTGGTTTATTTGTTTGTGGATGAATTGGATAAGAATATCCACCAAGTTCCTGCGAATCTACAAATGTTACAACTGGGGATATTTTTATTATATTATGTTCTATTGCATGTAGTCCAGATCTAAATGAAGATTCATAATCAACAATTTTCTTAACTAAAAATACTAATATATTATCCTTTATTCCATAATTTTTTTCTAAAAATTCTCCAATTATTTCTTTTATTTTTTTACTTGCTAACCCTCTATATTTTTCATAAAAGAAATCTTTACTTATAGTAGAAGAAAAGTTCAATATCTCGTCAACATTTATATTATATTTTTTCTTTTCAATATATTTTTTTAATTTATCTAAAAAGAAATTATAATAAATACTTTCCAATTCTTTTTGATATCTTTCAGGTATTATAATCCATATTGCCTTTGTATTAAATTCATAATTTATACTTTTCTCATAATAATTTATATTTTGTATATAATTTTCCCCCATTTTATATTTTTCAATATATCCTACAAATTCTTTTTTTACTTTTATTTCTCCCAAATATATTTCCCAATCATTTATTACCTTTTTATCTATTGTATTAATTATTTTTACATCTTCATAATATATTGGACTTGTTTCTATATTTGAAAATTCTGGTCTAAAGAATACGAATGTAACATTATCTATATTATAATAATCTGTTATTCTAATTGCCCTTCCGGAAGAATAATATACCATTCCAGGTAATAGATAATCATAAAATGAGTGTTCATCCATTTCTTCCAAAATTTTTCCTTTACCTTTTAACATATTTATTATCCTTATTAATCCTTCCTTTTTCTTTATTCTTTTTATCATATCTTCTTCTTCCTTTGTTAAATCTACAACATAATATACTTTATCCGAAATATTTCTTAATCCAGAATATATTACTTGATTATTTAATTTATAATATTCCTTACCAAATAATGGATCCTTTATTTTTGATACAACATTTTCCTTTTCCAATTCTTCCAAATACTTTTTCTCTAAATCATTTAATATACCTTTATCAATTCTCCCAAATTCATATATTAAATATTTTAAATGTTTCTTAACAACTTTTTCATTATCTAAATTTAATGGAATATTATCTAACTTATTCTTCTCAATTCTATCTAAAAATTCTTTTATATTTGTTGAATAATAAAAGTCTAATGCATCCTTTTTAAATATCATTATATCTATTGAATCAGAAATTCTTCCAGATCTTCCAAATCTTTGAATTATTGAAGAAATTCCATCCCTGGGTATTCCATAATTTACTACAGATCTTATTTCTCCAATATCTATTCCAAGTTCTAATGCGGGTGTAGTTAATAATATTAAATATTCTCCAGATTTAAATTTTTGCTCAATTTCTTTCCTCTTTTCCCTTAAATAACTTGCCTTATATGTATAAATTTTATTATATTTATCTAAATCTTGAGATTCTAACTTTAATAATTCAACACCTTTCTTTGATTCAATAAATATTAAAGATTTTATATTATTTTCTAATAAAATCCTTATTGACCTTTTTAATAATAATCTAGAACTTGAACTTTTTGGATCTAAACAAATTATATATTTTTTATATTTATTACTATAATCTTTATCAATTAATTCAAAATCTAGATCAAACATATTTTTTGCGAATTCTATAGGATTCTTTAATGTTGCAGATAATGTTAATATTTTAAAATTATTATTTTTATAGAAATATTTTAATAATCTGATTAATCTTCTAAATGTATATGCAGCATTTGTTCCGAATACGCCTCTATATGAATGTAATTCATCTACAACAATTAAATCTAAATTTCTAAAGAAATAAAATAATTTATCGTGATTTTTTAATATATATAAATGTAAATTA
>NZ_QEFP02000004.1 GCF_003086415.1 Candidatus Nanobsidianus stetteri | reverse complement strand
AATATCACCATGTGATATTGATGAAAATACATTATTAGTTATAGTAAATGCTATATATTTCTATGGAAAATGGGCAACACAATTTAATAAGGGGGATACTAAACCTAGAAATTTCTATATTTCGCCAACAAATGTTATAAAAGTGCCAACAATGGTTGCAAATGATGTTTCATTAGAAGATGGGGTTTTTGGTAATATATGGGTTATAGAAATACCTTATAAAGGAAATGATATGGCTATGGTTGTAATTCTTCCATATAATCCTTATTACGATTTATACGGTTATGTAGCTAATCCATGTGATGGATTAGAAGGACAAAATTTATGTAATTTATCAGATATATTATCAAATCTTACTTTAAATAACTTATATTATTATTTAAATAATTTAAATGGAACTGTAGCAAATGAATTATACATGCCAAAGTTTAGTTTTAGTGATGAATACAATTTAATACCATATCTCGAATCCTTGGGTATAAATACAATATTTAATCCAGGATCTTCAAATCTTTCAAATATAGTATATTCTAAAGGCTCTAATGAGAATTTATATGTTTCATTATTTAAGCAGGCTGCTTATATTGAAAATAATGAAGAAGGAACCAAAGCTGCTGCAGTAACTATTACAGAAGTTGGAATAGGAGCAGCAATAAATATAATTCCAAGACAAACAATAATAAAAATAAATAGACCATTTATATTTATGATAATTGATTTAAGGACAAAAGAAATATTATTTATTGGCCAGGTTGTAGATCCTCAGTCTTAGAAATCTCGATAAATAAATAATAAAGAAATTAAAATTTAAAATTAAATATTAATATTATGAAATATTGTGAGGAATTTTTAAGTAGAATAACATTGAGTAGATATCCTGAAGTTTATGAAGATTTAGATATAGAAAAAATGAGAAGAATTATTTGTGAAAATATAGATCACTTAATTAGATTAAAAGGTGAAAAAGCTGTTGAAGAAATGATTAATAATGATGTAGTTACTATATATTTTCGAAGATTATTCTTAGTAAAAGAGATCTTAGATATTCCAAAAGAATTTTTAACGTATATATATTTAATTAGAGAAAAGTTTGGTAAAAAAATATTGAAGAGGTTGATACGTATATTAAGGAAATTTGAAGATTTATACCAAATAAATACAATGTCTATAATAGAAACAATTGGAAAAAATATAGAAAATTTAGATAAAGAAAGAATAAAAGTTTTATTAGAGACTTTGGCTTATTTAATAAAAGAAAAATATAAACTAAGAATAGTTATGCATACAGCTTTATCTGAGAGTTTAAATTTAATTGTTGATAAAGATATAGATATTAAGATAGTAAGAGACTTTATAATAAAAGTTATTGGAAGTTTTAGTGGAGAACCTTATCTTATAATAAAATTAAAAGATAAAATTCCGAAGGAAAAATTTGTAAAATTATTAAATATATTTTCTTCCAATGGTTTATATTATAAAGTACAAAATGAAGAAGATTTAATATTAATTTTAAATCAGGTTGTTAGAAATCCTTCAATTATTGATCTTATAGATAATATAAATTTCGAAAAAATAAAGGCAAAAGATTTCTTATTTATTCTAACAAAGTACTTTGAAAATATATATTTTAATGAAAAAATAAATCAGGAAATAAAATTAGAAATATTTAATCAGTTAATAAATAAAGGAGGAAGAATTGTTAGATATATAATAATTCATACAAATAATAAAAAGTATAATTTTATAGATTATGATAAATTATACAATGTTATAAATTTAATAGGAAAGGATCTATTTACAAAATACTCAAATATACTAAAATATTATCCTCAATTTGTTTCTTTTAGATTATATAGATTGATAAATTCTGAAAAAGATTTAGAATATTTAGAAAATGAATTAAATAAAAGAGATCCTTATGAACTTATAACTGACTCTAAAATATTGGAAGAAATATATAGAGGTATAATAAGTAAATATAGTTTAACTTCGGATTATTTGATAAAACTTTTGGATCATATAGTTAAAAAATATGGAAAGAAAAGAAAATTAATTACAAAAATATTAGATGCTATTGAAGAAATAAATAAATTTGATAAATCAGGTTATTTATCTACGATTCTTGCATACAGATTATTCCATATTAAAGATAATATAGGAAAAATTGGGGCTTGGTGTAATTATTTTTCACATGAAAGTACATATTATAAGTGGATTCTTATTAATTTTACGAAAAAAATAGAAAAGATGAGTAGGTAGGAATTTATATAATTATTTTACTATATTTTTTATGCTCTCATTATACTTATAATTTTATATGTTAATGTTAGATGGTATTTAAATTAACCAAAGAATGTAAGTTGATTATAACATTTATATTAAAAATCTTTTCTAACTTAAATTTCTTATGTCCCTAAAAAATATATTTTTATATTTCGTATATATCTGTTTTGGATTTTATTTATTCTTCTAAAAATATATCAAGTCATAATATATAATCTAAGATCTATTTTCTTTTTCGGATTTATTCTTTACTTCTTTAATATATAATCTTAAGACATCTTCTATGATCTTATTAGTCTTTTTCGATATTTCTCTTATATCATCATTTTTATCTTTTTGTTCAAATATAAAATGTCCTACCAAATAAGCAAGGATTGCATCTTCTCTTGGAATTTTAGAAATTCCAGTTTTTTCTTTTAGTTGATTAATTTGATAAAGTTTTTTCTCTAAGAATTCTTTTCTATTTATAATTGGCTCTATTAAGTCAGAATCTTGCAATATATATATTGCTGATAGTTCTGTTGTAGTTTCAAGGTTCAACATCAAATATTTTATTTTCTTATAATCATATTCTTTATATCTAGGATCGTGAGGTTTTATATGCTTTTCAATTATATCATTTATCATAGGATAAGTCATTGGGAAAATATCAGAACTGTCTTTACCAGTTGAATGAACATATTCATGTATAATTGTTTTAAGTAAAGGGTCAGATCCGGAAAATAAGTCATCTCTTATTATTACTATTCTTGTTTTTGATGGACTCCAAAAAGTATATCCTGTACCGATATTTTGTGTATATAAATCTATAAAGTCTTCTAAAGATTTTGAGTCCATTTGTAGTATTTTATCTAGGTAAATTTTTTCTTGTGGTATACCATCCTCAGAAATACTTTTCAATATATCTTTAATATCTGCAGGTAGTTCAGAATAATGTTCATTAACACAGTATTCTAATCTAGCTTGTTGGTCTTGTATTTTATATCCATCAGTTAAAGCACATCCTACAATTTCTTTTAATAGAGAACGATCTATTATATATACTGTTGGATCTTTCTCTTTCTTTTCTTTAGCAAGTTCTAAGAATTCATCTAAGAGAGATCCCTCTCTTATGCTACCCCTATATTTTCTTACTTCATCATTTACTAATTCTGACCATTTATATTCTTCATATAACTTACTCATACTACTATATTATGGTAGTAAAATTTTAAAAGTTTTTAAATGTTTTTAGAGAATTAAATTTATAAAAACTATAGATAGCTTCTTAAACAAATTTTTATATAAATTATTATAAATAAATTTTCTAGTAATTAAAAGAAGAAATAAATAATTCGAATAATAAAAAAGAAGATTTTAAAACTTATAAAATAAAAAATTTATATGGATTTTCTTAAAAATAATTCAATAGATTTCTTTAAAGAAGGAGAAAGAAATTTAAATGAAGGAAAATATAATTTAGCTATGTTTCATTTAGAACAATCATTACAATTAAGTTTAAAATATAAATTATATGAACTAACTGGAACATATGATAAAACAAATGATATTATTATATTATTAAATAAAGTTATTGAATTAGCGAAAGATAATAAATTAAAAGAAATAATGGATGTAGAATATACAACTTTAGAATTAATAAAACAAGCATATATTTCTTCAAGATATTTACCATTTACATATGATAAAAAATTTGCAGAAAAGGCTTATCAAGTAGTTAAAAATATATTAAATGTACTTGGAATACTTTAAAAATAAGTGGGAAGAAAGAATTAAAATATTAAAAAATGCGAGAGAATATGTTAAAAGAATTAAAGAAATTTGTGTTAATGAAATAGATAAAAATTGTAGAATAATTTTATTCGGATCAATTGTTAGAGGAAATTATAGAATAGATAGTGATATAGATATATTGATAATATTACCAAATATTAAGGATAATTTTGAAAGAGCAGAAATTGCTGCAAAAATATATAAAAAATTAGGTATAGAAGATCCTATAGAATTACATATAATATCTGAAGAAGAATATAAAAATTGGTATTCAAAATTTATTGATAAATATGAAGAATATTAAGTTTTATATTAGAAGTATTTAAAAGTTTTTATTAATCTTTATTAAATATATATTTCTAAGTCTAATAATTAGAAAAACAGTCTTTACAAATTTAAGATTTAATGATTTAATTATCTCTTCTAACTTTAATGTATTTTAAATTTACAATATTTCAATTTCTCAAGTTATTATTCATAATCATTATATAAAATTTTTCATATTCTATTGGAAAGAACTTTATTTTTGCTATATAAATGTCTAGAATAGAAAAAGCATCTAACAAAATTTATTTTATGTAGAACCAACTTTATATAATAGATAAGAAATAGGAAAGCTTTTAAAGAAAATTGATAAAATCATAAAAGTGGGTGAAGCAATAAAAGCAATAAATCTTACTAAAGCTTTTGGCAAATTTGTAGCGGTTGATCATATAAATTTTGAAGTTAAAGAGGGAGAAATATTTGGTTTTCTAGGACCCAATGGTGCTGGAAAATCAACCACTATAAAAATGTTAACTACCGTATTAAAACCTACTGAAGGAACTGCTATAGTTAATGGTTATGACATAATTAAAGAACCAGCAAAAGTAAGGAACTCTATCGGAGTAGTACCTCAAGAGTTTACTGCTGATGAAGATTTGACAGGATGGGAAAATATGATGTTAATGGCAGGGCTTTATGGTATAAAGAAGGATGTAGCTAAGGAAAGAGCTAAGGAATTATTAGATATGGTTGAATTAACTCAAGCAATGAATAGAAAAGTACAAACATATAGCGGAGGAATGAGGAGGAGACTAGAAATAGCAATGTCTTTAATTAGTAGACCAAAGATCTTATTCTTAGATGAACCAACTATAGGTTTAGATGCTCAAACTAGAAGTGCAATTTGGAACTATATTATGAAGCTTAAGAAAGAATATGGTATGACTATATTTGTTACTACCCATTATTTAGAAGAAGCTGATCTTTATGCTGATAGAATAGCTATAATTGATCATGGTAAGATACTTGCTATAGGATCACCTAAAGAATTAAAAGAAAGTATAGGAGGTGATGTAATTACTTTGAGTACTTCAAATGATGATGAAGCTATAAAGTTATTACAAAATCTTGATGGTATAATTGATATAAAGAAAGTTGATAATATGCTAAGGATAAAAGTAAAGGATGGAGAAGAAATGGCTCCTAAAATTCTTGAAAAATTAATAAAAAGTGGTCTAAAAGTATTAAAAATGTCAATAACAGAACCTACAATGGATGAAGTTTATATGGAATATACAGGTAGAAAAATGAGGGATGAGGAGGCTGATTCGAAAGAAGTATTTGCAATGAGAAGAACTTTGAGAAGAGCTAGAGAATAAAGATGGTTAAGGAAATAAAAAATAGAGAAGAGGATATAGATAGATCCCCTTTCCATGGTTTGTGGACTTTAACAAATAGAGAGTTAAAGAAATGGTACAAGGCTCCAGTAATTCTTTTATTATCTATTATACAACCAATACTTTGGATAGCACTATTCGGGAAAGCAATGAACTTACAAGCTCTTTTCTCAGGTACAACTCTTTCAATACCAGGATTGAATATACCAAAAGAAATAATTGATCAAATTGGGCAAGAAATATTAAAACAAACTTTTGGAACAACAGATTATTTTTCTTATCTAGCTGCTGGAATGTTATCTTTTATAGTTTTGTTTACTTCAATGCAAAGCGGTATGTCAATGGTATGGGATAGAAGGCTGGGTGTATTGGATAGACTTTTAACAACCCCAGTATCAAGGAGTAACATAATTATAAGTAAAGTATTATCTTCAGTAATTAGATCTTTGGTACAAGCCACCATTGTCCTAATTGTTGCAGTATTATTGGGAATGTCCTTTTATCCTGGAATAAATATATTTGACTTTCTTGGAGCTTATGCTGCTCTATTTTTAATGTCATTTGGACTTTCTTCTTTATTTTTGATGATAGCTATTAGGGCAAGTTCGTGGCAGTCACAAATGGCAGTTATGAATTTAGTAAATTTACCATTACTATTTACTAGCAATGCATTTTATCCTATAAATTCAATGCCTTCATGGTTAAAACCAATTGCAGAAATAAATCCATTAACTTATTCAAATGCGGTAATAAGAGGAATGTTACTCGGTATACAAACAAACCTAACAATAGATTTTATATATCTTATAATATTTGCCACAGTTCTTTCTATAGTTGGTATAATTTTATCATGGAAGTATATTAGTTCTTAAAAATATTTTTCCCTTTTGTTTAATATTTATTGGGTTGAAAGAAAGATAAGAGATTGGTATTCTTTTTCGGAAAAAATCTTTTATTGACAAAGTAAAATTTCATGAGAAATTTGAAATATTCAAATTCTAATAATATGAATTATTCTTCATATAAATTATAATTTCTCTTTGCTAGCTCCTCTTCCAATTTAGTCTTAACTATATCTATATTTCCTATATACATTATAAGATTACAGAACGTTTTCTCTTTCTCAGAATATATAAATTTATTAATTTTACAGGTTTCTTCAAATCCCAACTTTATTAAAAGTTTCCTGGATCTTATATTCCTTTCATCTACCCATGCAGTAAGTATTTTAACGTTTTCAAGCCTTTTTATTGCTTCATTAAATAAAATATATATTAATCTTTTACCTCTAAATTCTTTATCAACTGCATAGGCTATTTCTGCAACATGAAATTGTCTATCAGGACCAAAATATTTACCACGTGTTGCTTGAAAAAACCCTACAACTTTAGAATCATTGTATGCTAATATCATAATAGTACTCTTTCCCCAAGATTTGGACCATTCAATAATTTTTTGTTCATCTATTTTACTATATCTACTTAATGTATAATTGTCAGGATCATGAGAAAGTTTATTCATAAAATCTAGATAATCCCTAACTCTTTCATTTGATCCTTCTATTATTTGTATTAACTTACCATCTATTTCTATTTTCATATCTACATTAACAACACTGATATATTTAAGCTTTGTATTTGCTACTTTATTCTCTTTTTTATTTAGATAAAGATTTTGTTTATAAATAGCTACTTAAGTACTAATTATTATGATTAATAAAGTTTAAAATGATTTAAAAAATTTATTATTCAGAACTCCACCTTTCTATTATTTCTTTGTTGTCTAGAACTAACATTAGTTTACTCATGTTGGCTAAAGATCTTTCATGAGCTTGTTTGTCAGAAGAAGATACCGCTTCTCTAGCTATTATTGGTAAGAATCCTAAAGCGTGGGCATGCCTTGCTGAAGTCTCTACCCCAATATCTGTAGCAATTCCTGTAAAAATAATAACATTAATTCCAGCATTTCTCAACATAAGTTCAAAGTTAGTTCCTACAAATATAGAAGTCGTGTTTTTATTTATTATTATATCATTTTCTGTAGGATACACTTCTTTTACTATATCTCCTGGGTTAAATCTCCTTTTTAAATATGGAGGCTGAAATCTTTCTGGTAAAGGTGTTATCTTAGTGTAAACTATCGGAATATTATATTGTCTTGCAGAGTTTATTAATTCTTTAAGTTTGGTAAGAAATTCATCTTTATTAAATATTGAATTAACTAGAGCTTCTTGTACATCCCATACTACAAGAACAGAGTTTTTCTTAGTTATTAACTTTTTCATCTCATCTTTATTATACCATTCCATAAACTAAATATTAATTTATAAGTTAAAAAATTATCATCAAACAAAATCAGAACTTTATTTAATATTCTTTAAAAATGCTTTTAGTCCTGCAATATTTTTACTATGATAAGGATCTACATTATTCCTTTCTGCCAGTTTTAATGTAAAAGTTCTTAATGATAATGTACCTAAAACAAGTTCTTCCATTAAATTTCTATATTTTAAATCAAATAAAAGAACATTATTTCCATACATTTCCAATAAATCTTTCATATAATTTATCCTATATTCAATTCTTTCATAATAATTAAATTTCAATAAAATAAAATCTATATTTAATTTTGATATACCTTCTAAATCATGATGATTATATTCTGAAATTATTCCATATTCAGAAAACCATTTTGCATCTTCATTTAGATGCATCTTTAATGCTAAAGCAACAGGTTCATGTTTTACATCTGTATAAATCATTATTGGATTTTTTACATCATTTACAAATATTGATAAATCTTTTAATCTTTCTCTATAATTTTTTAATATTTCTAATAGTTCATAATATTTTTTCTTATCTAATATAGATAAAATTATTCCTAAAATTACTGGAAATGTATATCTTGTTGCTGGATAATTGTTATCTATTTTTATATAATATAAATTTTTTTCTTTAGCTATTTTTTCCATTTCTCCTCCAGAAGAAATTGCTATAATTTTATTTCCATTGTTTATTGCTTCGTTCATACAATTTAATGTTTCTTCAGTATCTCCAGAATATGAGATAAATATTGTTAACCAATCTTTATCAATAAATTTTGGTAAAAAATAATCTTTACAAACAACTATTTCTCTATCATTTAATATTTGTTTTGTATAATCTCCATAAATTCCAGAACCCCCCATTCCAGATATTAATACCTTTTTATAATTTAATTCTTCAATATTTTCATATTTTTTAATTATTGAATAATAATCTAAATAAAACGGATCATACATAAAATAGAAAAATATTTTAGATATTATAAATTTATCCTCCAGAAACAGAATCCAATATTTTTATATAATCTCCATCATTTATTATATCATCCTCTGTTACAATTTCTCCATTTTTTACAACAATAAATCTTGAAGGATCTAAGTTTAACATATTTAATAAATCTTTTACAGTATTTCCATTAAATTCAATATTATTTTCAGTATAATATCTTTCGATAAATACCCTTATTTTTTTCATTAATATTTTTTAAGTTTTATTCTTAAAAAATTTTAATGAAAAAAGAAGACATAATAACATTTATTGCGCTTGCAGTAATATTCTTTGTAATATTTTATATAGCCTTTTATAAATTATTTGGCAAAAATATAAGTAGTTCAGAAAATATGCCAATAAATATAACATTTTATCCAAATCCATATCAATATAATGCAAATTATATAAATAATATTTTATATTTAAATATAACTGATTATCAATTGCCATATATAAATACTTCTAATTTTATATTAAATATAACCGATAATATATACAATTTAACATGTGAAAAAGAAATAATATATTCAAATCAATCAGTATTATGCTATGTAAAAAATATAATTATTGAGAATAATACATTAATTCAATTATTGTATACATTTGATAATGTTTTATACGATATAGAGTATAACATAACAACTTAAAGTTATAAATAATAATTTTTAAAAAATCTAATATGCCGCGGTGCCCGAGTGGCCCAAGGGGATGGATTGCTAATCCATTCCCCGAAAGGGGGCGTGGGTTCAAATCCCACCCGCGGCGTTTATTTTATAAATAAACTTTACTAAATTACTATAATTATGTACCATCATCACGGAGTATCAATATTAGAAATTTTAATAGGAGACTTACAAGAAAAAACAAATAATCCTAATTATGATAGTTCATATCTAAAGAGATTAGAGGATTTTTTAGAAAATAAAATAAAAAAAGAATATGGAAATATACCTGTAGTAGCTGCAAGTCTTCTTGTTAAACATAATAAAAAAGGAAGCAATGAAATATCTAAAGAAAATCGTTGGTATGCTAGTAATAAAGAATTTGCAAGTCATTTTGAAAAAATGTTAATATTAAAAACAAAATCTAAAGTATATCCTCTAATATCGATTGAATACCGTAACGGATATCGTATATTAATAGTTGGAGAACCTGATGGATTAAGTTTTGAAGGTGATATGTATAATAAAGCAAAGATTCATGAAGTAAAGTCTTTTAATCTTACTGACTTTATCGATCATGTAAAAGAATCAAGGGAAGATATTTTAAATAGAGAAATTTTCAGACTAATAAAAATAAATTCAGGCCAATTAATGTTATATCAATATTTATTAAAGAGGACACAAGAATTTGACTTAATTAGAAAAACAGATAAAATTAATCTTTATGGAATAATTTATTTTTATTCTGAGAATTTGGGATATGTGAATTGGGCGAAAAAAACAATAGAACAGAATTTCAAAATAATTAAAAGAGGTGCAATAAAATATAATGTCTATAATTTAAGTTTAAAAGATATAAGAACTACAAATATGAACAATAAAAAAATATATTACTTTGAAATTGATTTTAGAGTATATTATAATCAAAAAATAGTAAAATATTATCTAAAAAATCTAGATGAAATAATTAAATCTTCAAATTATGTGGATAATAGAAATTTATAAAGATTTCCTATATTTTGAATAAAATGAGCAAAAGAATTATATTATATTACTTAATTGCATTATTTATAGTATTATTAGGATTTCTATTAATATTATATAGTGAAAGATTTAATTTTTCATATAGTAATGAATATTCAGTATATATTCCTGCGGTTCTAAATCAATCAAATAATTTATCTGGAGAAGTTACACAGTTTTTCTTAAGAATATCCCCAGGTTCTGGAAATGTGTATGCAAGTATTCCTCCAATATCATATGATGATTATGAGTTAGCATATTTATTTGCAAAGGTTGCTGCATGTAATATATATCCAAATAAATGTAATAATTATGATTATTATTTTAGTTCAAATGATGTATTGTTTGCAGAAGGATTTTCAGGTACTGCAGGATTAACGTTACTTGTTTTAGAAGCCTTATCAAATAAAACTGCAATAGTTGATTATCCAATCACAGGTTTTATGTTACCAAATGGAATAATAGCACCAGTTGAAGGTATTAGATATAAACTAAATGCAACTTTACAATATTTTCCATATATGGTGGCTCCATATTATAATAATTCTAACATAATTCCTGTATATACAATACTAGATTTGGAAAAAATATATTTTGGAGAGCAATTTAATAGTACATATAATGTTCCTCAAGATTATATAGATGTTATGAAAAATATAACAAATGAAATATGTAGTGGAATAAATAATAGTACTGTAAATTATTATATTTCTTTGGGAGATTATTATACAGCGGCAAGTTTATGTTTTGAACAAAAAGTTACTAATCCAAAATTTTATCCAAATATAACTAGAGAAGAATTAGAAAAAGATATAACAGATTTTTACAATTATATAAATAATTATCAATGCTTTGGAAATTATGAATGTGAAGAAATAAAATATCAAGTAATATCAAGATTAGAAAATGCTAATGAAACTTTAGATAATTTACAAGAATCATATTGGAGATATTATTCAGCAATTGGTTGGGCTCAATTTTTATCAATAACAGATAATATATATAAAGAAAATGAATGTTCATTAATAGATCAACAATATACATTAATGCAATATTTATATCAATATCAATTGCCATTAAATTTATCATGTTTTGAAAAAATGGACTATTTATCTAATTTATATTATTTATATATAACAAATAGTACAAATTATATTAGTAATGATACTATAAAATCGATAGAACAGTTAGATTATTATTACTATAATAAATATGGATTTTCTATAACTTCTTATAATTATTTACAATTTGGAAAAGATTTAATAAATATGGGCAATATAAATTCTGGTTTGTATTATTTAATATTATCAACCGAATATGCAATATGAAATTGAAGTTGGAGAAAGGGTAAAAAGAGAAATAAAAAAAGGAAGACAGGTTTTTTCTGTAAATTGGATTAAAAAAATTGAGGCAGAACCTGGCGAATTGGTTAAATTAAAATATAATAATAATTTTTTAGCTTGGGGGATAATAAATCCAAAAGATCAATATCATTATATTAGAATATTTTCATATAATGAAGATATAGATATATATAATGAGATAAAGGAAAAAATAAAGAAAGCGAAAGAATATAGAGAAAAAACAATAAATTATAAAGATCATTATAGATTGATATATTCAGAATCAGATTTTTTATCTGGTTTAATTATAGATAAATATAATAATATATTTGTAATACAAAATTCAAATGCTTTTTTTGACAAAAATATTAATATAATTAGAGATGCATTAATAGATGTATATGGAAAAGATATTACAATTTATGAAAAGAGTATTGGAAAACAAAGGGAAAGATCATATTTAAAACCTATAGAGAGGTTTATTTATGGAAATAAATATGAAACTGAAATAGAGGAAGTAAATAAAAAATTTTATATAAATATATTAAAGGGGCAAAAGACCGGATGGTTTTTAGATCAAAGAGAAAATAGGAAAATTGTTAGTCAATTATATGGAGATAGAGTTTTGGATGTATTTTCATATTCAGGATCTTTTGGTATAATTATTAATGGTGAGGAAAAATATTTTATTGAAAAAAATAAAGAATCAACTAGCATGTTATATAGAAATTTGAAATTAAATAATATAGAAAATTATAATGTAATAAATGGTAATGCATATAAAATATTAAAACAATTTTATTTAGAAAAAAGGAAATTTGATATAATTATATTGGATCCTCCAGATCTATTGGCAGAAAATTATGAAAAGGGAATTAGAAGTTTTATATTAATAAATTCCATTGCCTTAGATTTAATTGATGAAGGATATTTAATAACGTTTTCATGTTCTCAAGATTTAAATGAAAGAAAATTTTATTCATTAATTAGAACATTAATAAGAAGAAAAAATAAGAAATTTGAAATATTGTATAAATTTAATCAAGCTTTAGATCATAAAGTTATATTTCCACATAAAGAATTATCATATCTTAAAGGATTTCTAATAGAAATTAAAAAATAACTATTTATTTTCTACTGCTTGTTGAATTCTTTGTTTAGCTTGACTTATTTTTGTTATTCTCTTTATTTCAACATAACTAACAGGAAATATTTTATTTAATGCTGGCTTTATTTCATTTTGTAAATCATAATTTATTACTTTCTCAATGAGTTCATAATATTTTAATGAAGAAACTTTCTCTTCTAAATATTTTCTATATACTTTTCTTATTTCAGTTCTTTGTGATCTATGTGCTTTAAATCTTGTAATAACTAATGGTTTTATCCTTACATCATATCCATCACTTGTTTTTACTATAAATGAATCTTCTATCTTTGATGTTCCCTTCATGGTTATTCTTCTTATATATGATGGATACAACATTACCTCCTTTACTTCTGTATAAGCTTTTAATCCGGATACTTTATTTATTTGAAATATAACCTTATAGTTCTGATACTTAAAATTATTCAATACAAATGCAAGATTTAAATCTACAGTTCTTCCAATAACATTTTCAATATTATCCTTATTTACTGGTGTTTCTCCAATTTTATTTTCATTAAATATTTCTACAGGTGCATATATATCTACCCATACCTTTTTACCCCAATCAGCATACTTTTTATTATATGCCATTTAATAAAATCATAAAAAATAATTTTAAAAGTATTTTTATATTTAAATTACTTTATGAATGAAAATAATATAGAATTCTTTAAAGAGATAGAGAAAAAATGGCAAAAGATATGGGATGAAAAACAAATATATTATTCGAATCCTGATAAAGGAAAACCAAAGTTTTTTGTTACATTTCCTTATCCATATGTAAGTGGATTTCTTCATATTGGTACTGCCTTATCTTTAACTAGAGTAGATATTATTGCTAGATATAAAAGATTAAAGGGTTATAATGTATTATTTCCCCAAGGTTTTCATTTAACTGGATCACCAATTGTTGCAAAATCATGGAGATTGAGAAATGGTGATAAAAAACTTATAAAGGAATTAAAAGATGAAGGAGTTTCTGATGAAGATATAGAAAAATTAAAAGATCCAGCAGGATGGGCTTTATACTTTGTAGAAAAAGCTGAGGAAGATATAAAAAATTTGGGATGTTCAATAGATTGGAGAAGAAAATTTTATACAACATATTTACATCCATGGTATAATAAATTTATAGAATGGCAATATAGAAAATTGAAAGAAAAAGGTTTAGTTATAACTGGAAAGCATCCTGTAGTATATGATCCAGTTGCAAATATACCTGTTGGAGATCATGATAGACCTGATGAATATGCTGGAATAGGTCCTACAGAAGGTTATATAATTTTATTTAGATTAAAGGATGAAAATATAATATTACCAGCATTTACATTAAGACCAGAAACATTATATGGAGTAACTAATATATGGATAAATCCAAATAGAAAATATTCAATATATTTAGATAAGGAAAGTGGTAATAAATATATATTACCAGATACAATAGTTGTTGATGAATTTAATGCACAAGGATATAAATTAGAGAAAATTAAAGATATTGATGTTAAAGAATTAATTGGAAAAGAATGTATAAATCCATTAACAAATGAAGTAGTACCAATATTGCCTGCAGAATTTGTTGATACAAAAACTGGAACTGGTATTGTTATGAGTGTTCCTTCTCATGCTCCATATGATTATATTGGATTGAGAGATTTATTAAATACAGAATATAAAGAAATAGCAAAGAAATGTTTAGATAATATGAAAGTTTTATTTAAGGTTCCTGGATATAATATACCTGCAAAGGAGATTGTTGAAAAAATGAAAATAAATAATCAAAAAGATGTACAAAAATTGGAAGATGCAACAAAAGAAGTATATTCTTTAGAATATTATAATGGAGTATTAACTGATATCTTTGGAAAATATAGTGGTATGAAAATATATGAAGCAAAGGATAATATTGCTAAAGATTTTATAGATAAAAATATAGCAAAGATACATTATACATTAAAACCAAGATTTGAATCTAGGTATGGTAATCAATGTATTGTAAAAATTATAGATAATCAATGGTTCTTAAAATATTCAGATCCTGAATGGAAAAAACTTGCTCATGAATGTGTAGATAATATGAACTTTTATCCAGAAAATGTAAGACAAGATTTCCATCAAAAAATTGATTGGTTGAAAGATTGGGCATGTGCACATAATAAGGATGAATTGGGAACACCTTTACCCTGGGATAAATCCTGGGTAATAGAATCGTTATCAGATTCTACAATATATATGGCATTTTATACAATTGCTCATTTAATAAAAAATATAAATCCAGATAAAATTGAGGATGATTTATTTGATTATATATTTTTGAATAAAGGAAATGAGGAAGAAATAATAAGAAAATATGGAGATATTGTAAAGAAGATGAAAGAAGAATTTGAATATTGGTATCCTGTAGATTTAAGAAGTTCTGGAAAAGATTTAATTCCAAATCATCTATCATTCTTTATATTTCATCATGTAGCAATATTTGATAAAAAATATTGGCCAAGAGGTATTGCTATAAATGGATATGCCGTAGATGCTTTGGGAAGAAAAATGTCAAAATCTTTGGGAAATTATATATCATTAAAAGATGCTTTAAGAAAATATTCTGCAGATATATTAAGATTTATTATCGCAATGTCTGCGAATTCATCCTATGATGATGCAAAGATAGATTTAGGAAAATCAGAATTCGTAATGAAATATTTAATATCATTCTATAATTATTCAATAGAAAATTATAATAAACATAAAGAATATGAAAAAAGTTATATAGATCTATGGTTTGAAAATAAATTAAATAAATTGGCAAAAGAAATTGAAGATGAATATGGGAAATTAAATTATATGAATGTTATTAATAAGATATTTGAATTGGATAATTCTTTTGAATGGTATTTAAAGAGAGCTTCTGGTAAGATAAATGGAAAAATTGTAAATAAATATATTGAATATAAGGCAATATTTTTATATCCAATTGTTCCCCATATTATTTCTGAAATATTTGAAAAAATTGGTCTGGATCCTTTTAATATAAGATATCCAGAAAATTTAAGTTATACAGATGAATATGAAAAGTATGAGAAATATGTAAAATCTGTAAGAGATGATTTAATAAAGTTAAAAATATTAATGAATAATAAAATATTTAATAAAGTAAAAATAATAATTGCAAGTAAAGAAAAATATGAATTATTTAATGAATTAAGAAATAATAAAAATAAGATTGATGAATTTTTAAATAATTATCCAAACTACAGGGATATATTATCGTTTGTAAAGAAGAATATATACATACTTGACGAATTTCTAGATAGAGAAAAAGAATATGAACTATTAAATTCTGCTGTAGATTTATTTAAATCTGAATTAAATGTTAAAGATATAATTATAGAATATGAAGAGGAATCAGAAGAATCTAAAAAGAATAGGGCAATGCCATATAAACCAGCTATTGTATTTTTAGAATAATAAGATTTATATTTTATGACTTATTAATTATATTATATGGTAATAAGTTTATTTAAGAAAAAGAATAAGAATGAAGAAGACTTTTATGGAGACCTAGACAATCTAAAAAACCAACTTGGAGGAATGGGCGGTATGTCAATGGATATGGGTAATAATTATAATATTCCAGGAACTGGCCAGAATCTTTATGATTATAACAACAACCCGGGTAGTTTTGGCGTATTAGGAAACCAAAACCAGCAACCAGCATTCGGATCCCAGGGATTTGGTCAACAACAATTTGCAGGAATGGGACAACAAAATATCGGTGGAGTTCAGAATATTAATAACCAACAATTTGGAGGATTTGGAAATCAACAACCAATGTTTGGATCTCAAGGATTTAGTCAACAACCAGCTTTAGAGGAAAATAAACCATTATTGAAGGAAAAAGTTAAAGAAAGTGTTCATAAAAAACATATAAAGGAAGAAAAACCATTAGAAGTAAGAAAAGAATTATTAATAAAGGTAGAAGATTATAAAAGAGTTAGAGAACTATTACAACAATTAAAGGAAAAGATGTCTGAAGTAGAAAAATTAGTTAGTGAATTAAAGGAAGATGAAAATAAGAGATTAGAAAGTATAAAAGGATTAAAAGAAAAATTGGAAGAATCGAAAAGTAATATAAATAGTGTGTTAGATATATTTAGATAGAATGGAGAGCGCCGGTAGTCTAGTGGTAGGACGTAGGCCTGCCTAGCCTAAGACCCGGGTTCGAATCCCGGCCGGCGCATAAAATGGTTCATACAATGTCTCTAGATGATCTATATGTTGGAATAAAATCCGAGAAAGATGTATTGGGAGTAATTAAGAGAGTAAAAAGAAATATATATTTGCAACTATATGATGTATTGCATGATATAAAGAATCATGAAATTAGGATTCAGAGATTAGATAAATTATTGGAAAATATAAAGTCTATAAAAGATATAATAGACGAACTATTAAATTCATTACCAGAAACAAAAGGTATAGAAGAACTATATAAGGAAATTAATTCTGAAGAATTGGATAAGGTAGAAATTAAAGAAAAAAAGAGAGTAAGAAAGAAACCAAAAGTTGAAGTAATGAATGAAGAAAATAAGGAAAATAATAATCAAATTAGAAAAGAACTTGACGACATATCTGCAGAATTAGAAGAATTAAAGGAAGAATTGAAAAAGTTAATTGAGTCTTAATACATCTCCAGTTTTTTCATCATATTTATAAATAATTTCCTTTCTCTTTAATTTTAATTCTATTTTATCTTTGTAGATATATATTTCATCAAAGTCGTCCAATATATAAATATTTTCATTTTTTTCTTCAATATCTTTCCTTATATTTTCCATTTCTTCCTCATATCTTTGACTAAAATGTGTTAATAATAATATTTTGCTATTACTTCTATTAAATATCTCTCTAACTTCTAAAAAATCCATATGCATATTTTTCTTTGCAAGATCTGGTTGGAAGAAATATGTAGATTCAGATATTAATATTGTACTATCCCTCGCAAATTCAATCAATTTATCAAAAAATATTGTATCAGTAATATATGTAATTTTAATCCCTCTCTTTATATATCCTACATCTTTATAAGATATTTTTTTACCATTTATTTCTATTTCCTTTCCTTCTTTTAATTTTTTAATTAATTCTTTATTTTTTATATTATATTTATTTAGAAGATCTTTATCTAGTTTAATATAATCTTTTTCTATAATATAATATGAATAAGATATTGTAGAATGTTTTGTTTTTATCCCATATATTTGGAAATCTTCTTCATCAACTATTAAACCCTCTCTTGCTTCTATTATATTTATATCGAAGTTTATCGGAATAATAAAACCCTCAATTATTTTTTTTAAATTTTCTATATTTTCTTTTGGAATTATTATATTTAATTTTTTATTATAATTCATGCTAGATAAACTTTGAAAAATACCTGGTAATCCTAAAATATGATCTCCGTGCCAATGTGTAATTAATATATAATCTATATCAGTTGGTGAGATTTTCATTATTCTTAATTGTCTTTGTATATTTTCTCCACAATCTAGTAAAATTCCTTTCTTATTGAATTTTATAAATATCCCTGGATGATTTCTACTTTTAGTAGGCATTGAAGATGAAGTTCCCAATATTACTATTCTTTTCATCATCAAACCTTCCAATTCATCTTTGGAGCCCTTTCAAATATTCCATAATATATTATATCATATATTAAGATAATCTCATATAATGGTATATATAATACTGAAAATAATATAAATGAAAGAAAATTATACAACTTTCTTCTTTTTACTGAAATTAATAAATATATGTAAGAAGATGTTATCATTATATATAGTAATGTTAGATATAGAATGTAAAATGTTTGGAAAATGGATGTAGGATTTAATATTATTAAGTATATAAAACTAATATTTTTAGATAAGTTTTCGTACATACCTATAGCAACCTGATATAAGAAAGAGGCTGGTAGGTAAATGTATATATAAGTCCATATTAAATATGGTAAATATAAAATTAGAATTATAAATATAGAGGTTAACATATTGTGAATAAAAAAATCTACCATATAATCTAGATGATTTAATATTACTTCTATCAACCCAAAACTCCATCTTTTCCTTTGATCAATCCATTGCCTTAAATTTTTTAATGGTTCAATTAGTAATCTTATATTTTTTGACATATGATATTTATATCCCTTTTTTCCAGCTTTCATGGCAAAATCAACGTCTTCTACATATACTTTAGAGTATCCTTCAACATCATTCCATACATTTTTTTTAGTTGCAAATCCACTACCATTTAAGAATAATGGTTTTTTTGTCCTATTTAATATCGGATCAATAATATCAAAATATAAAGAAAATTCTATGAACATAAGATATCCAAGCCAACCTTTTTTAATTATTTCCTTATAAAATTCTATTATATCATATTCTTTTAATTCATTAACAATACTTTTTATATCGATATAATCAATGAAAACATCTGAATCAAAGAAAAATAAAATTTCTCCAGAAGATATTTTTACTGCATCATTAGTTGCAGAAACCTTTCCCCGTCTCTCTTTTGATATAACCAATGTTATATTTTTATACTTACTTTTTAATTCCATTAATTTATTTAAAAAATCATTTTCCGGCGAGTCTATTGATATTATTATTTCTTTTAGATCATTTGGATAAGGATCTTCTAATATTTTTTTAATATTATTTTCCAAATGTTTACTTTTTTTATAAATAGGAAATATAATTGATATTTTAGGGAGATCCATAAAAATTATATTTTATATTAATATTATTAAAAATAGTGATGAAGGTCAGAGTTAGCTGATACATGATGAAATTCAGATACCTCTGACATTTTCTACTCTTTCTATTACCCAATATATAAAGAAGAAATATAAGGAAACTATTGTAAATATTGCTATATCAATTAAAGATGGTATTATAAATTGAATAATTTCTCTTAAATATCCAATTAAAAATATAGATGTTATAAATGTGGATAAAAATATTGATAAATAATATTCTTTTGTTTTTGTTATATTTAATGAGAATATTTTTTCATAATGTATATATAATATTCCTTGTGTTGCTATCAAGAATAATATTATTATATAGCTATTATCATTTGTAGCTAGAGCAACAATTAAGGAAGTAAGTCCAATAAATATCATATTTCTTATTATTTCTAATTTTGTAGATCTATCAAATATTTTAACCTTCATTTTCTTTAATATTTTTTTATCTTTGACATCTGAGGAACCCATGTATAATGAATTAATTGTTTCAATTACTAAATTTAATAATAATAATTGTAAAGCTTGTAAAAATATTTGATTATATATAAAAAATCCAATTGAAATAAATAAAAATATCCCCAATAATTCAGATAACATTACTAAAATATATACTTTTAAATTATATATAATCCTTTTTCCTTCCATAATTAGTTTTGTTATATTATCTATTCCCTTATCCATTAATATAACATTTGCAGAGTCTTTTGCTATGTCTGTTGCATTATAAAATGAAACACCTACATTGGATATCTTCAATGCTATAGCATCATTTGTACCATCACCAACAAATAATACTCTATGTCCCTTATCCTTTAGTGTTTTTACAATTCTATATTTGTCTAAAGGATCCGCATTTACTATAACATGATAATCCTTTAATATTTTGTATAAATAATTTTCATTTAATTTTTTTATCTCATTTGCATCTATTATTTTATAATTTAATTTTAATAATTTCAATATTCCTAGTGTATGATCTTTATTATCCCCAGTTACTATATATATATTTATACCAAGATCTTCCAATTCTTTTATATATTTTAAAACTCCATCCCTTATTTTATCCTTTATAAATAATAATCCTAAGAATGTTATATCCTTTTCTGGATCTTCATTTTCTTTTATTTCTTTAATACCAATTGCCAATATTTTATAACCCCTTTTTCCGTATTCTTTTTCAATTTTTTCAATTTTTTCTCTATATTTATCTATTCTAAATATTTTATTGTTTATTATTATATATTTTGAAATAGATAAAATGGAAGATGGAGAGCCTTTTATTATTGAATATTTCTTATCATTATATTTTACTATTACAGAAGATCTTTTTCTATATGGATCAAAATAATTTACAGAATATCTTTCTAAAAATTTAGAAATCTTAAAATATTTTGCCAATCTGTATATTGATAAATTTATAGGATCTCCAATATTTTTTTCTATATCTATTGTTAAATAATCCTCTATTGAATTATACAAAAATATTAAGAATTCTTTTACTTCATCTATATTTATTATTTTTTTATTATATATTATCTCTGCCTTATCTTTATAATATTTTACATCATAAAATTTACCATTATAGAAAAATTTATCTATAATTAATTCATTATATGTAATTGTACCTGTTTTATCTAAAACAGCGGTATCTATATTGCTAATATCTTCCAATATATTTGGATCTTTTATATATATATTATCTTTTTCTAATTTTTGACTGCTTATTGTATATATTAATACTAATGCTGCAGGTAATCCCTCAGGTATTACAACAATAGCCAAAGCTATTACAAATATTATTAGTTGATATAAATTTAGTATATTTTTTATTAATAATATTACAAAAGATATAATTACAATTATTGATATAATTATTATCATATAATATGAAAATTTATCTAATTCTTCTTGTAATAGAGATTTACTCCTTCTTTGTTTACTTATATTTTTATATATACTTCCATAATATGTATTATTTCCAGTTTCAACTACAACACCAATTGCAATTCCCTTTATTATATAACTATTCTGATATATCATATTTTTTCTTTCTTTTACTGGAATGTCCTTTGGTAATATTGTATTATATTTTTTTACAGGTTCGGATTCACCAGTTAGGGAACTTTCATCAACTTCTAGATCAATTGATTCTATTATCCTTATATCTGCAGGAGCTCTCTGTCCATATTTTAATACAATAATATCTCCAGGAACAATTTTTGATGATTTTACATATTCATATTTTCCATTTCTAATAACTAAAACATTACTTTCTATATTTTCTTCTAAAGATTTTATTATTTTTTCAGATTTTTTATCATGTAAGTAATCCGATATTATATACAATATTAGAAATAATGTTATTGCAGAACCTTCACTAATACCACCAAAAATAATTGATAATATATCTGCAACAATAAATAATAATAAGAAGGGATTTTTTAAATATTCTATTATAATTTCTATAAAATTCTTTTTTTCTAATCTTATTTTATTTTCTCCATATATTTTTAACCTTCTTTCAGCTTCATAATCATCTAAACCCTTATTTGATGTATTTAGCCTTTTTAATACCTCTTCAATGGATAAAGAATGCCACATTATAAATTCTTATAAATTTACGAATTTTATAAATTATTAAATGTTAGTTATAAATTTGAAATCTTACATAGAAACAATTGGAAGAAGAGGGTTAGAATTATTAGAAGCTGCTGAAAAGGTTGCTGAAGAATATGGTATTAATATAGTGATTGCCCCACAATTTACTGATATATATTTATTGGCAAAGAATGCAAAGAAAGTAAAAATATTTGCACAGCATATAGATCCAATTGAACCAGGCGCTCATACAGGATATATATTACCAGAAGCTGTAAAAGAAGCTGGTGCTGTTGGAACCTTAATAAATCATTCGGAAAAACCAATGAAAATTATTGATATAGAAAAGGCAATAAATATGGCAAAAAGATTGGGTTTAACTACAATAGTATGTGCAAATGATGAAATTGTAGGAGCTGCAATTGCAAAATTAAATCCAGATTATGTTGCAGTAGAACCACCGGAATTAATAGGAACGGGAATTTCTGTATCAACTGCTAAACCAGAAATAGTAATAAATTCTGTTAAAATGATTAAAGAAGTAAATCCAAATGTTAAAGTATTAGTAGGAGCTGGTATAAGTAATAAAGAAGATGTAAAGAAATCATTAGAATATGGAGCTGAGGGTGTTTTATTGGCATCTGCAGTTACAAAGGCTAAAAATTTTTATGAAAAAATAAAAGAATTGGCCGAAGGTTTTATAAGATAATTTTTAAATATGTTTTAATTTTGACCATGCCAAAATTAAAAGGTTTTCAGAAAAAGTATGATAGCTTACATTATATTTATAAGAGAAATTATATCAATTAAGGATTAAGATAGTCCGGAAAGAAAAAATTATTAAAAATAACTATTTTTATAGTTAAAAAATATTATAATAATAATTCTTTACTTATCTATTAAATAAAAAATAATTCTTATTTTGTTATATTTAATAAAAAATTACAATATATCAAACTTATACTTTAATTATATCTATGATAAAATATATTTTTGATTTTTTTGGATGCTTCATATAAAAGTTCGATCAATTTACTTATATAATTACTTCTAGTTTCCAGACTTTTATAGAATTGTTTTCTATTTTTTATTGGATCTTCTAATAGATTTTCTACTATATTTGCGAGGTAGTCAGACATTTTTTGGAGTGCATTATTGTAATCTTTAAGAGACTTCTTTCCTTTACTTTTTAATTCCTCAGTAGTCTTTTCTGTAAAGGCTGCATAAATTGTAGAAAACTCTCCTAGATCTATTAAATAATTTATAAAACCTGTTATATGATTGACTTTTTTGTAATAATCTGATTCTTTGGGATCCAATTTTTTTGCATATTCGCTAATACCTTTTACCATACCAGCCATGAAGTAGTTATCAAGAATATACCATAGAATTCGATCTGCATAATATTCATTCTTATTATGTTTTTCATCTATCCAGCTTTTTGCTTCTACATAATTAAATAAAGCATTGTTATAGGATACAGTCTTTTTCTTCATAAATTTAATTAAAGAATCTAATGATCTTAGCGTTGCTGGAGCATTTTTGCTTAATACATTCCAAGCCTCTTCTATTGTTTGATTAAGATACTTGTAGCTATTTTTTATAATTTCTTTAGGATCATATTTATCTTCCATAATATATCAACTATTAGAAAAATTTTTAAATATATTGTTATCATCTATTATAAAATAGTAGTTACGATATTATGAAGATCCTATTATTTACATAATTTTTGAGAGGATAATAAAATTCTGGTATTTAAATGAATATATAAAGTTTGGAGGATATTATAGTAAATTTTCTATAATTGTTACAAAAAATTATTGTGGAGAAAGAATTATAAATAATAGTAAAAAAATATATCCCTTTAGTTTATTTTTAATAATTTAAAAATTTATTTCATAAGATTTTGCTAAATCTTCTAATCTTTTTGCTTCTTTTTTCATATTAATTATAAATAAACTTTTTGGATTATCTCATTCTTCTTTTGTAAATGCAAAAAATTCAATATCCCCTTTAGAATATTTATATAGTTTTTCTAACCTTTCTATATATCTTAAATTTTTAAAGTCATCAGATATTATCACTAAATCTAAATCACTTGTATCTAAATAATCTCCTCTAGCTCTAGAACCTACAACATAAACATCAATTATATTAATTTCTTTTTTATATTATTTACTACTTCTATAGCCTTTTTTAATAGATCTTTCTGACTTTCAATAGCAGATTTTGCCTTCATTTAATAAATTTCTTAACTCAATTAACATTTTTCAGCCATATTTAAATACTCTCTAGCATCATTTTTATCATATAATAAATATGGTAAACTGTTTGCTGTGTCTAGATATCTAGAAATAGTATAATTTGGATTTAATTTTAATGCTTCTTCTCTTATTTCTTCAACATTTAAATTTACTTCTTCTTTAATTATATCAAGCATTTTACTTAAGTCATAGGTTTTTACATACTTTCCAAAATATAATAATAAGGCTTCCAAACATTTTTCTGCTGCTTGATGTGAATAAAATGCAGAAGCATAATATTTATTATTATTTAATAATACTTTTGCTGTATCTAAATCTTCCAAAGATTGCTTTAACCATAATTCAACATCTCCTCATAATATTATCTTTAATTCTATCCTTTATAAAATAAGTTTCATTATTTCATCAATTTTATTTTCGATTATTAATTTATTTTCCTTATATAATTGTTGATATATATATTCTGTTATATATGGTAATATTGGATGTAACATAATTAATATTATCTTATATATTGTATATAATAGATATTTTGCAGTTTTATCATCATTTTTTATTCTTTCCTTTATTTTTTCTAAATAATTATTTGCAAAATCTTCCCATGCAAATTTTCTCCATAATTTTACATATTCAGAATATCTAAATTTATCAACATATTCTTTAGATTCTTTAATATTTTTTTCTAATATTTTTATTATTTCTCTATCTTCATCTTTTAATTCTAGAACCTTTTCCGGCTTTTCTTTTATATTCATTTCAATATATCTACCAATGTTCCATAATTTTATTATAAAAGCCTGTCCAGATTCAATATCTTTTATATTAAATCTATAATCATTACCTGGTGCAGCTAATAGAGCCCAATATCTTAAAGCATCTGGAGAATATTTATCCATTATTTCATTTGGATCTATAGCATTTCCCAAAGATTTAGACATCTTTCTTCCCTTTTCATCTAGTACCATTCCATGAATTAATGCATATTTCCATGGATTTTTATTTTTTTAATAAATTTACCCTTACAATTGTATCAAATAGCCATGTTCTTATTATTTCATATCCTTGCTGTCTTAAATCTACAGGTAGATATTCCTTTATTTTATCAAATAATTCTGGTAATTCTTTTGGATTAAATTCTTTATTTTCTGTCAACGCATAATATAATATTGCTAAAGGTGTTATTGAAGATTCAATCCATACATCGACTGTTTCATCTTCAAAGAATTTACCAGCATATTTTTTTACTTTTTCTTTATCTATTCTTGGATCAATTGGTAAATCTTCTATATTTACTGGATATATTTTTCCATCTTTTTCATAAAATGGGAATGCAAGACCCCATAACATTTTTGTCCTAGAAATATTCCAATCCTGATCTATATTATTTATCCAATCAATTAATCTTTTTACTTCACTTTCAGGAATTATTTTTATATCTTTTTGCCATTCCAATATTTTTTCCTTTAAATCTTTTATTTTTATAAAGAATTGTTCTTTCGGAATGAATTCTAATGGTGATAAACAATCAGATCTCTCAGTATGTGATAATACATTATGATTTATCTTTTCTATTTTATATATATAATCCTTTAATATTTCTTTCATTTTTTCTCTTGCTTCTTCAACTTTTAATCCATTTATTTCATTTATACTTGATATTATTCTCCCATCTTCCGATATAGAAATTATTTCAGGTAAATTATACTTTTCTTTCCATTTTATATCATAAGGATCCCCATATGTACATATCCAAACAATTCCTGTTCCAAAATTATAATCTACATCATTATCAGAAATAATCTTTGCTTTTCTATTTATTAATGGAATTGTAACTTCTAAGTTTTCTAATTCTTTATAATCATATTCCCTTATAATTTTTAAATTATTTTTTTCTGCATATATTTTTGATACAATTAAACTATTTTCAGTTTCTACATATTTGTTTTTTGCAATTAATATTAACGAACATGAATTAATCAATTCAGGTCTTGTTGTTGCTATTAATATATATTTTCCATTATTTGTTGGCAATTTTATATATATTAAATATCCTTCCTTTTCTAAATATCCAGCTTCTTGCATTGAAATTGCTGTTTGGCATTTTGGACACCACATTATTGGATATCTTTTTCTTTCAATTAAACCATCATTAAACATTTTTATCAATGTATATTGAACAAATGCTTCATATTTTCTATCAATTGTTTTATATACTTTATCTCTATCAAATGATGATCCCAATCTTTCAAATGTTTTATGCATAGATTCGATCATTTTATTTGTCCAATCAATACATGCTTTTATGAATTGTTCTTTATTTTCTTTAGATATCTTTAATTTATTTATAACTTTTAATTCTGTTGGTAAACCATGACAATCAAATCCCAAAGGAAAATATACATTGTATCCTTCCAATCTTTTATATCTAGCCAAAAAATCTATCCATATAAATTCTAGAGCATGACCCATATGTGCCTCTCCAGAAGTAAATGGTGGCGGAGTATCTATTATATATCTTTGATCTTTATTAATATCAAATTTAAAAATTTCCTTATTTTTATTCCATAAGTTTAATATTTCTTTTTCAATTATTTTATAATCAGGTCTTTTATCCATTCAAAAATATATATATAAAAAATATATAAAAGACTATACTTCGTATATATTTTCCTTTACCTTGTTTTTAACCAACATAACTACTAGCATTCCTATTAATAATAATACAAGACCTCCTATTAATAGATAAACTCCAGTTTGCATTATTGATTGTGTATTTGAATATACTGGTTGTAATAGAGTTCCCATTATATATATTAGAAGTCCTGCAAATTCTAATACTAATCCTAGATTTGATAAAATGCATTTATCCATACCTTTTACTAACATATATATTAGTAATGATAGTGCTATTGCCATTCCTATTCCCGATAAAAAAGATACTAATACAGAAAATACAGAAACTAAAACAACCTTTCTCCAATCCATTAATAAATTATATAATATTTATTTATAAGTTTATTTAGATAAAAATTCTAACAAATTATTTAATTTATTTTGCAATTCTTTAATAGCCAATGGTATTAATTTTTCTGCTGAATATTGACCAAAGGATTCTATAACAAAGACAAATTCATCCTTCGGTATAACCTTTATTTTTTCATTTGATGCTCTTTCTATTGCATCCAAAAAGGTTCTATCATATTCTTTTTCTTTTGGTATCTGTACTTTATTTTTCTTTATCTCTACTCCTAATAATTTTAAATTCTCTAATTCCTTTTCATCTAGTTTTCCTTCCAATTTCAATTCTCCAGTTCTATAATAATAAACATGTCCAGGTATGAATTTTGCATGCTGTTTTCCATTACCAAGTATTGCAACAGCTTCTAATTTTACTTTTTGATTTTCATCAATATATGCGATCATTGTTTCCGGATAAACTACATATACATCTTTTCTATCTGTCTTTAAATCAGAACCATATATATATCCTTTTTCATTTTTTTCCAAATAAAGTTTTATTTCTTCATTTTCTTTAATATTTTCAGGGGTATTTAATACAACTAAACCCAATCTATGTGCTATCATTTCATCCCACATTGCAGAATTGTTTTCTATAATATAAACATCCTCAATTGCCAATGTTTTTACTTCTTCTAAGATTGCTCTTCTTAAAACATTTAGGAAATTCGGGGTTACATCCCTTATCAATAATTTTAACTTATATATTTTCTTATCTTTATCGACTGCATATTTATCAGTAGATTTTTCTAATAATGATATTTCTAGCATGTAAGATTTTTATAAAAATTATTTATAAATTTTGGGACCGCGGGGATTTGAACCCCGGACCTCCACCTTGTAAGGGTGGCGTCATAGCCACTAGACCACGGTCCCTTTCATTTAATATTTTTGTAAAAATTTTAAAATACTATTGAAGATTCATATTCAATATCTGAAGTCTTTAAATATACAATAATTTTATCTTCTTTTATTTTTCTTCTTATTGATAATAAACCCTTATCTAAATAAATATTAAATATATAATATTCCAATTCATTCATTTCATTATTTTTTGTTAGCCTTTCGCAATCAATTATTTTACAATCTTTTATGTTTAATATTTCGAAATCGGAAGTTATATTTGAACCCGCCATAAATGTTAATCCATTTTCTTCAGATAATCTAATATAATATTTATCTCTTACACATTCTATATATGTTCCTTCTCTATATTCTCCCCCACTTATTTTACAAAACATTTCAAATTCTTTTTTAATCTTATTTTCCATTATATTCCCAATTGTTTTCTTACTTCTGGGCTTATTCTATCTAAACTCCATTTATTTTCAAAATCTATCTCTATCTTTGAATTTTCATATATATTTAATTCTTTCAATTTTTCATCTATTTGTTCTAAAATTGCAGATATAAATGGGCAAAGAGGAGAAGTAGGCAAAAATTTTATAATATACAACCCATTTTCTACTTTAACATCTTCTATTTCTCCTAAAGATACAATATCATATCCAAGTTCTGGATCTGTTACTTCTCTTAATTTGTTTAATATATCTTCAATTTTTACCACTTTTTTGTTTTAATATATAGGAAAGCACTATATGCAGCTACAGCACCTTGTGCTGCTGAAGTAACAACCTGTCTTAAATTACATATTTGTGTTGTTACGTCCCCTGCAGCAAGTAATCCTACTACGTTTGTTTTTCCACATTGATCTACAACTATATGCCCGCTTTCATCCATATTTACATTTAAACCTTTAACTATTTCAGATAATGGAACTAATCCTATTGCTACAAATAAACCATCCAATTTCATTGAACTTATTTCTCCAGTCTTTGTATCTTGTAAAACTACTTCTTCAACTTTTTCTGTTCCTTTTATTTCTTTTACAACTTTATTTAGTATAAATTTAATTTTTGGATTCTTTTTTGCTTCTTCAACTTCTACAGGATCTGCTCTAAATTCATCTCTTCTATGAATTATATATACTTCCTTTGCATGTTGAGCAAGTACTTGAGCATCATGGAACGCACTATTTCCTCCTCCAACTACTCCAACAATTTTATCCTTAAAAAGTGGAGCATCACATTCTGCACAATATGATACACCTTTCAAATTCTCTCCAGGAACACCTAGTTTTCTTCTTTGAGAACCTGTTGCAATTATAACTGCTTTTGCAATAAATTCTTTACCTAAATTTGTAAGAACTTTAAAGTTTCCATCAGGTAATTTTTCAATTCTAACAACACTTTCTATCAATGTTTTTGCCCCATATTTTTCTGCATGTTTTTTAAATAATTTTCCCATTTCGGGTCCTTTAAAGTTTTCCAATCCAGGATAATCATCAATAACGTTTGCCTCATTTAATGTTCCTCCAACATCTTTTGTTATTACCAATGTTTTCAATCTATATCTTCCAGAGTATAATGCAGCAGTATAACCCGCGGGACCTCCTCCAACAATAATTACATCCCATTCTTTATCTAAATTCTCTACATTTGATATATTACCCAGTGATAAACTTATTGGCATAAAAAAATTTATTCAAAAATTTTTATAAATGTAATCTTTGATAATCTTGGAAAATAGGTATTTTAACTATCATATCAAGACCTTTTCCGTTATTTGCTAATTGATATAAATTCCAATCATTTGTTATCATCTCTATTTTATTATCTAAGTCTAAGTCACGATCTGGTAATATTTCTACTGGTTTTCCTTTTATATTTTCTTCTAATTTATTATCTTGATATCTTCCATAATAGATGTCAACAATAGATCCCTTTACTCCATATGAATAAGATAATCTTTTATTATATTTAGATAAATTATCTATAATTTCTTTGTAAGACTTCTCAGGAACATAAATGCTACCAATTACTTCAACTGAGTTTTCTAAATTTTCAATATTTAGATATGAAGCTCTGGGTATGTTAACAATATATAGGTCAGAACTTATTGCAGTTATTGGCCCATTTTCTATAGTAGATAATTTATATCTATACAACATCAAAATCCAATATGTATGTTAAAATTTATAAAAATATAATTATTTAGAAGCTTTTTCTAAACTTTCTTTTATTTTATTAGCAAATATTTCCATTTCTCCAATAGCCCCCTCCCATTCTGTTAAAACATTTCCATCTTTATTTATTATTGCAATATGTGGTACACCATATACTTTGAATTTTTCAGCAAATTCTGGAAATTCATATGATTCTATCATTATACCTCTAATATTATTTTTTACCATTGCAAATTGATGGGAATGATGTGTCATATATGGACAATATGGACATGTTGGGGTTACAAATACGTATATATCTATTGGTTCATTTATTGATGCTAATTTCTTTGCTGTAGCTCCATCTATGTCAAAATGGTCATTTGATACATGTATTATATCTTCTAAAAATATTGGAAATTCTTCTCCAGATGGCAATCCATAATATATAATCCCAGGATATTTTTTGAATACAAATATTGGACCTCTCCTATTTCCATACTTATCTATTAATAAATTTTTACTTTTCATTTCTTCTTCTACCTTTGGATCATATGCATCTAAGAATTCAAACTTTATCTTATCATTTATTTGCATTAATACTTCTCCAATTTTCTTTGCAAAATCACTTGTTTCCTTATTATTTTTTTCATCTAAGTATACAGTTATTTCTACCGGATTTTTTAAACTTTTATCAAACATTTCTTTTAATGCTTTTTTGTCTTCTTCACTTAAAATTTCCTCAGCCATTTAATAATATATAACATCTTTATTTTATAAATTTATCATATATCTATTAATTCATTTAATTTTCTCAAAGATCTTAACTTAAAATTATTATTAACTTTTGCTTCTTCAATTGCATTTCTTAATAATTCTGCTTCTTCTAACATTAATGCTCTTTTAACATAATATGGTTTTCCGACCTTTGTCCCATGTGCGAATGTATATATTATAGGATCCCTCCATGATAATTCACTTCCATATATTATTTTTGCAGTATATGCTAGTGCTCTTAATAATCCAGGTCCAAGACCTTTTATAAATAATAAATCTTTGAAATTTTCTACAGTTCTATTAATTTCCAATGCTTTCCAATATATTTTATCGGGTATCTTTAAATAGTAAGGCAATTCTTGATAAAATATATAATCATTATTTTCTTTACTAATATATTTTAATATAGTATTATTTTTATTTTGATATGATTTTAATCTTATTATATATTCTTTTATTTTTTCTGTTCTTTCATTATTAATTATTTCTAAAATATTCTTTCTTAATTCTTCAGATTCTTTTGATGATAAATTTAATGTTTTTGTATTTGATCCAAAACCAATTTGGGAATCATCAAAATAATTTATATTTATCCAGTGAAATCTTCTAACTTTTTGTTCTTTTATTGACATCTTTTGATTTATAATGGTCATATTACCTCTATCATCAGAAATTAAAAAATGAAAATATAAATTATATCCATCTTGAATTAAATAATTATCAACCTTTGCAGAAGTTATTGATACATCCTTTATTTTGTCTTTTAATTTATCTTTTATATCTTTAGTTTCTACTTCTTCAGTTATTTTTGAATCTTTTCCCTTTCCTCCCAAAACAATTATTGGTAAATTATCTTCTATAGATATTTCTTTTAATGCTTTTAGTGTTACAGTAGTCATTCCAGAATAATTCCATTCAAATCCGAGTAAACATGCTAAAGAATTGAACCATAATGGGTTTGAATATCTTTTTATTAATTCCTCTGTCCCAAATTCTTCAATAATTACTTTTACTATACTTCTTTCTAATTCTTTTAATTCTTTATAATGTGGAACAGGTCCTTTTGCCAATCTTAATTCTACATCACCTACTTTTTTCATTATAAATTATTTATCTAAATTGTACTTAAAAATTATTTTTCATTCTTTTATATTGATCAAAATTTTTATAGCTAAAAAGATCAAATCTTTTTAATTAATATAGCGTTAAAATCACCCAAGTCCTTTATACCTTCTACTTTAAATTGAGGATTATTGAAGTATTTAATTACGTCATCTGGACTCATTCTTAACCATGGAGGTGGTCCATACGATGCTAAACCTGGTTTAGATTCTATAATTAAAACTAAACCACCTGGTTTAAGAATTCTACTTACTTCTAAAGCTACCTTATTTTTATTCTCCATATCATGGAATGCATTAACCATTATTACTAGATCTACAGAGCTATTAGGTATTGATGTTGATGAAGCATCTTCATTTAAAAATATAGCCCTTTCATCCTTAATATTTTCTTTTGCCATATTAATTGCATAGTCATTTATATCTACGCAGTAAACTTTGCTAGCTTTATTTAATAACACCTTACAAAACCTACCTGCTCCACAACCAAGATCAGCAGCTACTCCACCTTGTGGTAAATAATTTAGTACTAGTTCAGCCATATCACTACGTACGTCCATATTATATATGTAATGATGAAAACCAATCATTGTAGCATATTCAATATCAAGAATATAAACCTTTTGATATATGCAAATTGCTCAAATTTACATATAAATAATCGTTACTAATTTTCTATAATAAATTTTAGTATTTATAAAAATAATTTCGTTGCAAATGATCTAAAATTAATTACAAAAATTATATCTTATAATTCCAAATGCCTTTATCCTTATAATTGTATACTATTGATTTATATGTTGTAGTAAATTCAATTCCATATCCTAATCCTTCTTTACCAATTCCAGAATCTTTTCTACCTCCATAAGGATAATATCCAATTCCATGCCTTGGCATATCATTAATATATACAGCCCCAACTTCTAAATATTCCGCTATTTTTCTAATTTTATTTATGTCATTTCCAAATATTGCGGCATCTAATCCATATCTTCTCTTTTCTATAATTTTTAATCCTTCATCTATATTATCTATTTTTACTAATAATGCTACAGATAAGAATACTTCCTTATTAAATAAATATAATTTATCTACATTTTCTTTATCAACTTCTATTAAAGTAGGTTCAATATATGTTTTATCTAATCTATTTCCTCCATATAATATTCTTCCTCCCTTTTGTTTTGCATCTTCTATAGAATATACAAATTCATCTACAGTCTTAGGATCTGCAATCGGTCCAAATGTTGTATTATCATCTCTAGGATCTCCTATTTTTACCTTTGAAATTTCTTCTATTAATTTTTCTTTAAATTTATCATATATTTCTTTTTCTACAAATATTATTTTTATAGAATCACATCTTTGTCCAGAATATGATGTAATACCAGATGCAACCCTTTTTGCTGTATCATTTATATCAACATCATTTAATACAAATGCAGGAGCTCCTCCACCCAATTCCATTAAATATTGTTTAATTCCAGAATTCTTTATTATTTCTTCTCCAGTTTCTGTGGATCCAGTAAATATTATTGAAGATATCTTTTTATTTGGTGTTATTTTATTCATATCTTTTCCAGGTACTGTTATTAATGATATATATTTCATTGGAAAACCTGACAATTCTAATAACCTAATATATAATATTACTGGTAATGGATCTAAAGATGGAGGTTTAATAATTAATACATTTCCAGGTAATAGTGAAAATATTATTTTATTTACAGAGTCAAATAATGGATAGTTAAATGGAGCTATTGCTAAAACTAATCCTAAAGGTTCTCTTTTTATAATTCCTTCGGATTCTAAATAATCTTTACCAAATTCACCTGGTAAATACTCTCCAGCAATTTTTCTATAATCAATTTCAATATTTCTTATTCTATTAATTGTAGATTCTATTTCTCCCAAAGCTTGTTTTCTTGTTTTTCCGGCATTTATAATTAATAAATTTGCAAAGTCTTCCGAATATTTTTCTAATAATTCTGCAGTTTTTAATAATTTTTCAACCCTTAAATATCCTGAATAATTTCTCGCATTAAATCTTTCATTATATAATCTATCAATTTCTCTCTCTACAATTTCATATTGAACTTTTGGAACTTTTGCAACAGGTGATAAATCTATTGGTGTATTAATAGTTATATATTCTCCATTTCCATAATACCATTCTCCATTAATAAATGATGGAAATATTGGTAGACCATCGTTATCGTATTTTATTATTTTTCTTAATTCTTCACTCTTTATCTCAATTTTTGGTTTTTCAGGTAACAAAGTTATACCCATAAATAAAAAATGTTTTTTATTTTTTATATATTTATTTCTAATAATACTGGAACGTGATCTGATCCATATATATTATCTAAAATATCTGCATTAACTATTTTATCTTTTAATTCTTTACTTACTACACAATAATCAAGTCTCCATCCTTCATTTTTCTTTCTTGCAATAATTGAATATGAAAACCAGCTATATTTTATTATATTTCCTTTTATATATCTAAATGTATCAATAAATCCTAAAGATAAAAAATGATCAAACCATCGTCTTTCGTCATCTGTAAATCCTGCATAGCCCTTCAAATTTATTGGATCATATATATCAATATCTTTATGTGCTACATTAAAATCCCCACAAATTATACATGGTTTATTTAAAGATAATACATATTTTTCAAATTCTTTATCAAATTCCAATTTAAAATCCAATCTTTTTAGTGTTCCAACTCCAGCATTTGGAAAATATACATTTATTAAATAAAATTTATCATATTCCATTGTTATAACCCTCCCTTCAATATCAAATTTCTCAATTCCAATTCCATATTTTATATTATTTGGTTTTATTTTTGATAATGTTAGTACCCCACTATATCCCTTTTTCTCTGCAGGAAATGAATATACATTATATCCAAGAAATTGGAAAGTTAATGGTATTTCTTTTGTTTTTATTTCTTGAAATAGATAAAAATCTGCATTATATTTTTTAATAAAATCAATTAAACCTTTTTGAATTATTGATTTTAATCCATTAACATTCCATGATATAATCTTCATTTTATCAGTTTCCGGGTTCTACATCATTTTTCAGCCTATATTTATTCATCATTATTTATATTATATACTTTAACAAAGTTATTAAATATTATTTCTTCTAACTCTTTCTTATCTATATCTTTTATTTCAGATATCTTTTCTAAGGAATACATTATTTTCCATGAATTATTTACTGCTTTACCTTTTTCTATCGGATCCAAATATGGGGAATCTGTTTCGGTTAAAATAAATTCTAATGGTACATCTTTTACAATTTTTTGAAATCCAGGATCTCTATAAACAATTGCCGGTATTGATAAATAACAATTTATTTCAATTGCTTTATCTACTAAAGAAGGTTTCCAAAATGTATGTAATACTTTTTTATTATTATAACTTGTTAATATATCTAATACTTCCTTTTCAGCTTTTCTAGCATGAATTATTACTGGTTTTTTTAATCTATCAGCCAATTCTAAAAATTTTTCAAAATATATTTTTTGTTTTCTAATTTTATCTTCATTTATATTAGAAAAATCCAATCCAACTTCTCCAATTGCTAAAAATTTTCTATCCTTATTTTCTTCAATAAATTCAAATATTTTTTCTATATCATTATCATTCATTTTTTCAATTTCCTCAGGATATAATCCCAAAGCATAATATATTATATCATACTTTTTAGATTCTTCAATTACTTTATTTATACTTTCAATATCTATAGAATTTTCAATTATATATTTTACATTTCTTTCAATATTTTCCCTTATTTTTTCATCTACATTATTATATAAAAATAAATGGGCATGGTCATCAACTATCATAATTAAAACTTTTTCTTTAAATATATTAAATATATATCTTCAAAGAAAAAATGTATGTTATCTATTATTCTATAATTATAAAATTTTGAATATTTATTTAATATATATTGGGGATTTGTTATTGAAGACATTATTATTAATATTTCTCCAAAATTATTTAATTTAGTTATGCTTTGATATAAAAATCTATCTATTGTTTCATATCCAAATTTTCCTCCAGAAACCCATCTTTTGACCTTTATTCCTTCATAACTTACTTCTGGTAAATATGGGGGATTAAATAATATTAGATCGAATTTTTCATTTATATTATTAAATAAATCGGATAGATAAAATTTTACTGGTAAATTTATTTTATCTATATTTTTATATAGATAATCTAGATCAGAATTTTTATCTATATAATTTATATAAAAGTTTATTTTAGATAATTTTAAACATTCTTCAGATATATCTGAAAAAGATACATCTTTTGTATATTTATATGCTTCTAAACCTTGGATTCCAGAACCACATCCAATATCTAATACTTTTTTACCTCTAGCAAATTCTTTTATATGATCATTTAATAAAAAGGAATCTTCTTTTGGAGGATAACATTCAAGATCATAAATCTTATAATATATTATTAGATCATTATGTTTTACATATTCGAAGTCCATAATAACATTATATTTAAGTTTTAATTTAAATTATTAATTTATGCCAGAGAATGAAATATGGACTGAAAAATATAGACCAAAAAGATTGGATGATATAAAAGGACAAGATGAAATAGTAAAAAGATTGAAGGCATTTGTAGAAAATAAAAATATGCCTCATTTATTATTTGCAGGACCTGCGGGTGTTGGAAAAACAACTGCTGCATTAGCATTAGCAAGAGAATTGTATGGGGATAAATGGGAACAAAATGTATTACAATTAAATGCTTCAGATGATAGAGGGATTGATGTAATAAGAGAAAAGGTAAAGGAATTTGCAAGAACAAAACCAATTGGAGATTTTCCATTTAAAATTGTATTTTTGGATGAAGCAGATGCAATGACAAGAGACGCACAACAAGCTTTGAGAAGAATAATGGAAGAATATTCTTCAATAACAAGATTTATATTGGCATGTAATTATTCATCAAAGATTATAGAACCAATTCAATCTAGAACTGTTATATTTAGATTTAAACAATTAGATAAAAAGGATGTATTCGATTTATTAAGGTCAATAGCTGAAAAAGAAAATTTAAATATAACCGATGATGCATTAGAAGCAATATATTATATTTCAGAAGGTGATATGAGAAAATCAATAAATATGTTACAAGCTGCGGCTTTATATTCTAAAGATATAACTCCAGAATTAATATATGAAGTTGCCTCTGTAGCAAAACCACAGGAATTACAAGAAGTATTAAAATTGGCATATGAAGGAAAATTTGTTGAGGCTAGAGAAAAATTAATTGATTTAATGATAAAATATGGTCTTGCTGGAGAAGATATAATTAAATATTTATCTAAGGAAGTTTATTCAATGAATATACCAGAAAAAGAAAAATTAGATATAATATATTATGCTGGAGAGATAGAATATAGATTATTAGAGGGTTCAGATCCAATAATACAATTAGGTGCTTTGCTAGCATATATAGGACTTAGAGGTTTACAAAGTAGAAAATAATTTTTGATAATCATTTTTGAAATTCAAGAATATAAAGCAATCATTTATATTTTGGAAAATAGTAAAATCTTACATGCCGTATAATATTGAATATGAATTTAAGATTCCAAAATATATAATAGAAGGGATTTTAGATGAGTATAATTCTGAAAATGTGCATAAGAATGAGGATATTATGATAAAAAGATTGATAATGGATTATATATTAAATAAATATCCAGATCTATTTGATATAGATAGTAAAAAATATGAAGAGATTATAAAAAATATGAAGATCGAAGACAGGGGGAACAAATATATCTATGTTTATATATATGTAGATCAAAATTAATTTTATGGATATATCAAAGATACCAAAATTTGTAATCTGGGTTGGTGTAGCAGCTTTTATATTGGTTGTTCTATATGCAATATATATTTATTATGTAACATCTTATTTACCTCCATATTTGGAATATTTTACATATAGTTGTCAATACGCAAATGGAACATCCCTTGTTATAATTACTGCAAAACAAAATTTGGAAAATGTAACAGTATATAATTTCTATGAAAATTCAACATGCAATTTAGGAAATATAAATTATGGATCTATGAATGCATGCAGTGTAAATAATAATATTATTATATTAAATGCATATGTAAGAGTATATTATACTGTGAATGGTAATCAATATGAGGCAATTTTACCATGCCAAATAGTTGAAAGTAAAGGTGGTATATTAAGTGGACTTTTCTCTTTATTTAGTCATTAAATAAAAAAGATTTATACCAATTTATCTTATAAACTATTTCTATTATATTTAAGCAATATATTTAAATAATGCACTTAACATTTTTACGACAAATCCTTCTGCATTATTGTGGAAAAGCTCTTCTATAGTATCTTCAATATATTCAGATGCCTTTTTATATGATAAGTCAATCCATTCCATTTGTTTCTCAATATAGTTTTGGATAGCATTAATATAGTTTTGAACATCATTAGATGCCTTTAAATTTTTTATCTGTTTAAATATTTTATCATTAATTGATGAGTTTGCTGGATTGCTTAGGATATCGATTAAGGCATTGTATTCTGTTAACATATAAGCTGCAAACAATGTTTTATTTACCTCCGTCTCTGAGAGGGTTATTAAAACATCTCTTATATTTTTAATTTCTTTATTATAATTTGGTAGTGCAGAATCCAATCCTTCGAGATGTTTGTTAATAATTCTTATTACATTGGCCTTAAAGTGATTTTTATATATATATTGATAAATATCCGACCATTCATATGAATTTAGACAATTTTCTTCTTTACATGGAACTGAGTCATCTATCTTTTTTAGTAATACATCTAGCATCTCTCTATATGTTTGAGGTAGTTTGTTATGAGCTTGTTGTAACTCTTTTTGATACTCTTCATATGAATTTTTTGCATATTCTATTAATTTTTCTCCAAATTCTTTTACAAACTCTTTTCCTAACTCTTCCTCATACATCCTTGTACTAAATGTACTTAATAATTTAAATATCTGAAAATAGGCTTCTGGATTTAAATTGTTGGAGGTCTTTGACATACTAAAGAATATTGTTAGAAAAATTTTTAAATTTATTGTTTTTATTTAGCATCAAATAGTAACTATTTTAATATATTCAATGTAACTTTAATATTCTAAAATAAAAATAATGACTAAACTAAGGATAAAAAATACGCATATCTTTTAGTAATGGTAAGCCTCTAAAGATGCTAGAATTCTTTCAGTTTTATACATATCAAACTATTTTTTATTATTTCTATAATCTTCACTAATTCCTATAATTTTGTTAACTTGTTTTATATTTTCTTCAGGATTTTTTAATAGATACTTTATGATACCTTCAATATCATTAGATGCTTCCTGAAAACTAAGCCTAATTTCATCAATAACATCCTTAAGTCCTGCTGAATAGCTAATTGGTCTATCTTCAAATTTATCATTTCCAATTGGTTCATCTAATTTATCAAGTACTTCTTTAGCGTTATTATAAAATCTTGCATACAAAGCATTAAGTATCTCTAGAGATAATAAATAACCTATAACTTTATTTAAATTATCAAATTTCTTTTCAAAATTCGATTTGTTAGATTCGAAACTTACCGCTTCTAAGTATTGATTAATAGGTCTTAATATACTGGTTGCAAAATAGCATTTATCTATAATATTCCATATATTTGTATAATATAATCTATTAATAATCGGTATTGATGGTTCTAAAGATTTTCCGTATTTTATCCATTCTCTTATAGTTCGCATTAATTTATCTAATGATGGTCGAAGTTTTTTATTCACTTTATAGAACATTTCAGCACCCATATTTTCAAATACTTCAACTTCGATATATACTATTTGTCGATTTAATTCGGCTAGTGTATCCTCTAAAGATGATTTACATTGATGTCGTTCGGCAGAGACTATGTTATGATATACATTAGCAAACAGTTCGGCGAGAAGTTTCTTATCAGAGGGTCTGTCCGCCATAACTAATTAATTATTAAAAATTTTTTAAGTTTATCGTTATTATCTACTATTAGGCAATAATTATATTAAATTCATTATACATACTTTAATATTCTAATTAGAAATATTAAATAATGGTTGAGCCATGGATAAAAGATATAACAAAAAGTTTAGTATATTAAGGAAATTTTTCTCTTTATTTAATCACTAAAAAATTAGAAAAGTTTTATTAAAAATATGCTATGATTATATCTTAAAAAGTTACATCTTTTTTTGGGATTAACTTTTCATATTCTTTTTGTAAATGTTCAACAAATTTTTCTAAATCATATGTTTCTATAAGTTGTTTATATAATGGTTCATACTTAGTTGGATCCATTAATAAACCTTTTATAATAACTCCAATGTACTCATATGCTCCTTTTTGCCGTGCATACTTTATTTTAGTTTCTTGATCCCATTTTAGGTTATTTCTATAGGCCCAATCATGTACTTCTTTTAAATATTTGTCAAAATTTTGTAAAGGTATTTTTCCATCTAATATAAGGGAATATAATTCATTCATCTTAAGAAGTCCTTCCTCATTTGTTAAGATTTCTATACCTCTTCTTAAGTTTTGAATAATTCTTTCTTTGAAATATGGATATAATTCAACATAAGATGCCACTTTACGTATATTGGATAATATGAACTCTTTAAGTTCTATGTCAAAGGTTGAAAATTTTTCCATAGTTTTTATTAAATTCCACAATAATGGAATACTTTCTTGATCTACTTCTCTTATCTGTTCATATGCATGTCTTATTGCTGTTGCATAATCCTCATATTTGGATTCTGTTGTTATTATTTTTCGTTTAGCTTCTTCTATTTTTTCATCTAGTGTTTTAACCATAATATATATTATATTGGAAGAATTTTAAACTTATTGTTTTTATCTATTACCAGATAGAAGTTATACAATATATCCCATAATTTTAATATCTAGAGTTGAATTATGGATAAAAATATATAGCAAAAGTTTAGTATATCAAGAAAATTTTTCTTCTTATTTAGTCATTAAATAAAAGATTAAATAAAAAATGATCTTATCAAAAAGTCTTATGTACTTTGATTTTCTGTTTTACAGCCGCCATATAAGTTACATATTGCTCTATCAAACCAGTCTAATGGCTTCAATCCTGCATATTTCATAAGTTGATCTTCATACTCTTCAGGATTCCTAAAATACTTTTCTAGAAGATATCTTATCCTTCCAGCCGCAATTGAGCGTACATTTTCTAGCTCATATGGATATATAGTTTGCTTACCTTTTGATATATCTTCTAATGCCAATCTATATGCTTCTTTATAAAGTTTATATAGACCATTTGCTATTTCTTTGCCTTTTCTTGCTAAAAATTCCAAACCTTCTGTAAATCTTTTAATTTCCTCTAGTGTATGCTCATGCTTTGATAACCACCATTCTGGAATAATTGAAAGGATGTGAGCCATAACGTAATATTTATCTGCATACTCTTTGAGATATTTTTTATCGATATATGAAAAAATTCTGTACTTTCTCCATTCTTCTAAGTTTTCTATTAATTTTACTAACGATGGTAAAGCTTCTGGTATATGTTCTGATACTACCTTAAGTGCAAATTCTTTGTAAGATAAGTAAAGGGTGTATCCCTTTATGGCCCTCCTTAATTCATCATATGATTCTACTTCTTTTCCTTTTTCTATTCTTGCTTCTAATGGTTTTTTTCCTAAATATTTACTAACTCGTTCTCTATAATCTCTGGGATTCTCTAAATATCGAAGTATAAGAGATTCAATAGCACTAATTTCGGGTATTATTGCAAATAATCTGGGATCTAAATCTTCCTGAGGTACTGAAGTAATTTTATATTGCTGGAATCGTTGATATAAATCTTTTATTGCTCGTTTTCCTCCTCTTGACAATGCTTCTAAACCTTTTGTAAATTCTTCAATTTGTTCTGGTGTACGTTCCCATATGTGATATGCAGAAATACCTCTAAGTAAGCCATCCTTAAATTCATATTCATCTATACACTTTTGGAGAGTTTCTGGATCATTGGTTAAAAAACTTTTACATTCACCAAATTCATCTAACTTTTTTATTATTCTTTCTAATGGTCTTAATGCGCGTATTTCTTTTTCTGATACTCTCTCCAGTACGTTACTCTTTGTAAATAGATAAGAAGTATATGCTGCTATAGCTTTATTGAGTTTTTTCGTTACTAATTCTTCCGATGTTTTAGATTGTTTTTGATATGAGGAGGTATCTACCATACTAAAAATATTGTTAGAAAAATTTTTAAATCTATCGTTACTATCTATCACTAGATAGAAGTTATGCAGATATATCCTACATATTTTAATATTCTAATTAGAAATATTAAATAATGATTAAGCTGGATAAAAATATACAACAAAAAGAGTGTTATATTAAGTAGACTTTTATCTTTATTTAGTCATTAAATAAAAATTAAATAAAAAAGATTTTATATTTTTATGTAAGAACTCTCTATTTTTTATATAATAATCTACCTTAATAATTTGTCAACTTGCATATACTCTTCAAATCTTTTTCTGTGTCCTATAGGATCTTCAAGTAGATATCCTATAGCTGATTTAATGTATTCAGATGTCCACCTATATGCTTCTTCTAATGAATCATATTTACGTAGATTATTTTGCAATTCTTCTAAGAAGGTTATATATGTTGCAGTAAATACCAATTTAGTTGATAAATGTAACATACTATACTCTAAATTATTTACTTTCTGTTTATAATCCGGTTTTGTAGGATCTATTTCTTCAACATATTCTCTAAAAGCACTCATTATACTAGCTTTAAATACACCAGATTCTTCTCCTTTATCGCATAGGTCACAGCTATTTATTCTTTTTAATAGTAGTTCTAATGTTGTTTCTGCTTGTGGAGCTCTTTTTAATATTTCATCATATAACTTTTTTGTTTCTTCTAAATAATCTTTATTATCCCTTCTATATTCTTTATCTATTTGGGCTCTTTTTAACATTTTTTCTAATTCTGATAGATCTTCATCTACCATACTATAATTATTGTTGGAAAAAATTTTTAAATCTATCGTTACTATCTATCATCAAATAGTAACTATTAGATAACCTAATATTAATCTATATATTTTGATATAAAAATATAAATAATGGTTGAGCCATGGATAAAAAAATATGCACCAAAACATATTAATGAAATAATTAATCAATCAGAGGCTATTGGAAAAATAAAATCCTTTATTGAAAAATATCCAAATGTAAGTAAAAAGGCATTATTAATATATGGACCTCCAGGTGTTGGAAAAACATCATCAATATATGCAATTGCAAATGATTTAAATTATGAAGTTGTAGAATTAAATGCTTCAGATAATAGAAATGCAAGGGTTATACATGAGAAATTGGGAGAAGCAATAAAGGGAAAACCATTTTTCAAAAAAGGAAGGATAATTTTGGTTGATGAAGTAGATGGATTAGCAGGATTTCAAGATAGAGGAGGAGTTGGGGCATTGGTAAAAATAATAGAAGAATCAAGGTGGCCAATAATATTGACTGCAAATGATCCATGGGATCCAAAATTTAAGAAATTAAGAGATTCATGTGATATGGTTGAATTCAAAAAATTATCAAATGCCGATATAATAAGACAATTAAAGAGAATTTGTGCAAATGAAAAGATAACAATTGATGAAAATGCATTATCTGCACTTGTAGAAAGATCTTCTGGAGATTTAAGAAGTGCAATAAATGATCTACAAGCATTGGCAACAATGACTAACCATATTACATTGAAAGATTTAGAAGTTTTAGGTTATAGAGAAAGAGAAATTACAATATTTAGAGCATTGGGTCAGATGTTTAAGGCAAATACAATAATGGGTGCTACATTACCATTTGCAGATGTAGATATGGACCCTGAAGAAATTAAAGCATGGGTTGAAGAGAATATATCAAATGAATATGAAAATATAAAAGAAATATATGAAGCTTATAATTGGTTATCTTTGGCAGTTGTATTTTATGGAAGAATTTATAGAAGACAATATTGGGATCTATTAAAATATTTTACAACATTAATGTATGCTGGTGTTGCATTGGCAAAAGAAAAAAGATATAATAAATTTACAAAATATAGAATGCCACAATATGTAAAAAAATTATCACAAAATAAAGAAATAAGAGAAAAAATTGAAGAATTATCAAAAAATTTACAAAAGAAGGTTCATACATCAAAAAAGAGAATTAGAGAAGTATATATAAATACATTAATTGTTTTAATGAAAGAAAATGAAAAAGTAGGAAAAGAATATGCAAAAATATTAGGATTTAATGAAAATGAAATATCATATATAAAGAGTGCTATAGAAAAATTATGAAAGAATTAAATAAAAAGAATATAGAAGAAATATTTAAGAAAATAGAAGAATATTATAATACAAATATAGATAAATCAATAATAAAGAAATATAGATTTTTTATTAATAAAGATAAAATATATATGTTTAATAAAAATTTTCCAGATTTTTTAGATGAAAAATATATAAAAAAATATGGTTTATATGTAATTAAAATAGAGAAAAATAATATATACAGATTTAGTATAGAAGGTGCACAAATTTTTGGAATAAATTCTAATAAAAATATTGAAATAAAAAAGGAAAATCTTTTTTATAAATATAATGAAAATATAAAATTGGAAAAAAATTATGAAAATGGTTTTTATATAGCAAAAGATAATAATGATATTTTATGTAGTGTTTATGTTAAAAATAATATATTGAAAGATTTTATACCAAAGGAAAGAAAAATAAATTATATTTTTACTAAAGATAGACCAGAGAATACATATGTAAATAAATAATATACCCCAATATTTAATAGTGCACTTAACCATATCATAACTGTCGCATCTAAGAACATTCCAAGTTTAGATCCCCCATCTATATTTTTTAATGTTCCAGCTAAGATAAAAGCTTCAATAATAGATATTACAAATATATAATCTTGCAATATATATAGAGGTATTGAAAATGTATATATATTTATACCTATCTGAGCTACTGCAGTACCGAGTGCTGTAGATATACCCTGAAACATCTGGTTTAATAAATATAATATTTGAGCAATTATAAATAAAATTGCTATAAATGCTATATATGTTCCATATATAATACCCCTTAAATTTGATATAAATTGAGATTTTCTAGACCTAAGTTCAATTATCTTTATTAATATATTATATAACATATCTCCTGCCTTCTTTGTATCTCCATTATATGATAAAACTTTTTCAAATACCTTTATTATTTTTTCTGCGATAGAACTACCCAATTCAACTATAAAATATCTCCAGGATTCGGAATAATTTTTTGTTATATTTATCCTTTTCCTTAATCTATTAATATCTTCATTTAATAAACCAAAATCATGTATAATAACATTATCCAATATTTTTGTTTGATTACTTCCAAATATTTCAGAATATTCTATTATACTACTAAAGAATGCTGGGAAATGATTTTCTTTTATTTTTAATGCTCTTTCTAATAATATCATCCTATAACTTACATATGCTAATGGTGTAACTGCTATTGCAAAGGCCTCTAATAATTGTAATTTTAATACTAAAAATAATGCTAAAAATAATATATAGGATAAAAAAGATAGAAGGTAAAATAAATATCTTATTGTAATATATTCTTTTGGTTTTTCTTTTGAATGAGACCATAATCCATCATCTGGGATATAATATTTTGATACATAATATATAAGTAAATTAATTACAATGAATATTATAAAGAAATCCGCCAGTAAAAATATTATATTTGCACCTATTAAGAATGGAATAAATAATATTATAGAAAATGCAAATCCTAAAGATGATAATAAAGATATTATAAATTCATCTAATAATCTTATATTTTCTAAACCTTTTTCATAATTTGCTTCATATATTGCCAATTGTGTCTCATATTCTTTATATAAAAATTCTGATATTTCTTCACCTATATCAATTGAAGTTGCAAATCTTTCTAAAAAACTTTTGAAATTACTATTTGGAATATATGGTAATACATATCTTATAGCTTCTGGGATTGTATAATTATATTTTTTTGTTAAAAAAAGTATCTTTGACATATAATAATTTATATCTTTAAATTCTGCTTTTTCTTCAATTGCAATTTCTAATAATCTTTTAATATTGCTTGTAGAAAATGAAAGAGAATACAAATATGCTATATAATATAGTAAAGATTTATCCAATGATTTTTTTGTTTTATAATATTCTAGAAATATAACTTCTAATGAAAAAACAACAGCAGACAAATATAAAATTGGATAATATATTTTTAATACTGGTAAATATTTTCCTATTATAATTATTAATGCAATTATTATACTAAATATTATGGTAATCTTTCTAAGGCTCTTTTTTATAATATCATTAATAAGTTCATACATATCTTAATAGTTAATGTGAGTTATTATAAAGATTTAAATATGTTTTATATATAAAATATAGCCATGGAAAATATGATACCTGTTTATGATAAGGAAGGTAATAAAATAAAAGAAATAGAGTTACCTGAACACTTTAAATATGAAATAAGAGAGGATATAGTATATAAAGTATTTAGAGCATATATGTTAAGCCATAGAGTACCATATGGTTCATATAAATATGCAGGTATGGAAGCTTCCGCATGGACATCAAAGAGGAGATATACATATAGATCTTCATATAAAAGGGGTATATCGAGGGTTCCTAGATCAATATTTGCAAAAATTGCTGGTAATTTTATATGGATAGCTAGAGTAATACCAGGTTCTGTAAAGGGAAGAAGAGCACATCCACCAAAACCAGAAAAAGATTGGCATAGAAAAATAAATAAAAAAGAAAAAAGATTAGCAATATTATCTGCAATTTCTGCATCTTCAAATTTAGATTATATAAAAAATAGATATACAAAATCTTTTATTTATTTAAATGAAGCAATTAATACTTTTGGTCTACCAATTGTTATATCCAATCTAGAAGAATTAAAGAAAGCAAAAGAATATAGGAATTTATTTAATAAATTAAAGATAATAAACTTTATTGAATATGTAAAAGAAAATAAAAAACAAAGAGCTGGAAAAGGAAAAATGAGAAATAGAAGAATAAAAAAATATAGAGGAATTTTATTTGTATTATCCTCTGATTCTCAATTACCAAAGGTTTCTATTGATGGTGTGGAGTTTTCAAAAGTAGATCAATTAAATATAGAAAAATTGGCTCCTGGTGGTAAATTAGGTAGATTCATTATATGGAGTGAAAAGGCAATAGAAGATTTAAGAAATTTATACATATGAAATTATAAGATGGATATAAAAGATGTTATACTTTATGCTGAATTAACAGAAAAAGATATGTATTTACTTGATAAATATAATAAGGTTATTTTTATTGTAAATAGATTATCTACGAAGAAAGATATAAAAGAGGCTGTTGAAAAACTATTTAATGTTAAAGTAAAAAAAGTAAATACATTGATAGATTATAAAGGAAGAAAAAAGGCATATGTTATATTAGAAAAGGAATATAAGGCCCAAGATATATTATCTAAATTAGGATTAATATAAAATGGGTGGAAATACAATATTACAGCAGAGGTTAGGTAAAGGAAAGAATATATATAAGGTCCCAGATTTTTATTCAATAGGAAAATTTTCCTTTAGACCTTTAGATGAAAAAGAAATGAAAGATAAGGTAAAAGGTGTTGTTGTAGATATAATAAAGGATAAGGTTCATTATGCTCCAATTGCTAAGATAAAATTTGAAACTGGGGAAGAAATTTTAGTTCCTGCTGTTGAAGGTTTATATGTTGGAAAAGAAATTTATGCAGGTGTAAATGCTCCAGTAGAAAATGGAAATATTTTACCATTAAAGGTTATTCCGGATGGATCAAGTGTTTGTATGGTAGAAATTTCTCCTGGTGATGGTGGAAAGATTGCAAGAACATCTGGTACATCATGTATATTAGTTCAAAAAACAGACAAATATGCAATATTAAAATTACCATCTGGAAAAACAAAGATGGTCAATTTATATTCTAGAGCAATATTGGGAACAGTTGCCGGAGGTGGAAGAACAGATAAACCATTTGTTAAAGCTGGAAATAAATATTACTTTAAAAAAGCCCATCATAGAAAATGGCCAATTAGTAAACCAACTGCAAGAAATGTTGCAGACCATCCATTGGGAGGTAAGCATAAGAGAAATAAGGGTGGAATGACTCCATTACCTAAACATGGATATCCAATAAAGTATGGTAAATATGGCTCAAGAAGGACTGGAAGAAAGAAAGCAATATAAAATGGCGCAAGAAAATATTTGGTTGGTTAGTTTAGAAGAATATATAAAGGCAGGGGTTCATATAGGTACAAAAATAAAGAATAAACAAACAAAAAAGTTTATTGCTAGAATAAGATCTGACGGATTGGCAATTATAGATGTAATAAAATTGGATGAAAGATTGAGATTAACAACAAAGTTATTATCTAAATATGAGCCATATCAAATATTAGCAGTTGGAAGAAGAGAAACTGCAAGAAAACCACTTCAAATGTTAAATAAGTATACTGGAATAAATGTTTATCCAAAGAGATATCCTCCAGGATTATTAACAAATCCTGCTTTAGATATATTTAAGGATGTTGATGTTGTTATAATAACAGATCCTATACTTGATAGAAATGCATTATTGGATGCATATAGAACTGGAAAAATAACAATTGCCTTTGTTGATACAAACAATTCTTTAAGTTATATAGATATTGCTATACCTGCAAATAATAGAGGAGCAAAATCTTTAGCTTTATTATATTATATTATTGCTAGGGAATATTTAAGAAATAGGGGATTATTATCTAAAAGGGGAGAATTACCCATATCTTATGAAGAATTTATGGAAAAGGGTTTGGAAGAGGAGGAAGAATAATTTTATATATTAAGAAATTTTATAATATTATATGGCATTGGATTTTATAAAGAATCTTTTTGGAAAAAAGGATAATGAAAATTATGATATAAACCAGCAAGAAGATTTTATGAATTATCCACCAGGAGGACCAGGAAATTATCCTCCAGGTCCATATCCAAATGAACCATTATTACCACCTCCACCACCAGTTCAAAATCAAAATGTATTCCAACAAAATCAATTCCCAGGACAATTAAATCCTCAAGCATATTTACCAAACTTTCCACAAAATTATGGATATAATAATCAATATCAAAATTTTGATTATAATGCAATACAAATGCTAAGTACAAAGTTAGATACAATTGCAACAAAGTTAGATAATATAATTGCTCTATTAAATAATTTACTCCAATATTTTCAATATTATAGGCGTTAATGAATTTATATCAAATTTTTTATCAATATTTTATATATCCAGTAATAGGATATCAATATCAATATAATATATATAATACATTTTTATATGGATTATTATTTGTTATAGGTTTTATTCTCTTTTATTATCTATTTGTAAAAAATAAAAAAGTAATTATTGATAGATATTTTTTATTAGATCTAATTATCTTAACTTTAATATTTATTATTCCAAGAGTAAATATTGATCTCGGTTATACAATAAAAACATATTTATTATTTACACCTCTATTAGAACTATGGATTTTAATATCTTTTTTACCAGTTCTATTTTTATACAAATATAGAAAATATTACTTATATATATTATTGGCAATTTTAATATTGGAAATTCCCCTTTTTATTTTTGGAAGACCAATAAATTTATTACCATTTTTAATATTCATTTTATTATTTTCTATTTTAATTTATTTATCATATAAGGAAAAATTATTTTATTTATCAATATTTGGAGAAATATATGAGATTATTTTTTCAATTATCTCAATATATTATTTTAATTTACAATCTGAACATCAGTTATTAAATATCATTATCTTTCAATATAATAATCCTTTATTATTTTATGGATTAAAATTATCTTTAACATTATTTATTGCCCTTTATACAAAATATTATTTAAAGGATGATCTAGGAAATGTAATATATTTAATGTTATTTTATTTGGGATTTCTACCAGGTTTAAGAAATAGTCTTATAGATATATTAATATGAAATATAGGGAAATATGGAAAGTATATGGAAAGGTATTTGATAAAAATACACTATACTATTTAGATAAATTGTATAAAGATCATTATATTGAGGATGATTTAACATTAATATCTGAAGGTAAAGAGGCAATTGTTGTAAGGTCTGGAAAATTTGCAATAAAGATATATAAAATAATGTCAATAAGCTATAAAGAACAAGTAAATTATTTAAAAGCAGATCCTAGAATATATAAATTTCCAAGGACAAAGATTGGGATAATATATACATGGGTAAAAAAAGAATATATGAATTTAAGAAAAATGTATAAAAATTTGGTAAGAGTCCCCATTCCATACCTATATAAGGGAAATATATTGGTAATGGAATATATAGGTTATGAAAATGGGCCATTATTATTGCATGATAGTTATAATTCAATTGAAAATAAGGAAGGATTATTTTTCGATATATTAGATCAATATAAAAAAATATATAATAAAGCCAAATTAATTCATGGGGATTTTTCAGAATATAATATAATTATATTTAATAATGTTCCATATATAATAGATGTATCTCAATCAATACCAATTGATTCTCCATATTCTGAAGAATTTCTCAATAGAGATTTAAATAATATATTAAATATATCAAAGAAATTGAACTTAAATTATGATATGAAATATATAAGAGAGTACATTGGTATTTAAAAATTATTCATAATTTTCTATATAATGGATGTTGAAGAACTTGAATTACAAATGTTAATAGAAGAATTAAGTAAATATAATGGTAGAGCTACAGAACTAATTTCATACTATATACCAGCTGGATATGATTTAACAAAGGTTTTAGACCATTTAAGTTATGAATATTCAACTGCACAAAACATTAAAGATAAAAATACTAGGCAGCATGTAATGGATGCATTGGCAAAAATTATAAATTATCTAAAAGGATTAAAAAAACTTCCCGATAACGGTTTAGTAGTATTCTGTGGAAATATTTCAAACAAACCTGGAGATGTTGATATAAGGTTATGGGCAATAGAACCTCCAGACAAATTAAATATTAGATTATATAGATGTGATTCTAGGTTTTTATTAGATCCGTTAAAAGAACTAATATTACCAAAACAAATATATGGATTGATTGTTTTAGATAGGGGAGAAGCTTCTATAGGAGTATTAAAAGGTAATCAACTAATAATATTAGAAAATAAACAATCATGGGTTCCTGGTAAAATAAGGGCAGGAGGACAATCTTCTGTAAGGTTTCAAAGATTAATAGAACAAGATGTTCATTTATGGTTAAAATATTTAGCAGATGAAGTTAGAAACTATTTTGAAAAAGATTTAGATAAATTGGTTGGTATTTTAGTAGGAGGACCTGGATTGCTTAAAGAACAATTTGTTAATGGAGATTATTTACCATATCATCTTAAACAAAAAATTTTGGGTGTATATGATACAGCATATTCGAATGAATATGGATTAAAAGAATTATTGGAAAGAGCAAAAGATATATTAGAAAAAACAGAATATGTAAGAGAAATAGAATTAGTAAAATTATTTTTTGAACATCTTGGAAAAGGTACTGGTTTGGTGGTTTATGGATTTGATGATGTAAAAAGAGCATTAGAAATTGGTGCAGTAGATACAATATTAATATCCGAAGATTATAAAGATAAAATTAAGGAATTAATGGATTTAATGAAACAAACAAATGCAAAAGTTGAAATAATATCAAAAAATCATCCTGAAGGGGAACAATTTTCAAACTTTAAAATAGGTGCAATATTAAGATTTAAAATATGATAGATTATAATAAAATATTATCTAAAATAAAACCATCTGAAGAAGAAAAAAAGAAAGTATATAATATAATAAATGAATTTTTTGATATATTAAGATCAAATAATTTAGAACCATTTTTGGGAGGATCTTTTGCAAAGGATACATGGATAAAAAATGATTTTGATGTGGATACTTTCTTATTATTTAAAGATGATAAAAATATATCTAATATTGTTGAAAATGTATTAAAGAAAGAGAATTTAGATTATATAAGGATAAGGGGTTCTAGGGATTATTTTAAAGTAAGTTATAAAGGTTTAATATTCGAATTAGTCCCAATATTAAAGATAAATGATATAAAGGAAGCTAAAAATACTACAGATCTTTCTCCATTTCATGTTAAATATGTAATAAGCAAATTAGATGAAAAAATGAAGGATGAAGTTAGATTACTAAAATTATTTACAAAAAATATAAACGTTTATGGGGCTGAATCTTATGTTAGAGGATTTTCTGGATATGCACTAGAACTAATATTAATAAATTATGGATCTTTTGAAAATACAATAAAAAATGTATCTAATTGGAGACCAAAAGTAATAATAGATTTAGAAAAATATTATAAAAACTATGATGAAATAAAGAAAAATTTATCTAAAGATAAAATAAAATCTCCAATAATAATAATTGATCCAACTGATAAATATAGAAATGTTGCGGCTTCAGTTTCTTTACAAAAATTTTCAGAATTTATATATTATTCTAGGATATTTTTATTATCAGAGGATAAAGAAAAATTCTTCTTTAATAAAATATATATGAATTATGATGAAATAAAAAGATTGGCTGAAAAATATAATGTAAATACGATATATTTAAAAATTGAAGGAGATTCAAACAATAAAGATATAAAAAATAGTAAAGCTTTATCATTGTTTAATAATATTAAAAAGTGGATAAATAATATTGGATTCAAAATTTTCAATTATTATTATTTTTTCGATGAAAATTATTTATATGGTTATATATTATATTATCCGGATAAATTACCAGAATATGAAATAAGAGAGGGTCCATTGTTATGGGAAGAAAAAAATTATAATAGATTTTATGAGAAACATAAGAATGAAGAACTAATAATTAGAAATGGAAAAATATATGCAGTTACAAAGAGAAAAATAAATGATATATATAAAGCATTAGAATTTATAATAAATAATTATAAAAATAGTATTAGGAAAAAAGTTAAGTATTTATATATTAAGATAGGGGAAAAAGAAATTGAAATTAAGTATTAGTTATATTTTTAAAAAATAATAAAAAAATTTTTATATGAGTAAAATTTCTACTGGAATATATCCTATAGATAAATTATTAGATGGAGGAATCGAAACAGATATTATTACATCATTTTATGGTCCTTCCGCATCTGGAAAAACAAATATTGCAATAATAACTTCTTATAATGTTTCTAGATTGGGAAAAAAGGTAATATATATAGATACTGAAGGTGGTTTTTCTCTTGAAAGATTAAAACAAATTGCAAAAGAGGATTTTGAGAATGTAATGAAAAATATATTATTATATAAGCCTGTAAATTTTTCTGAACAAAAAAAGGCAATATATTTAACATATGATTATGTAAAAAAGAATTCTAATGATATTGGATTAATTGTTGTAGATTCTATATCAATGCTATATAGATTGGAGAGGGGTGATAGTAATGTAAATGAAGTAAATATAGAACTTGCAAAGCAATTACAAATATTTTCAGAAATTTCTAGGAAATATAATATACCAGTTCTAGTTATAAATCAGGTATATTCATTGTTTGATAATAGGGATACAATCGGAATCGTTGGAGGTGATTTAATAAAATATTGGTCAAAATGTTTGGTTGAATTGAGAATTTTAGATAATGGAATTAGAGAAGCAATATTAAGAAAGCATAGATATTTGCCAGAGGGAATATCTGTAAAATTTAAAATAGTAAATGACGGAATTATTGAATATAAAGAAGTCTAAGAATTAAATTTTTTTATTATTTCTTCAGCTTCTTCTTTTGATAATTTATGAGTATTCCAATTAAATATATTTTTATATCCATTTTCATTATATTGTGGTATTATATGTATATGTGCATGAAATACCGCTTGTCCAGCCTTTTTTCCATTATTTACTATTATATTATAGTCCTTCGATATTTTTTCCTCAAATAATTTTAAGAACTTTGTAAAACTCTCATAGAAATTTTTAATATATTCATTATCAATATTTGATATTCTCTCAAAATGCTTTTTTGGTACAAATAATGTATGTCCTTTATTTATTGGATTTATATCTAAAAATGCTATAGAGTATTCATCTTCATATAATATATATGAAGGTATTTCTTTATTTATTATCTTACAAAATATGCATTCCTCCATAAAAATTTAATATATAAAAATTTTATATGTTTAATATTTCTTCTAATACTCTTTTTATATCTTCACTATCTGCTACGTATTTAAATTTACTAAATACATTTGAAAAAATAACCTTTTTATCATTGTTATTTAAAGATTTTATATATTCTTCAATTTCCTTCCTTAATTCTTCTCTATTTCTTTTATATAAATTATTTTCTCTTATTATATCTTCAATATCCTTATTATATTTAATATAATGATAATATATTATTGGAATTGCATTTTTTACAATTTTTTTATCTTTTAAATAATCTTTTATTTTATATATAAAATCTAAATCAAATTTTTCTATTTTTTCTTTAAATAAATTTTCAGTATCTCCAATCATTTGAAAAAATAAATAATATACAGTATTTGGATCTATATCAAAAGATATTTTTATTATATCATATATATATTCACTCCATATTATATTTTCAATTTGTTTTTCATTATATCCAAAAGATTTTAACATTTGTTTAATAAATTCTGGATCAATAGTATTTAACATTGTTTTACCTTCATTTAACAATTTAATATATAAATCTCTATCAAATTTTTTTAAATAATATATATCAAATGTTTCTTTAATATCTCCATAATTTATATTATATCTTATTATATTATATTCATTATCTTCAATAATATCCTTGTTAATATATATATAAGGATGATCTGTTTCTGGATACATTCTTTCAGAACCTGGTTGAGGTCTTAAAAAAGATGTTGTTCCATCTTCATTTGCTTGTCTAGTATCCCTTGGTACTCTTTTAATTGATTCGTTTATTCTATTTATTATTAAACTAAAAACTTTCTTTGCTACTTCATAATCTTTTGATATTAATAATATGAAAGCATCTTCATCTGAGCAGTTTAACATTCTTTTAACATTTTTAACTTCCTCTTCAGATATTCCATAGTTTGGTAACTCATCAGAATGTAATATTCCTTTTAACCCAAATTTTTTTGCAATATCAGAAAGTTCAGTTCCTATTCTTCTATTTGGTGATATTTCAAATCCAATCATTCCCTTCATTTTATCAAGTTTTATTCCATATACTCTTGCTCCATTATCTATATTCGTTTTAACTAGTTTTGATTTTGTTTCCTTAAATATTTCGGTTAAATCATATATCTTAACCTTAAATATCATTAAATATAAATTTAAATAAAAAATAAAAAATTATTTTTTACCCTTTGCTCTTGATGCTTTTCCTTTCTTTGTAACCTTTGAAGAATATTTATCTAATAATATCTGTAAATTATGTATTATATTTTCCAATTCTATTATTCTGAAATTTTCCTTTTCAGTTAATAATGATCCACATTCTTTACATATAAAATCATTTTCATATGCTTCATCGAAGGTATATGCACTTCCACATTCATTACAATAATATAATGTTTTTGGTGTATTTTTAATTTCTTCATTAATTCTATCAATCTCTTTATTAATCAATAAGCTAAATAATTTTTCTTTATCTTGTATTCTATTTCCCCATCTAAAATCAAATTTTCCATTATTATTTATTATGCTTATTGGATATACTATATTATTTTCTTCTAATATATATAATAGTTTCCTAATTTCTTCTTCCTTTATCTTTAATTGTTTCTTTATTTCTTTTTCTGTAAATTCCTTTTTATCCGCTATATATTCTAATATTTTTAAATAGTTTTCATTGAGCAAGTAGCTCATAATACCTATAAGGTTTTTTGACATTTATAAGCATTATTGATTAACACCATGTTAATCATATTTAATATAACGTTAATGAATATCTATCTTAAAATTTATAAATATTAACTTCATGTTAAATGACGTTAACAAAATGTTAATATATAAACCTGGCAAAATTGTTTTGTATAATATTTGATAATTCTTCTAGATTTATTTTTCTTATATCTGAAATTAATTTATAAAGATCTTTTAACATATCTGGATGAAGTATAATACCTTTATAATTGTATGGACCATCAGATTCTGTTATTATATTTTTCATATTTGTAATTTCTATATATTTTCTATATTTTTCATTTACTATTGTTGCAACATTTATTCCTATAAAATATCCTTTATCGATTATCTCTTCCAATAATTTTTCATCCCCGCTATACCAATGAAAATATGCCTTTTTAATGTCATACTTTATTAAAAGATCGTATACTTCATTTGAAGCATTTGGAGTATGAAGATTTAAATTTAAATCATATTCTTTTGCTAAATTTAGGAATTTTTCAAAAATTTCTTTCTGTTTTTCAAATGTTTCTGGCTTAAATTTTTTATCCAATCCAATTTCTCCAAGTATTTTTATTTTATTATCCTTTATTATATCTTCTATTATTTTAAATGTATTTTCATTTACTTTGTCTATATTCCATGGATGAATTCCTATTGCAGGTATTACATTTTCGTTTAATTGAGATAAAACCAAATTCTTTAATGAGGACTCTAAATCTTCAGATACTGATAATATTATTATATCTTTATTTTTTAATATTCTTTTAGTTTCTATTTCGTTAAATTTATATAGATGACAATGAGAATCTATATACTTCATGTTATATTTAATTGTTTATTTTGATAATATATATTAATTATTGAACAATTATCATCCAATACTATATAATTACTATTATTGCATAAATTCAAATTATTATCTGATACTTCACAACCCCAATTATATGCATTCGGATAAGAAATCCAAGATTGATATAATATTGAATTTTCCGATACTAGACAAGTATTGCTTAAGTTATTTATAGATAAATTGTACTTTGCATATATACATAGAGCTTGACAATATTGTGCAATCTGAGATATTTGATATAATTGATTCTGATTTAAATTCTGGTTATTATTTATTGGATATAATAATGGAGCAATTATGAATCCTAATGCTAATAATATTAATAGTATTATTCCAACTATTATGGTTTCCTTCTTATCCATCAATAAAATTTATTAAAAAGGATTAAAAAATTTAAGGTTTTTTAATTGAATCTCTTAAAGATTTTAATTCTTCTACTGTTTCTTTTAATTCTTTTGTAGATTCAGATATGGCGGGTATCATTGTTCTTATCAATCTGTGTAATGCTTGTATTTCTGTTGTTGCCTCTTGCATTCCCTTATCATATTCTTCTAATTTCTTAGTTGCTAGATTATTTATTTCAGTTATTCTATTGTCTAATTTATCAATTTGTTCTTGCATTTTATTAATAAGATATTCTACTTTCTCTTTCCATATTTTTATTTGTGATAATTCATCATGTAATTCATTCAATTTATCTCTTAATATTTCATTTATTGTATTGTTTATATATTGTTCGAGTCTATCATCTATAGCAAAACCACCTGGTCCAAATTCTGGTTGGCTTTGAATTTGTTGTTGGGATGGTATAAATTGATTTGGACTCGAAGTTGGTTGTGGAGGTAAATTCCATGGCTGATTAAATTGACCTGGAGTATTTTGTTGTAATGGTATTTGCTGATTTGTTTGACCAAAAGAAAAATTCTGATAATTATTTGATATGGGATTAATATTATTACTTTGCTGAAATTGATTGAATAACTCATTATTTTGTGGTATTAAATTATTAAAGTCCTGAAATAGGTTGTCTAAATTCTGTTGATTATCGTGATCTTTATTACCTTTCTTACTAAATAGACCAAGTAAGCTTCTCATAATTCTTAATAAAAATATTGAATATTATAAATTTAACTTTTCTGATTGTATAAGTTACCAAAGTATTCCATAATTTTTTCTTTTATTAATTTATCCAGTTCTTTCTTAGTAACAAAATCAAATGGATTTATATAATCTAGAATGGAATTTATAATTTTTAATTGATCTGTAGTAGCAAAATTTGATAACTGATCCATTATTGCTTTTATTTTTATTTCTATATCATTTATTTCTTGTTTTATATCATTTATTTCTTTCTTAATATTTTCTATCTCTAATTTAAAATCATCTAAAGAAGTTCTAGTAGTTACATCCATAGTTTGTAATATATTATTGAATATTGAAATTTTCTCTTCTAAATATTTTAATCTTCTAAGTGTCTCTGGATCATTCATAGTAAAACTATTATATTTTAATATATATTAATCTTTATATGCTAAATAATTTACAATATGAAATTAAAATGAATGGAAAAGAAAGAGTATTATATGTAAATGCTAAAAATTATAATAATATTGCTACAATTGAAGATGATCCAAATATAATGGAATATATATTAAATATATTGTCTATAGATCCATTTGTAAATACTATAATAATTGAGCAAGATGAAAATATAGAATATTATGAAGATAGTATAAAAGTATTAAATAGTTTTCTTGATGTATATCTTTCTATTAAAAATAATATATCAGAATATTATAGGTATTTATTGACTGGAAATCCATTATATTCAGAAATAAAAACTATAATAGATTATTTGGATAAGGAATATTTGAAAGATCCAATCGGTACATATATATTTATAAGAAGAATGAAAAGAAAATTGATGTCAATATTAAAAAATAATAAGGATTTAGAAAATCAAATATCAAATTTAATATCATTAATAGATAATTTTTTAATAAAATTTGAATCATTACCAATATATAAATATATTAAACCATTTCTAATTGGATATCAAATTGGAAATAGGGAAATATATAGAAGAATATTATTGGGAGATATAAAACCAAAATTTATAGATACAAAATATATAAATAAAATTTCAGAAAGTTATAATATTGTAGATTCTTATAGATTGGATAAAAATACAGAAGTTTTTATATTAAAAAATCCTGAAGAAACAGTTTTTAGATATTATATATTTCCAGAAGAATATAAAATATTCTCTGAAGAAACATTTTTATCCCATAAGGCAATAGAAATTTTACAAGAATATGAACCTAGAAAGGAAGATTATCTAGATGTAGAAAGATTAAGAGAAATATATAATAATATACTAAATAATATATTAGCGAAATTAATGTCTATATATAATATAAATATAGATAAAAGTAGGTTGGAATTAATTAAAAGTATAATAATTAGATATACAATTGGTTTTGGAATAATAGAAAAGATAGTTTTGGATGAAAATTTAGAGGATTTATTTATAAACCCACCAGCGGGTATAACTCCAATATATTTACAGCATTCCAAATATGAAATGTGTGTTACAAATGTAACTCCAACTAGGAGGGAAGTAGAATCATGGGCCACAAAATTGAGATTAATATCTGGAAGACCCTTTGATGAAGCAAATCCTGTTTTAGATACAGATTTAGTAATTGGAAATAATATATTATTAAGAGTTGCAGCATTATCTCCACCATTATCTCCCTTTGGATTATCATATATAATTAGAAGACATAGAAGTAAACCATGGACCTTACCTTTATTTATAGATAATAAAATGCTAAATTATCAGGCTGCAGGTTTATTATCTTTTTTAGTTGCAAATGGAAGGACAATTTTAATTGCTGGTACAAGGGGAAGTGGTAAAACATCATTATTAACAGCTTTAATGTTAGAAATACCTAAAAAAGTTAGGATAGTAACTGTAGAGGACACTTTAGAAATACCTACAGAATTTTTCAGATCAATAGGATATAATATAGTTCCTATGAAAGTTAGGAGCCCATTTTCACTAAAATCTGCAGAATTATCTGCTGAGGAAGGTTTGAGAGTATCTTTAAGAATGGGAGATAGTGCTATAATTGTTGGAGAAGTTAGATCAAAGGAAGCTTTAACATTGTATGAAGCTATGAGAGTTGGTGCTGTAGCGAATGCAGTAATGGGTACTTTACATGCAGAAAGTCCTTACGGAGTATATGATAGAGTTGTAAATGATTTGGGAGTTCCAAAAACATCATTTAAAGCTACAGATATAATAGTAATTGTAAATCCAATTAAAGAACCTTCGGGTTTAAAAAGATATAGAAGGGTATTAAGGATAACTGAAGTAAGAAAATTATGGGATCAGGATCCATTAAGAGAAAAAGGTTTTGTTGATTTAATGGTTTATGATGCAGAAAAGGATAATTTAGAACCAACATTAGAATTAATAAATGGAGATTCTGATATATTAAAGGCTGTTGCATCTAGAATAAGATATTTGTCAAAATCTTGGGAAAGGATATGGAATATGATAGAAACAATAGGTTTGTCAAAAAAGATATTAGTAGATATAGCAAGAGAAAAAAATAGGAAAGATATTTTAGAAGCAGATTTTGTTTCTGCATATAATGAAGTGTTTTATCAATATGTAGACAAAAGTATTAAAGAATATAATGAAATTGTAAAAGAATATATATTAGATAATATGAAGAAATGGATATATCAGAAGTTGAGTTAAATAGATTAGATACTCAGAATTTAGAAGGCAAATTAAAATTATATAAATATTTTTATTTTGGTAATAAATTAAAATATTATGAAAAAATTGTTAAAACATTTGGAAATATAATAAAAATTAAATCAAATAATAATAAAAAAAGAAATTTTGAAAAAATAAATAAAGAATTATTTTTAGATGTAAATATTGATCAAATAGATTCGACAGCAATATTTTTTCTACTATTGTTTATCTTTATAGGAATAATTTCAACACTAATAATATCTCCCTTATACTTCTTATTATTTACTTCTCTTGGTTTATTATCATATATATTGGTAGATTATTATTACATTATTTTATACAATAATTTAAATACGAAGAAGAAATCTCAATTAGTAAGTTTATTATTATTGTTAGCTATTAAATTAAGACAAAATCCAAATGTAGAACAAGCTATGCTATTTGCTGCAAAAAATATTAACTTACCATTAAAATTAGATTTGTTAAGATTGTTAAGAGATATATATAATAGAAAATATGTTTCTGCATCGGAAGCTTTAATAGAGTATTCAAGATCTTGGGAAAAAAATGCAAAATTCTTTTATACCGGTATTATGCTTATATTAAGTGCTTTATATGATCCAGATAAGGATAGAAGAAATTTCCAGATAGATAAATCTATAGAAGAGGCTTTAGAAGAATTGGTAAATGAACTATATGAATTTTCTAGAGAAATAAGATCTACAATAAATCTTGTATCTATGTTGGGTATAACTTTACCAGTTATGCTATTAACAGTATTTCCCCTTGCATCAATATTCTTAGAAAATATATTTAGTCCTCTTGTTTTATTTATATTATTTGATATTTTAATACCCGTTTTAGCATTTTATTCAATTAACTATTCAATTTCCTCAAAAATTGTTAATGTTTTTTCAAATGATGATATATATCTATTTTATTATTTAAAGAGAGAAGATCTAACAAATAAATTAATATCAATAGCAAGTGGACTTTCAGTAAGTATATTATTATTTTTCATAATCTTTTTTGTAATATTTCAATATTTGTATAAATTTGATGTTTCAGGAATATTATTATCAGAATTTTTAGTATTTTTGATGGGTTTATCTGTTTCATTAATTGCTTTTATTTATTATTCACATTATAAAGATTTATATAAAAATTTAGAAAAAATAGCGACAGATTTACCACCATTTTTATTATCTTTAAGTTCAGCATTAAATGAAGGTTATCCAGTTGAAAAGGCTATGATATATGTTTACCCTAAATATAAAGGTAGTCCAATTGGAGATTTTATATCAAAAGTATATCAAAATTTAAGGGCGGGTTTATCGTTTTATGATTCAATATTTGATATGAGATACGGAGCTCTATCCAAAATTCCATCATCTCAATTGAGAGCTACAATGGAATTATTATATGAAGCCAGCGGTCAATCTCCTTCAGAAGCTGCTGTTATAACCAGTATAATTGCAAAATATTTTTTATTAATGTCAAAAGTAAAAGAGAGAATTAAAGATCTTGTAGCAGAAGATTTATCTCAATTAAAATCTTTATTAAGAATTTTAGCTCCAATTATTTTAGGAATAGTGGGTGCAGTCAGTGTAATGATTATAGAAATTTTATATAAATTATCTTTTCAATTTAGTCAAATATCCAATTTAGCTTCATCTAATTCTAATTTTTCTCAATATATAAATTCATTACCAAACGTTATATTTAATATATTTAACTTAAATTCTCTTACTTCCCCAGCTACAATGATAATTATAATTGGAATATTTAATTTGGCAATAGCTTTTGTAATTATATATGCAATTAATAGTATAGAAAATAGTGGAGATAAATTGGGATTCTATTACTATTTATACAAATATTATATAATGAATATAACAATATTCTTTATATTCTCTACATTATCTTCAATAGGATTATATATATTCATACAGGGAATATTAAATATTAACTACTTTGTCTAAATTTTTAATTAAAATATCAATTGTTATGCCATTTATACTATTATCTATTATATCATCAATCATTCTTGGACATGCAGAAAAAATCCAGAAATCTATATATGGGAAATTCAATAATTGTAAAGTATCAATTGTATCTCCAATAAATAAGTACACATTTTTTCCAGATTTTTCCAATTTATCTTTAACCTTTAATGTTTCTAAATAATAATATTGTCCAGGTTTTATAGATAATATTATTCCAATATTCTTTGAATTTTTTATTTTATTTAATAAAAATTCTATAATTTTATCGAAATTATAATCTGGTTCATAAACTTTTATTTCTCCATATATAGGGTCATAAACAATTACCTTTTTCTTTAATTTTCTTATAATATTTTCTGCATGAAATTTTCCATTTCCAATTAATAATACCGTATCTATATCATTTATATTTGCAGGTTCTGAATAACATCCCAAAACATTTATCCCATATAATCCCTCTTTTAATATTATTTCATAATCATTCTTTAATATTTCATATATTTTTTTAGCATATTCAGAATATTGTGTTAAAGATACAAGGGCAAATTTTTTTGGTAAATATTTTTTCAATTCATCCAAATTTTTAATTTCTTTCAATTTATATTTTGTTGGTATATTTATTATATCCATCAAACTTATAATTTAAAAAATAAATAAAAATCTAATGATAGATGTTATAAATGCAAAAAAACTTGCAGAAAAATACAAGAAATTATATGGAAAATCTATAATATTAAAAAAGGATATAAATGGTTATACTCCTCCATCAAATTTAATTAGTCCAATCAATTATCCAAAACTATCTTTAGGTATATTGACATCTTATAATGAAAAAATAGAATTATATGATAATCCAATATATTGGGCAAAGAATAATATAGATGTTGAAGAAATTATAAAGAGTAGAATAAGTTTAATAAATGCAAAGAAAGTTGTAGATGCAAATTTACCAAGAAAAAATGATAAATTATATAATGAAGTTTTAGATTCGATGTTATCAGTTAAATCAATAAATTTGGAAATATATTTTAATAAAATAAGTGAAAATATGAGAATTTCTAAGATAATTGGTTTATATGGATATTCTGGAATAATAGATAAAATAAAAATAAATGAAAATCCAAAAATACCAAAAGAAATATATAAAGTAGAAGAAATGAAGGCTGAAGATTCCATATACTATTTATATAAATCTGGAATGTCCGATTATTATTTATCAAGATTGTTTTCAATGGGATTTTTTGGATATAAGATAAATAGAAAATTGGTTCCTAGTAAGTGGGCAATAACTGCAGTTCATGAAATCTTAGAGAGAAAAATAAAGGAAGAAATAAAAGATTATTCTAAAATTAATGATAAATATTATTTATTCTATTATTCTTTATATGGAAATGATTTTTATGGAGTATTTTTTCCAGGTAATGGAAATTGTGAATTAATAGAAACATTAATACCAGGTTCTATATATAATTTAAACTCTAAATATAGTATAATTGGTAGAGATGATGAATCTGGGGGTTATAGTGCTCTAAAATTATCTTTTGCAGAATTTATGAGAAATTATAAAATGGTTGGAAATTTGGTTGTATTTAGATTTGTAACAAGAGAATATAAAGTTCCTTTGGGTGTTTGGGTTGTTAGAGAAGGGACAAAGTATATGCTAAATAATTTAGTAGAAAAATTCAATAATTATAATGAACTAATATCATATTTAAATAATAAATTTATGAATAAATATAATGTTTCTGTATATAAATTGAAAAAATATAGCAATTTATTAAAGCAGAAATCAATTTTTAATTTTATTTAAATAATATTTTGTTATTTTATCCCCATAATAATGTATATTTTCTATTATTTTCCCTTTCTCCATCTTTATAGCATCATTACTATCATATAATGCTCTTCCAATTGCCAATAATTTATTATCTTCAGATATTATTAATATTATTTCATCTTTTTTAAAATCCGAAAATTCAATTATTCCGGGTCTAAATACATCTGCACCATTTAATATTTTTTCTTTTGCTCCAATATTTACTTTAATATAATTCATATTTGTTTCACATTCATTTATCAAAAATATTGTTGGATATATTTTATTATCTTTTATAAATGCTATTGGAATATTATTATATATGTAAATATTATTTTCTTCATCTAAAAAAATGTTTTCGTTTTTTAATTTTTCACATTCTATTTTATAATTGTTTTTTAATATCTCAATTAAATTTTTTCTTGATTTTTTATCTAAACTTTTCATAGAAATATATATAAGTATTTAATTTAAAAATTAATAATGGTTAACTTTGATTACAAAACGCCAAATTTGTTGGAAATAATATTGCTGGTAGGATTTTTTATTAATATGATATTAGGATATCTTTTATTATTTAAGAGCATAGAACTACCACTTGGATTGCAAAGTTCAGCTGCTGTAGTTATAGCATCTTTATTTACATGGTTAGGAGTGTTATGGTTATCTATAATTGCAATATTAATAGAATATACTAGAAAGGATATAATAGAATTAAAGGAAAAGCTTGAAAAGAAGAAATAATTATATTTTTAATTTTAATTCAATAATATCTTTATCTTCTAATTTATAATTTAATCCAGCTCTTATAACTTTATTTTCTCTAATTATCTTTGCATATCTAAATTTATCTATCCATTTTTTATTTATTTTTTCAATAAAATCTTTTACAGTAGATTCTTTATTTAATATTACACAATGATCAGAATCTACTGGTTTTATCCTTATTAAATCTAAATCTTTAATTATATTTTCCAATATTTCTTGTAAATTTACATCTTTAAAATCATCAAATTTATTATATATTATTTTATATTTATTATTTAGAATTGTACTAAATTCAATTATTCCTTCAGAAAATTTATTTATTCTTTCCAATTGTTCTTTTATATCTCTTTTTTCATCTAATATTAATATATAGTAATCAGATAATGATAAAATTGATCTAAATTTTCTTTCAAATGTAGATGGAATTTCAACAAATTGATAATATACACAATTATAAAATATAGTACCAATTGCGGGGTTTATTGTAGAAAAGGGTATTTCACTTACTTCAACATTTGCATTTGTAAATTTCCTTAAAAAATAACTTTTTCCAGAATTTTCTATTCCCAATATACCTATTAAAATATCACCAGATTTTTCTATTAATTTTATACTACCTCCACCTTTTTTATATTTACCCTCTTCAATTATCTTTTCATATTCAGATATTTTTTTATTTATCCATGCAATTAAATGTTCAGATCCTTTATGTTTTGGGGCAGTTCTTAACATTTCATATAAATATTTTAATTTTTCTTCAGGAGTTTTAGCATTTTCATATTTTTCTTTGGCAGCATAAAATTCTGCCCCAGCATTTGTTACCATATTATATGTAATCTCCTATTTGAATAAAAAATTACTGGTATATGTAATTTCTTTAATATCATCCTTAAATTTTTATCTAATGTACAAACAATGAATTTATCGGATAATGCAGTTTTTATTATAAGTCTATCTGTTTTTTCATAATTTTCCTTTGTCTCTATAATATTTATATTATTCTTTTTTATATATTCTAATACTAGATTATATATCTTTTTCCACTTTTCTGATTTTGAACTATTTATCTTATTTTCAATTTCAATAATATTTTTTCTTAATGTATAAAAACCTTCATGTTCAATATTATTTTTCATTAAAAAATCCTTTAATTCATTTATTACATCAAAGTTTTCATAAAAGGGGATAAAAAATATGTTTGTATCAATTAATATTTTATATTTCATAATAGTTTACCAATTGCAAATATCTTCCATCTTTTATTAATATTTCTCAATATTATTACTTTATCATCTTTATATCCTAAAACTGGTTTATTTAATTTTATAGTAATTATATTTCCTTTTTCTATGTTTTTTACAATTCCATCAGAAATTATATTATATAACCCTACAATTACTGTTTCACCCTTTTGAATTTTCTCATTTTCATTAAACAATTCTTTTATTACATCATACTTTACCTTTATTTCATCATATTGTGGAGGTAATTTATTTGTATATCCTGCAATTTGACCTGCTAATGTATCATCTTTTGTAACTGAAGGATCTAAAGTTGTTCCAATTCCAGCAGTTCCCCTTGGTAATATTTCTTCTATATCATGATTACCTTGTTTTAATGAAACTATTTTTGTTTTTATAGGAATCCACTTATTATTAATAAATAATCCTGGCCTTATTTCTATTTCATCATTTAATTTTAACTTACCCTTTAGTAAACTTCCTCCCAAAACTCCTCCAACCAATTTTTCTATATCTGTACCAGGTTTATTTACATCAAAAGATCTTGATATTAAAAATATTGGATCTGAATTTTCGTCTTTTTCAGGTTTTGGTAAATTAACCAATTCTTCTAGTAAATAATTTATATTTACATTATTTATTGCGGATATTGGGATAATTTTTACTTTATTTTTATCAATATTTAATTTATCTAGTAAATTTAATATTTCTTGATAATTTTTCATTGCTTCCTCTTTTGTTACTAGATCAATTTTATTTTGCACAATTATTAATGGTTTATTTCCCAAATATTTAAATGCTACTAAATGTTCTAATGTTTGTGGCTGTGGTACTGGTTCATTAGCGGCAATAACTAATATAGCAGCATCAACAATCGCAGCACCAGTTAACATTACCATTAATAAACTTTCATGTCCAGGTGCATCTACAATAGATATTTTTCTAATTGGTTTATTTTCTTTATTACATATTGGACATATTTTTTCTGTAAAATATCCATGTTCTTCACATTTATATATTGTAAAATCTGCATATCCTAATTTTATTGTTAATCCTCTTTTTATTTCTTCAGAATGTTTAGATAACCATTGACCCGTTAATGATTTTGCCAATGTTGTTTTTCCATGATCAACATGTCCTAATATTATTATCGATAGATCAGGATATATTATATCATCCATTCACTTATTTTTAATAAAAAAGTTAAAAAATAATAATTTTTATATAAATCTATATATTGTTTTATTTCCTTGATCTAATAAATCTATACCAATTTTTCTAAGTTCTTCCCTTATTTTATCGGATAATTCATAATTTTTATTCTTTCTTAATTCATTTCTAACATCTATTATTATATTTAGTAAAATATTTGTTAAATTTTCTTTACTTTCTTTTCCATAAAATATATCTTCCCATAATCCATAAATCCTTGAAGCAATATTATAGAAATTATATGAAGTAATATATAATGTAAATGTTTCAGATCCAATAACATTTTTATTTATATAATTTGTCGCTTCTAATAATATTCTTGTAGCCTCTCTTGTATTAAAATCATCCTTTATACTATTTATAAATTCTTTTTCATAATTTAATAATTCTTTCCATATTTTTATTTTATTATCATCTAAATAAAATGTTCTATCCAAACTATTTATTTCATTTACAATTGTTTTGATTGTTGAAGTTATATATCTATAATTTTCTTTTGCTTGGTTTATACTTTCTTCATTTATATCAATTGGTTCTCTATAATGATAAGATCCAATATAAAATCTTGTAATATCTTCTCCATATTTATCTAAAAATTCTTTTGCAGGTATTATATTTCCCAAACTCTTACTCATTTTTTCTCCTTTAATTTTTATAAATCCAAAGTGTAACCAATATTTTACCCAAGGATGTGTATTAAATCTAGCTTCCGATTGTGCAATTTCATTTTCATGATGTGGAAATATTAAATCCTGACCTCCTGAATGTATATCAAATTGTGGGCCCAAATATTTTGATGACATTGTAGAACATTCAATATGCCAACCAGGTCTTCCCTCTCCAATTTCTGTATTCCAATATGGCTCATCTTCTTTTTTAAATTTCCATAATGCAAAATCATATGGATGTTTTTTATCTTCTAAGAATTCTGTTTCTTGTTCCCATTGTTCTTTTTTTGTTCCAGACAATTGTCCATAATATGGATATTTATCTATATCATAATATATACTATATTTTCCTTTGTATGCATATCCTTTATTTATTAAATCTTTTATAAAGTCTACAATATCATTAATATGTGTTGTAACCCTTGGATTTATATAAAATGGTAAATTATTTAATCTTTTTATTTGTTCTAAATGATATTTTATATATTCTTCAGGTATTTTTTGCCAATCATTTAATAAATTTAACTCTCTTGCCCTTTTTATTATTTTATCATCTATATCTGTAAAATTGCTAATTGCTATATCTATATATCCAAAATATCTGAATATTCTTCTTATAATATCTAAAGAAATTTCTGACCTTAAATGACCTATATGTGATGTATCGTATGGTGTTATCCCACAATGATATATTTTTACAAAAGGATATTCTATTGGCTCGAATATTTCTTTTTTCTTCGTTAGCGTATTATATATATAAATTACACCGATTGGCATCCATTTCAAATAATTATAAAAATATATTTAAAAAGATATTTTGAATATTATAAAAATGAATAATATTTTTAAGGATATGATAAAAAGCAAAATTGGAATTATTTTAATTATAACATTTTTTATAATTGGTTATTTTTATATTAAATCAATATATTTAGGTTTGTTATTAGCATCAATTTATATAAAAATTCTTGCATGCTTATATGTAATTTTATTTTCTTTAAATTTTGCTTTAATTTCTTTTATGATAATTAATTATAGGAAATTTTATGCAGGAAATATTTTATCTTTTATTTCTGCAATATTTGGTTTTGCTGGATTTCAGGCATGTTTGGTTGGATGTAGTACAGGTTACTTTGCTATTATAGTTGCAACACTTGCCCCAATATTAGGGTTAAATATATTTGAATTTGGAGAAATTCTATTAATTGTCAGTGATATTTTATTTATGGTTAATTTAATATTTTTGTTAGGATTAAATAAAAGAAAAGATATTAAAAAGTTAAAGATTTCAAAAAATAATAAAGAAGATTCATACTGTCGTTGATAATGCTAATATTATATATTTCTCCAAAATTTAATTAATTTAATATATAAAAAGGATTTTATGTTACAATTATTTATTTGTTTGTAAATATGATTTCTTATATTTTAAAATTTTAGAAGATATAAAATAAAATACGCGGCGGTGCCCGAGAGGCCAAAGGGGGTCGGTTGAGGTCCGATTGGATAAGATCCGCCAGGGGTTCAAATCCCCTCCGCCGCATTTAAAATTATATTCTTTATAATTCAGAATATTGGAAATTACTTTAGATTGTTATAAAAAAATTATCATTATCTTTTCAATAAATTTTTATTTTTCATAGTATTTATTTAGTTTATGATAGTAATTGTTGTAGGAGTACCAGGTGTTGGAAAAACTTCAGTAATTAATGAAGCTAGAAAATATTTAAAATACGAATTTAAAGTTGTAAATACTGGAGATATCATGTTTGAATTAGCAAAAGAAAAATATAATATAAATAACAGAGATGAAATAAGAAAGAAATTAACATTCGAACAACAAAAAGAAATACAAAAGGAAGCAATTAAGAGAATAAAAGAAATGGAAAAGGAAAGTGATATAATTTTGGATACACACTTAGTAATAGAATCATATGAAGGATATATTCCAGGTATGTTAAGAGAGTATGCAGAAATTTTAAGACCAGATGGAATTGCAGTAATAATATCAGATCCAGATAAAATTTTTGTTAGAAGATTAAAAGATATTCAAATAAGAGGAAGGGATATAGAAAATTTAAAAAGAATTGAAATTCAGCAAAATTTGACAATATATTTTACTACAATATTTATGTTTGAATATGGAACAATAGTAGAAGTAATAAATAATGAAGAAGGATTATTAGAAGAAGCTGCAAAAAAATTTGCAGAATTTTTAAATAAATTAAAGGAAAGTAGATTAAATAAATAATTATATTTTTTATAATTTAGTTATAGATTATATTTAACTTTACAATATTTTATATTATATTAGTTTTGTACTAATATTAGTAAGATAAAATTGAATATTAATGGACCCGCGGGGATTCGAACCCCGGAAGGATCTCTCCAATCGGACCTGAACCGATCCCCTTTGTCCACTCGGGCACGGGTCCATAATTTAATATAGTTTAAAGAATTATTTATCTTATATGATTAGGGTATTGTTTATAGATTTGTATAAAAAAGAATCAAGAAATTATGTAACTGATTCAAAAACATTGGATCATTCAATTGATTTACATTTTGATTATAAAACATATGAAAAGGAACCATTTGAAAACAATTTAACAATATTTTCTGTTGGACATCAAAAAAATAAAGATAATATAAATTCATTAATTATTTATAGATCTCCAATAACAGGTTCTCTAGATATTAATTTATCCTCTTTTGGTAAGTATATTAAATTAACGGGTAATGATATAATAGTTTTATATGGAAAATCTGATAAAAAATATTTTCTAATTATAGAAAATGATAATGTTATATTTTTAGAAAACGATATATCTGAAGATATATATAAAAGAAAAGAAGAGTTATACAATACTTTAAAAGATATATATGGTGGAAAAGATTTTATTATTTTATTAAATGGATTGGGATCAAAATTTACAATATATGGAAATTTAATTATATTTGAAAATAATAAAATAAAAGTTACAAAAGGTGGAATTGGATCTGTATTATATAGATATCATAATATATCTGGTTTATCAATTGGAGGAGATAATAAAATTGAAAATAAAAGATTAGATATAGAATTAATAGAAGAAGGAAGAGAATCAATAAGGGATTTTTATCAATCTATACCAGATAAAATTCCAATTTTAAATTATAAAAATATATATTTATCTGAGGAAGAAAATGAGAAGATATTTGATGATTATATTTACCCTTTAGTTAATAATTTAAAGAAAGAATACCCATATGAACCTTTTAATATTTTAGGACCATTTTTGGGAATATTAAATGAGGAATATATAAGAGATTTAATTGAATTATCAAATAGATATGGTTTAGATACATTATATTTAGGATATATTTTAGGAATAATTCTAGAAGGGTTATATATTGGAAAAATATCAATTAAAGATTTAAATAAATCATTATTTGATTTTAATAATTTAGATAAATCTTCAGAAATAAATTATAATATTGCAAAATATTTAATAGAAAAAGATGCATATGGAGAATTATCAATATTGGGAAAAGATATAAGATATATTTCTAATTTATTTGATTTAAATGATATCTCAGTTTATATTCCATTTAATAATAAAAGTTCTGCAGTATTTAATCCATATATTTCTTTAGGATTGTTTTTACCAAATTTAATATATGATAAATATTTTTCAGATTATTTAATGAATGTAATGAATCCAGTTGAATATTCGGGATTTAATTTTGGAAAATTTGAATCAACTTATGAAGTAAATAATGTAGATAATGTTGAAAATATTGGATTAAATGTAAAAAGAGAAAAAAGATTTTCTAAGATATTTGAATATCATAAATTGACTAATTCAATTCCGGATAAAAATTATCCAAAAAGATTAATAGATATATATAATAAAATAGCAAAGAAATATAATATAAATTATACATTTGATCAATATTTTGATGAATATTTTAATTCATATAAAAAAATAATATGTAATAAAGCCCCCGTAGTGTAGCCAGGACAACATTCCGGGCTTCGGTCCTGGAGATCGGGGGTTCGAATCCCCTCGGGGGCATTTAAAATTATGTTTTTCTTATCTTTGCAATATAAAAACCTTCTGTATCATTATCCCAAGGCCATAATCTTATTGTATTTTTTATTTCTTCTTCATGTTCCAATTTATATCCATTATATTCAGAAATTATTTCAGATTTCTTTAAGTTTGATATTTCTATTTTCTCAATTTTAGCATTTTCTCTTTTAGATAATAAATAATCTATTACAAATTCATTTTCTAATGGTTCAACAGAACATGTAGAATAAACTAAAATTCCATTATCCTTTAATAAATCAAATGCAGTTAATAATAATTTCTTTTGTAAATTTGCTAATCTATTTATTGTATCTTCATTCCATATCTTTAATGTTTTATATGATTTTCTTATTGCACCAGTTCCAGAACATGGAGCATCTAATAAAATTTTATCAAATTTTAAATTTAACTTATATAATTTTCTTCCATCCATCATTGTTACAATTGTATTTATTACACCCATCTTTTGTAAATTTTCACTTAATGCTTTAATTCTATCAATTGATACATCATTTGCAATTATTAATCCTTCATTTTCCATATGCATTGCAATTTGTGTTGTTTTAGAACCAGGTGCTGCTGCTACATCTAAAACCAAATCATCTTTTTTTAAATCCAATGCTAAAGGTGGTATCATTGATGCAGCTTCCTGTGGATAATAATATCCCAATTGAAATTCTATAGTATTTCCAATATCTCTTCTTTCTCCCTTTATCCAAAATCCATATTTATAAAAAGGTATCCTTTCAATCTCCCATCCATATTCTTTTAATCTTGATAATATTTCTTTTGCATTTATATTTAAATTAAAAGGATTTTGCTTTAAATTATATAAATTATCAATTTTTTCAGATATTTCTTCCAATTCTTTCTCTTTTAAATGATCTTGTTTTGATAATAATATTTCTTTTAAGTTTTCAAAATTTATATTATCCTTTACTTTTATTGTATTTATTCTTATAGATTTCTTTAATAATTTAAAAGACCATTCCAAAAACAATTCATATTTATCTCCCAATAATTCTTTGAAATGTTCTTCAAAACTCTTTTTAATTATCATCAGAAAAATATTTTTTCATCATTTTTCAGAAGCGTAATGCTTCCTCACTAAAAAATATTTATTATTTCTTATTTTTAAACCTATCTATAGCCTCATTAATTATCTTTAATGCTTCTTCCTTTCCTTTGAATTCTTTAACTTTAACAAATTTTCCAGGTTCCAATTCTTTATAATGTTCATAGAAATGTTTTATTTGATTTAATATTGCTTCTGGCAAATCTTTTATATCCTTTATATTTGAAAATCTTGGATCTATTTTTTCATGTGGTACTGCAATTATCTTTCTATCAATTCCTTCTTCATCTTCTGTTATTAATACACCAATTGGTCTTGCCCTTATTAATACTCCAGGAATGAATGATTCATATGTAATAACTAAAGCATCTAATGGATCACCATCTTCTTCCAAAGTTTCTGGTATAAATCCATAATTAAATGGATAAAACATTGCTGTATATAATATTCTATCTACCTTTATTACTTTCTCTTCTTCATCGAATTCATATTTTATATTGCTACCCTTTGGTATTTCTATGAATACATTTATATCCTCTGGAGGTTGTTTTCCAGCCTTCATTTTTATTATAGTTTACTATCTTTTTATAAATTTATTTTTTATAATAAAGAATTATGGGCAGAATACTTCATGGTAAATTTAGAAGAGAGGCTGATAAAATATTAGAAAAATATTCCAATCTATTTACTACGGATTATAAGAAAAATGTAAAAATATTAGAAGTTGTGGCTGAAGTTCCATCAAAAAGATTAAGAAATATGTTGGCTGGATATATAACAAGGCAAATTAAGAAATTACAAAGCTCATGATGGCAGAACAAACAATAATATATATAGGAAATAAGCCATTTATGAACTATGTAACAGCTGTAGCAATGCAATTTACAAGCCAGGATGCAAAAGAAGTTGTAATAAAGGCAAGGGGAAGATATATATCTAGAGCAGTAGATGTAGCAGAAGTTGTAAGGAAGAAATTTATGGCAGGACAAGTCGATATAAAGAGTATAAGTATAGATTCTGAAGAAAGGCAAGTAGATCAAAGTGGTAAAAAGAGAAGGATATCAAGTATAGAAATTGTACTTGTTAAAAAACAGTAATCTTTTTTATATTTTTTGATAATTATTTATTTAATATAGCGGGGTAGGGCAGCCAGGAGTGCCCGGGGGGCTCATAACCCCCAGGTCGGAGGTTCAAATCCTCCCCCCGCTATTTATTTTAAAAAGATTCTATTTATTAAATTATAATGCAAATAGGTATTACTGGAAAACCAAATGTTGGAAAGTCTACTATGTTTAAAGCAATAACATTACAAGATGTTGCAATTGCGAATTATCCATTTACCACAATAGAACCAAATAAGGGCTATGGATATGTTAGAGTAGAAGATGTTGGACCAGAATTTAATGTTAAATCAAATCCAAGATATGGTTTTATAAAGGGAAAATATAGATTTGTTCCAATAGAAATATTAGATATAGCTGGATTAGTTCCTGGTGCACATGAAGGTAGGGGTTTAGGTAATAAATTTTTAGATGATGTAAGACAGGCAGATGCCTTGATACATGTAATAGATATTTCAGGTTCAACAAATGAAGAGGGACAATATATTGGTCCTGGAAATTATGATCCAATAAAAGATGTAAAATGGTATGAAGAAGAAATAGACTGGTGGTTTTATAGTGTAATAAAGAAAAATTTGGAAAAAAATATAAGAAAAATAAAAAATGAACATTTGGAATTAGATAAAGAATTGGCAAAATTAATTTCTGGATTAAATGTTAAAGAAGAACATGTATCAAAAGCATTTAAAGAATTGAAAATTAATCAAGATGAGTATGATATAATAAATGATGATAAAAAATTATTTGAGCTTGCATCTAAAATTAGGAAAATATCAAAACCAATTGTTATTGCAGCAAATAGGATAGATATAAATATAGATATTGCAAAGAAAAATTTAGAAAGGTTAAAGAAAGAATATCCAGATAAAGTTATAATACCTACTTCAGGTTATGCAGAATTAATATTAAAAGAATTGGATAAACAGGGAAAGATATTTTATATACCTGGAGAAAGTTATTTTGAAATTAAAGGGGATTTAAATGATAAAGAAAAGAAAGCTTTAGAATTTATTGAAAATTATATATTTAAAGAATTTGGAAGTACTGGTGTTCAAAATATTTTAGATATAACTGTATTTGATGTTCTAAAATATGTAGCAGTATTTCCTGGGGGTGTAGATTCTTTAGCAGATAAGGAAGGAAGAATATTGCCAGATTGTTTTTTAATGCCTCCAGGGAGTACTGTAATAGATTTTGCAAATAAAATACATTCTGATTTAGCAAAGAATTTTGTAAGAGCTATAGATGTTAGGACAAGAAAATTCTTAGGAAAGGATTATATATTAAAACATAGAGATGTGATTCAAATAGTTGCAAATGCATAGATTTATAAAAATGTTGTAAAAATTCTAATACTATGATAATACCTATTAGATGTTTTACATGTGGAAAACCAATTGGACATTTATATGAAAGATATATTAAATTATTAAATGAAGGTAAAACAATGAAAGAGGCTTTAGATGAATTGGGATTGGAAAGAGCTTGTTGCAGACAGGTATTTCTAGGACACGTTCAACAAATAGAAATAATTGCTAAGTTGAAGAAATTTTAGTTTTTCTTAATTGAATTATTTTTCTTATACTTATTAAAAATATTGAAATACCGAAAAACAATATTATTGGATTTGGATATATACCATAATTAGATGCTACATTTCTTACTGCTATATCTATTATATTATTAGAATTTAATGTAAAAGCCGAAAACAAAATTAATATTGATATAAATAATGAAATTATATAACCATATAAATTATCTTCTCTTATTAAATAAATTGAAAATATTGATAATAAAAAAATTATAAATAAGAAAATTTCAACAGAAATATTAACATAATTTGGAAAAATTGATGGATATATAATAAATGATATTAAGTCTAAAAATGTTTCTACAGAAAATAATAGTAAAAGAGTATACAAAAATTCCTTTATTATATCTATATTATTCATATTTTTTTGAATTATAGAAAAATTTAAAAACTAATTAGTAAGACTTCCTAAGTATAATTTTAATGCTCCTAATACAATTTCTCTATTTTCTTCAAATTCATCATCTTTATATTGTATAATTATATCATCTAATCTATGATCACCAATTTTAATATTCTTAAGTAAATTATCTAAGTTATAAGTTCTATTATAATTAAGATTTTCTATTAAAGATCTTCTTATATCTGCAACTAACATTTTAGACAATTCAGACTCTTTTATTTTTTCATTACAAATAACATAATTTTCTTTCTTTATACAATGTTTTAATAATGGAGAGTTTTCAATTCCTTCTATGATATCTTTAGTAGCTTCAACTATGATTTTTTCTAATCCTTTTTGACTTATTGCTATATCATTTCCGGATGCAATATCTATAAATATAACCCTACCGTTCTTCATTACCATCTGTTGTGGTCCTATATCCGCTGGAGAAAACTTTAAAATCGAAATTACTTTTAGAGTTTCAGTCATAAAATTATAAAATCTATTTTGAAACTCATCATACTTTATTTGTATTTCAAATTTATTGAGATTTTTTCGATTCAATTCAAAGTAAGGATTCAGATCTACTAAATGAGGCACCATTGTAGGAGATCTCTCAAATCCTATAATTGAAAGAAAATTCAACTTATAAGTATATAATTTTTTAGGTACCTTGATAATATCCCAAGTTCCAAGTAATATTTCAAATACATAAGGAGTACTTATTGTATAAGGTTTACTTATATAATATATATTTGGAAAATATTCTTGATTTTTAAGTGGTAATATTAGTGATAAAGATAATGGAGCATAAAAAATATCGATATATCTTTTAGCTAAAGCATTCTTTAATTTTTCTATATCTCTTTTTGTTTTAAAACCATATGGTCTGGCTTCTATCAATTTTTTAATATCTTCAGGATCTTCTAAATTTGTTAATAAAATAGATTCAGGGAGTTTTGTTCTCAAATCAGCATCGAAATGTATATCTTCTCTTCTTTTTCCGATATCTATAATATATTCTACAGTTTTATTTTTCTTCTTTAATGATACTATAAGTTGTGAATTTTCTGGTAAATAAGGATATTCTAATTTTAATCTATAAGTTTTACTAAGAAATGCTAAACTGTGATAGTTTAATATTATAGGTCCATAAATGCTATAAAATATTTCCTCTTTTTTTATTGCTTCCGTTCCTGAATTAGTTTTTATAATATATGAAGCTCCTTCAAATGAATTCTTATAATTTACACAATTTCTAATACATTGAAAATAATCATCATAACTTTTTTCATCTAGACAAGACATATAATTGCGCATGGATATAAAAATAATTAAATATTTTTAAATATTGTTTATTTTTAACTTTATTTCACAAGCTCTACATATTTCTCTAGTAGTTGGGTATCCACAAATTTTACATTTTCTTAATTTTATATTATTCTTCATTTTATAATCGATTTTAGCTTTATATATTATTTCTAAAATATTTCTTAAGAAATTTCTATGAAATCCAGGATATTTATCTTCTAACTTATATAATTTTGATCTAATTATATCCCTAAATTCTCCAACAATAAAGGGACATTCTCCAAAAGGTGGTTCTAAATTATTCAATATTGAATATAGTAGATTTTCTTTTTCTGTATTGAAATAGAAAGGTTTAATTCTAGGAATAAAATCTCCTTCAACTATTCCTACATATGGTCCTTCTTTTAATAAATCTTTTAAATTTCCTTCAAAAATATTCATTAGAATTGTTTGAACTTCATCATTTAAATTATGTGCAGTTGCAAATTTATCCAAATTCAAATCTTTTGCAGCTTTCCACATTAACCATCTCCTCCATACACCACAAATTGTACATGATTTATATTCTTTTGATATTTTTACTGCTTCATCTAATCTAATATTAAAATATTCTGTGAATCTATATATTTTTACATTTAAATTATATTTTTTTGAAATTTCCAATAACTTTTCTGTATCCTTATCTCTATAACCTTTTATTCCTTCATCAATATGAATTCCAAAAACTTCAATATTAAAATATTCTTTATATTTATTTAAGAAAAACAACAATGCATTTGAATCTTTTCCTCCAGAAACTCCAACGCCAATTCTTTCTCCAGGTTTTATCAATTTATACTTTTCAATTGTATTTATTGTTTTTTCTTCAAAATATTTTATAAAATGATCTTTACAATAATAATTTCCATCAATATCTTTATATATTGCATTATTATTACAAAAACTACACTTCATTTATTTATTTCTCTTATGAAATAATCCTTTATTGCAGGTACAACATCATATACAAATTTACCCTTTACTTTTGTCCTAATTAATATTTTACTTTCAGTCATTCTTTTTAATATATTTGATATTGCATGAATTGTTGTGTCCGAATATCTTTCTTTAAACAATTTTAATAATTCATTAACTGTTTTTGGACCATATTTTGTTATTAATTCTACTATGTATCTTTGTTTTTCTGTTAATTTTAATAAATCTGTTGGTGGTTTCTTTGCTTCATATATCTTTTCTACAATATCTTTATCAATAATATTTTTCTTTTCTCTATATGCAATTAATAATGCTTCATAAGAATATTTTAATATTTCCCTTGGTAAGCCACCTGATAAATTGTATATTTCTTCTATTGCATCTTCTGTAAATAAATTTGGATTACCTGCAAGTTCTAACCTTTTTTTAATTAATAATTTACCGCTTTCAGGGTCAAGAGATTTTAAATATATTTTTGTTACAATTCTTTCATATAATGTCCTATGTTGTTTTAATAATCTTTCTTCAAGTTCTGGCAAGCCAGCTAATATAAATGTACAATTTGTTTGATCCGATATTACTTTTATCCATTCTAAGATATTATCATCGCAAAATGTGGCTTCATCTAAAAATATTATTAGATTTTTCTTATTTAAATATTCTACTATGTTGAATTTCTTAAATTTATATATTATTCTTTCAAAGAAAGATAATTTATCAATAAAATATTTTTCAAATTCTTCCATTTTTTCAAAGGGTCTATAAATATATACTTTATTCTTTGTTTTAAGATTATTATATATCCATAATAATAATGTTGTTTTTCCTGCTCCAGTAGGACCTGAAACTAAAATAATTTTTTCTTTATTATTTATAGAATTTAATAATTTTGTTCTTTCTAAATTATATCCAACAAAAGTTTCTAGAATTACCTCTAATTTAAAAGGATTATCTTTTAATTTAAAAAAATTAAGCATTTCAGTATCATTCATATAAAATTGTTTAATAAAAATATTATTAAATTTAAAGAACATGATATGCTATATAGCCCCGTCGTCTAGTGGTCTAGGATTCAGGGTTTTGGTCCCTGAGACCGGGGTTCGAATCCCCGCGGGGCTATCTAAATTTAGGTAACATAAAAATATTTTGAAGATCTCTCTAGCAGTAAAATTATTTTACTATTTAAAAGTTATATCAATTTTAATAGGACTATGAATTTATAAATTACCATTTTTTTAGATAATATTATGCTGGAAAATATTACCAATCAAATACTTCAAATATTTAACTATAATATATTAAAAATAATATTAATTTCTATTTCTATTATAATAATTGGATACTTTATAGGAAAACTTATAGCATTAATACTTAAAATAATATTGAAAAAAGTTCTTGGTCTCGATAGATGGTTGCATGATAAACAAATAATGACAACATATTCTCTTACAGATCTAATAGTAAATATAACTAAGTTCTTTATATACTTTTATTTTATTGGATTTTCATTTTATATAATTCCGTATGTTAGTAATATAGGAACTATTATTTTTAATATATTAAACAGTTTACTAATAATAATAATAGTAATAATAATTTCGTATGCAATGATGGAATTTATATTGAGATCTTTTTTATATCCAGCAATCCAGAATTTTAAGTATGTAAACTTTATATTAGGTTCAATAAGATTTATTGTTTTATTTTTTATATTAGTGTTAACGCTTAGTTATTTAAATATACTATCTCCAGTTCTTCTCTATATGTTCATAATACTTTTTGGCGGAATAGTTATATCTATTTCAATTGCTATAGGTATAGCATTAGGAGATATATTAAAAGAAAAAATTAGAGAAATAATAAAATGAACTATAAAGAAAAAATTATTATAATTAGTAATAATTTAGTTGGAGGAATGTTAAATAGTTTATTTTTTGTTTATCCATATTATTTTAATTTTTCATCTAGTGTATATTATTCTTTAGTTGCTATATCTTATATAGGATCAATAATAAGTTCTGCAATATTTGGAAATATTAAAATAAATGAGAAAAATTATATTAATATTGCTATGATTGGCGTAATAGGACCTCTTTTATCTTCTATATTATTATTTTATCCAAATATTTATCTATTAATATTATCATTTTTATTATTTACTATTACATATTCATCTACATACTTTTCATTTTTATTATATTATAAGGATGTGAGTTTAAATTTTCATTTTAATATTTATTGGACTTTTGGAGAAATAATACCACAAATTTCTCTTCTTTTTCTTTCCATAATTTATAACATATATATAGTTTCCATTATTTTATTATTGTCCATAATAGTTATAATGTATAGGAAATTATATTTATTCTTATTCTCATCAGCATATGAATTAAATTTATTGGAAAAAATTGATAAAATGTTTTCAGTTGCAGAAAATAATATAGATAGATTTGGGGCTCTATATCCTATATTTGAAGGTTTAATATTTCCACTGAATATAAAAAAGTTGAGAATAGGATATTTAGAATTATATAATTTATTTGTCTTGATTGGATTTTCATTAGTCTGGACATCTTTAGTTTATTCCGTAAATATATTTTCTTTATCTATAATTTTTCCATTTTTATTATTTATAAATGGATTATATACATCAATATTATATAAGATATATAAAAGGGAAATTGATTTTAGAAAAATAAAAATAGGAATACTTTCTAGATTTTTAATAGGTATCATAATATTATTGTCCCTAATATTATCTTTATCAAAAATATATAATGCTATAATACTATTAATATTATTTATATTAGCCGCATTTTCATGGACAATGTTTCAATATTTCTTTGATAATTATATAATATTAAATTATCCACAAAAATTTGGAAATATATATTTATTTAGAAATTTGGGTGGTACAATAGGATCTTTATTACTTTATTATATTTCAGTTCAATATGGATTGTTTTTGTCATTTATCATTTTAGGAATTTCTTTCTTTTTCTTAAATCATGTTTTAAAGAATTATAATCAATAATATTTTATGGATATAAAGTTAAGAAAAATATCTGAAAATATATATGAAATACCACAAGAAAAAGGAATGAATGTTCCAGTTAGAGTATATGCAAATGATAAGTTAATAGAGAAGATGAGAGAAGATAAAACATTAATACAGGGAAAAAATGTTGCTAGTTTACCAGGAATACAAAAATATTCTATTGTAATGCCAGATGGTCATGAAGGTTACGGATTTCCAGTTGGAGGAGTTGCAGCATTTGATATAAATGAAGGAATAATATCTCCAGGTGGGATAGGATATGATATAAATTGTGGGGTAAGGTTATTAAGAACAAATTTAAAATATGAAGAGATAAAACCAAAATTAAAGGAAATTGTTAATGAAATATTTAGAAATGTACCTGCTGGAGTTGGAGAAACTGGAAAAATTGTTTTATCTCCAGGACAATTTAAAGATGTAGTAGAAGAAGGTTTAGAATGGAGTTATAGAGAAGGTTATGCATGGAAAGAGGATTTAGAGCATGTAGAATCTTATGGTAGATTAAAAGATGCTTCGATAGAACATGTATCAGATTTAGCAATTAGAAGAGGAATAGATCAATTGGGAACTATAGGATCCGGAAATCATTTTATAGAAATACAGATAGTTGATAAAATATTTGATAAAGATATAGCAAATAAATTGGGAATATATGAAGAAGGGCAGGTAACAATATTAATTCATACAGGTTCTAGAGGTTTTGGACATCAAATTGCATCAGATTATATAGATCTAGGATTGAAAAAATATAGAGAAGAAATAAATAAATTACCAGATAAAGAATTAGTATATTTACCATTTCAATCCGAAGATGGAAATAATTATTGGAAGTCAATGAGTGCTGCAGCAAATTTTGCATGGAATAATAGACAAATAATAACATATTTTATCAGAAAATCTTTCCAAAAAGTATATAATCATCCAGTAGAGGATATTGGATTAAATGTTATATATGATGTTGCCCATAATATTGCAAAAATTGAAGAACATAAGGTTGATGGTAAAAAGAAAAAATTAGTTGTTCATAGAAAAGGTGCTACTAGAGCATTTCCGCCAGGTTCAGAAGAATTGGTTGAAGATTATAGAAGTATTGGACAACCAGTATTAATCCCAGGTTCAATGGGAACTGCATCATATGTATTAATAGGATCTGAAAAATCTATGGAATTATCTTTTGGATCCTCAGCACATGGTGCAGGAAGAAATATGTCAAGAGCTGCTGCGAGAAGATCATTTAATTATAATGAAGTAATTAAAAATTTAGAAGAAAGGGGAATATATGTAAAATCTACAACAAAAGAAGGTGTAGTTGAAGAAGTACCTGAAGCTTATAAAAATGTTGATGAAGTTGTAAAAGTAACTGATGAATTGGGTATATCTAAAATGGTTGTAAGATTAAGACCAATAGCAGTTATAAAAGGTTAAACTTTAATTAATATTTTACAATAATTTTTTATGAAAATATTTGTATTAGATTTTGATCATGATAAAGAAAAAATTTATATTTATGGGAGGGATGAAAATGGAAAAAAAGTAAGAATAGAATATGATCAACCATTTTATGTATATTTAATATTAAAGGACGAAAAATATTTAGAAGAAATAAAGAATAAATTGAAAGATGAAAAATATGTAAAAAATTTTGAAATTTCAAAGAAAAATTTTATAGGAAAAGAATATAATGTAATAAAAGTTTATTTGAATCAGGATGATTATGATAAAATAAAAAACTTTGCTGATAAATTGAAGGAGGAAGGAAAAATAATTGGAAAAAAAGAGGGGGATATTAGTATAATAAAAAAGTTTCAAATAGATAATGATATATATCCGTTATATACATATGATTTGGAATTAGAATTAATAAAGAAAGGAGATAATATAGATTATTACAAATTAAAGAAAAATAACGGAATTGTTGAAAATAAATATAAATTAAAGGTTATAGCATTTGATATAGAAACAGCTTCTAATAAATCCATAATATCACCAGAAAAGGCAAATATTTATATTATCTCAATATATGATGGGCAAAAATATTATTCAATATATTGGGGAGGAGAAGCAAATGATGGAATAAAAGTAAATAGTGAATTAGAATTATTAAAAAAATTTAATGAAATAGTTAAAAGTTTAGATCCAGATGTAATTGTTGGATATAATTCTAATAATTTTGATTTATATTTTTTATATGAGAAAGCAAAAAGATTGGGATTTAATTTTGATTTTGGATGGGATGGAAAAGGAATAATATATACTAAAAAAAGAGAAGAAGATAAAAAATATAGAATAGTTGGAATACAAAATGTAGATTTATATGATATTGTTACAACAATATTTGCACCTCAGTTAAATTCTGAAACATATTCTTTAGATGAAGTTGCTATGGAAATATTGGGAGAAGGAAAATTGGACATGAATTTGGATAAAATGTCAGATATAATTTATAATAAAAAAGATTTCAATTATCTAATAGAATATAATAGAAAAGATGTAGAATTAACTTATAGATTATATAAACATTTTGAAGGAATTTTATTAGAATTGGCGAGATTGGTTGGAATTACTTTATATGAATTATCAGGAAGTACATATGGAATTCTTGTAGAAAATTATCTAATAAAAAGGGCAAAAGAATTTAATGAAATAATACCAAACAGACCGGATCCAAATGAAGTAAATAATAGAAAAAGAGTAACATACACTGGTGCTATTGTACTAGAACCAAAACCGGGTTTGTATAAAAATATTGCGGTTTTTGATTTTAGATCTCTATATCCATCAATAATAATTAGATATAATATTTCTCCAGATACATTGAAATGTGAACATGAAGAATGTATGAAGGATAAAATAAATATTGAAACAAGTCTAGGAAAATCTGAAGTATGGTATTGTAAAAAGAAAAAAGGATTTATATCTACAGTATTAGAAAAAGTGTTTGAAGAAAGGGCAAATTTAAAGAAAGCTTTAAAAGGTTTAGATAAGAATTCTGAAGAATATAAAATAATTGATAGTAGGCAAACAGCATTAAAATATATAATAAATTCTACATATGGTTATTTGGGATTTCCAAATTCTAGATGGTATTGTTTAGAATGTGCAGCTTCAGTAACTGCTCTAGGTAGAAAACATATATTAGAAGTAAAAGATTTTATTGAAAAAAATGGATATAAAATATTATATGGAGATACAGATTCTATATTTGTTATTGTAGATAATAAAGAAAATGCTCTAAATTTATTAAATAAAATAAATAATATTTTACCAAAACCATTGGAAATGGAATTTGAAGATTATTATATATCAGGAATATTTGTAGAAAAAAGATCTGGAGAAGGTGGTGCTAGAAAAAAATATGCATTATTATCTGAAAATGGAAATATTAAATTGAGAGGTTTTGAAGTTGTTAGAAGGGATTGGTCAGAAATTGCTGGAGAGGTTCAGGAAAAGGTAATTAAATTAGCATTAGAAGGAAAAATAAAAGAAATAAATAATTATTTGTCTGAAGTTATTAAAAATATAAGATATCATGTTTATCCCAAAGAGAAATTTATATTAAGAGAACAATTAAGAAAAGATCCATCAGAATATGAAGTTACTGCTCCTCATATTATAGCAGCAAAAAAATATAAGGAAAGGGGCTATGATGTTAGAAGAGGATTTATAGTCGAATATATTATAGCAAAAGGTGGGGAAAAAATTTCTGATAAAGTTAGGATATTAGATGAAGTTAAAGATAATGAATATGATCCCGAATATTATATATATAAACAAGTCTTACCGGCTATAGAACCAATACTAAGGGCATTAAATATATCTATAGAAAATATAGGAAAAGCTCAAAAAGATATATTATCATTTTTTAAAAATGGATGAAATAAGCGAATATGAAAAAATTATAGAAGATCTAGAAAATAAAATTAAGAATTTAAAAGAAGAATTGGAAAAAAATAAAAAAATAAAAGAAGAGATTTATGATAAATATTTAAAATTAAAAAATATTTTTGATAAAAATAATGAATACAATAAATTATTGGATGAATTAAAAATAATTTTATTAGAAATAAACTTAAAACTCAAAGACATAGATGATATTAAAAAGAGGTTATATAATTTAGAATTAAAATATGATATGATAAAGAAAGAAATTGATGACATAAGAAAGGAATTATTAAAAAGTATTTGGTAAGTTTAATAAAATTTATTATAAATAATAGTTTATGGATTTAAATAAAAATGTAGATATAATAGATGAATTTTTTTCATATGTAAAAAATTTTAACAATAAGATATTAGAAATAAAAAGAAACTTGAATAATTTTGTAAGTAGGGAAGAATTCAATAATCAATTAAAAGCTTTGAAAGAAGAATTAGAAAATGTAGAAAAAATATTAAATAATTATAAGGAAATATTAAATGAAGATTTATTGGATAAAGTAAGATATTTAAACGATTTAAAACTAAGAGTAGATGTATTAGAAAATAATCAGAAAAATTTTGTTGATTATTCTGCTATAGTAAATGTAAAATCAAAGATAAATAAATTAGAGCTCGATATAAATTCTTTAAGTAATAAAATAACAAAATATGAAGATGTTATAAATAGCGTAAAAGATTTAAGAAATAAAATAGAAGATTTAACTGATAAGTTAAATAAAATAGAAGATTCGTATAAAAATATTAATGATTTTAATGATTTAAAACTAAAAGTAGATAATTTAACAAATTTATTATCCAAAACACTAGATAATTTATCTAAAGATCTATTACAGTACAATAAAATATCTGAAATGATAAGCGAGATAAGGGAAAAAGATCTATATAATGTTAATAGTAAATTGGAAGAGATAGAAAAGAAATATGAAGAAAAATATTCTGAAATTAATAATAAAATAAGTAATATGAATTACTTATTACAATTAACAAACGATGATATTAAAAATATAAAACAATTTAAGGCTTATGAAGAATTATATAACAAATATGTAAATTTCGAAAATAGATTAAATAGTATATATGCATTATTTGAAGAATTAAATAATTTGGTTGTAGATTTAAGATCAAAAGTAAATGATATAGATAAAATAGAAGAGCTTAATGAAAAATATAACAAATTGGAGGAAGGTCTAAATAATATTAAAGAAGAAATTAGAAAGATAAAAGTAGAATTATATGATTCTAAAGATATATTGGAATCTGTATTATCAGATTATGAAAATTTAATGAATAAAATAAAGAAAATAGAGAATTTTATTGATTTGACCAACTTTGAATATATAATAAATGAAATAGAAAAAATAAAAATAATAGAGAATGATATAGAAAATATAAAGAGATTATTATTATCTAAAAATATAAAAGTAGAAAAAGAATATAAATACTAATAGATTTTTTTAATTTTATCTATTATATTTGAGAACCTACTTATTATATTATACAATTTTATTAATTTTTCTTTTTCTATACTTTTTTGGTCTAATCCTCTTTCTATATCTAAATAATCAAATACTCTATCGGATTTAACAATATATAATTCGTCAAAGAAATTTCTTCCCTCCAATTCTTTTAACATAGATATAAATTTTAATGATTCATTGAGATTGTTTAGATCTATTTCCTTTTTTAATACTAAAGTTATCTTTCCAGTCCTATCTTTTTCCAATTTTTTAATTTTGTTATTAATCTGTAATATTTTCCTTCTTTTAGCATATTCTGGAGATGGTATTATTAATGGCATAATAAATATTAATATATGGAAATTTAAAAATCAGTAGCTACTCCTTTCATCATTAATTCAGATTGTGTCCACATCATCATAATAATTATTTATAAGAATTCTATTTTTTATTTTTTATATGAATGAAATACTCCCTTTATTGATATTTGATATGATAATATTATTATATTCATCGTACCAGGATATAAAATACAAATCTGTAGATGATATAATAATATATATTTTATTAATATTTAATGTATTTTATTTTTTATACTTAATTATTCAAAATATTTACTCAGAAAATCTTATATTTTCATATCTTATTCTTTTATTTTTTGTATTACTATATTTATTTAGATTATTGGCCATTGGAGATTTGTATATTTTCTTTTCAATATTCTTTCTATTATCATTTTTTTCTCCATATAAGATGTTATTATTTTTATTTTATCTAGTATTATTTGGATTTATATTTCACAATATAGAGGCTATCAAAATATATAAAGAAAATAGAAAAAAATATTATATTTCTATCTTTAATATTGTATTAATATTGATCTCTATATATTTTATCAACCTTTTCATATTATATTTTAACATTTATTATCTATTAATTTCTCTAATTTTTGTATATATACCATATTTTCTATTTAGATATATATCAAAAGATCTGGAAGAAAAACTAACATTTATAAGAAATGTAAATGAATTGGTTGAGGGAGATTGGATAGAAGATGGAATAGAAGTTAATAATATAAAAAAGGAAGATAAAGAAATATTGATAAAATATTTTGATATTTTTGAAAATGAAAATAAGTATATATTGAAATTTAAGAGCAATAATAAATTAATAAATTCTATTATTATCTTATTTATTGTAATTCTACCATTGATATTTTATTTTTTAAATGAAATTTTCTTTTATTATTCTATGCCATTTATCATAATATTTTATCATATATTCCAGAATAAATTGTTTATTGGAAGATTTGGTCTTTCAAAAGAAGAAATAAATATATTAAAAAAATTGGGAGAATATAATGATATAAAAGTAAAAGTAAAGGAAGGGGCGCCATTTATTCCTCCAATATTTCTTTCTTTAATATTATTACTAATATGAAATATGAAATAATAGATAAGAAAACAATAAAAATTAGGGTGGAAGATGAAGTAGATTTATTATATTTGTATAAAATAGTTAATGTTGGGGATATAATAGAAGGATATGATTATAGAACATTAAAATTTGAGAATGAGAAAGAAAAGAAAAAAATAAGGATAAAAATAGAAGTTGAAAATATTAAATTTTCCGAATATAGAGATTCGCTAAGGATTTCTGGAAAAATAATTGATTCAAATGATAAAGATTCTATTGGCCATTATCATACATTTGATATAAGAATATCTACAGAATTTACATTATATAAAAAGGAAGAGATAAAGAAATATGAAGAAAAGATATTGGAAAAATCTTCTAGAAAAAAGGAAGATATTTTTGTAATATCTATAGATAGTAATGAAATAGCTTTAGGTATAATAAATAATGGGATAAAAATTATAAAAGAAGAATATTATAAGATAAATAAGGGAGACCCAGAAGAAAAAGCAAAATTATATAAAATATTTTCAGAATTTTTAAATGCATTAAGAGATTATAATATTAAATTTCTATGTATAATTGGTCCATTATTTTATCCTGAAGAATTTTATGATTATATAAAGGATAAATTAAATATAAAAAATATAAAAATATATAAAGTGTCTAACGGAGGTGTAAATGGTATATATGAATTTGTTAGGAGAACAGAATATTATGAAACATTAAAAAATTTAGAAATTTTAGAAATAAATAAATTAATTGAAGAAATATTATATTTAATACAAAAAAACATGGTAGCATTTGGATATGATGATGTATATAATAATGCAATGTATAATAATATAGAATATGTTTTAATTTCTGAAGAATGCTTTAAAAAAATGAAAGAAGAAAATAATATTGATAAAATTATAAATTTATTTAATATTCTTGATAAAATAGATGCGGAAATATATTTTGTTAATAATAATGTCAATAATTTCGAATTAATTGATAGATTTTGTATTGTTGGAAAATTAAGGTATAAAATATAAATATTAAAGATATCTTATTAAAATATGAAAAAATTGCAAACAACAGGTTTGGGTATATTCTTCATATTACTGGGTATAATAATTTTTGTATACTGGGCAATTCTTCCATATCAATATAAACAATATTTAATACAACAATTAATTAATGGAACTAATATAACATTGTCTTCTTCTTCAAATTCTTCATATACAAATATTAGTAATCAATATGTTTTTCAAAATATACAATTATCAAAAAGCCAAAATTATTATTATATAGCAAGTAATTATACAATAGGAATCTATACGCCAGTATATTATATTAATTTAGGAACTTTAAATTTTGAAACAAATATATTTTATGGAACAGTTAGTAAGACATTATATTTTTATTATTCCAATAATTATAACGGAATAAATATTACTGCTTATTCTACATGTAACAATGGAAACTTTAATATATACGTAAATAATTATGAATTATATTCTGGATGTCAAAATGGTGAAATAAGTATTTTTGTCCCTCCAAATTATCTATATAATGGTGATAATGAGTTAAAAATAGAATTTTCCCCATCTAGTATAATATTCAATGGAAATGGTGTATTGAATAATATAAATGTAAATTATCTAAAGTTTTCATCATTAAATTTTAATTATTATTATATATCTGGAGATGTATATATGTTTTATGATTTTTGTCCATATTCTCCTCAAAATGTAGAATTAATTGTAAATGGGTTATCAATTCCTTTATCTTCTTGTTCTGGTTTATTTTATTTAACTCCATATTTAAATGTTGGAGAAAATAGTATTAGTTTAGTATCATCATATCCAGTTAATATAAATAATCTATATATAGAATCAAAGAGTAACATATTTTATATAGCATTTCCAAATAATTTAACAAATTATATATTAGATATTATAGTTGGTCAAGGATCTGGAGAAGTTATACTAAATAATAATTGCATATACAATATAAGTTCATCCGTAGGTGCTTATGCAATAAATATATATAATTGTCTATTGCCAGAGAATCTATTAGAAATAAAGACAGATAATTATCTTGAGATAGATTATTTACAAATATCTTAAAATTTATAAATAAAGAAATTTATAATTGCTTTATGAAGAAGAGAGGAGTTAAAAGCTCTGGAAGTGGGGTGATCTTTTTATTAATTCTAATAATTTTAATAGTAGTAGCCTATTTATATCACAATCAAATCCTTGGATATTTAGAAAATAATACAATTTTTCAAAATATCAAAAATAGTACAATGCAATTTATCAATGAAAGTCAGCAAGCCTATAATACTGTTCAAAATGCATTAAATGGAAATATTAACTTAAATAATACAAATACATCTAGTAATCAAAATAATACAAATACATCAAGTTAATATTATCACAAAAATTTTTAATTGATAAAATAAATATATAATTAATGAAGTCTGGAAGATTTATATATATGTTACCAATATTATTTGCAGGTACTACTCTATTTTATTTTTCTACATGTCCAATTGGTAATATTGGATCTGGAAATTCTGGATTCTTTAATAGTGGAAATTCTAATTTATACCAACCTTCCTGGGCATTAAATCAACCTGGAAATATATATTTATATGTTCAAGCTCCTTCCTCATTAAATTATAGTGAATCAAATGGTTTAAATTATGAATTACCCATTATTTATGTTAACAATATTTATACAATGTCAAATTCCCAATTAGAAGTTTCATATTATATTTATAGTTATGCTTTATCTTCTCCTTACTCAGGTAATTTTAATGCAGAACCAGCAATTTATAATTCTTCTTCTAATCAACTTATTCCTTCAAATTCTACCATTGGAAATATTGAAGTTTCTCTGAGTCCAGGTCTTCAAGCAGTACCAACTCAAATACCAATAGTTGTAGAATATAATATATCAAATGTTGTTACTAATATATTAATTCCATTACAATTAAATTATTCTAATAGTCAGATAACATTAACTGAACCTGTATATTATTCATCATCCCCAATAACACCAGAATATTCTAATATTAATGTGAATGAAACTAATGGAAATGTATATTTTTCAATAGCTTTCCAAGATTCTGTTGGATGCTTCAGTAATGTATATTCCAATAATCAGGCTACATTTAATGTAAATGCAGAATTAGATATTATTGCAGCAAATAAAATAAATATACCAAATGGAGAGGAAGGTTTTTCATGTACACCAACACAAAATGTTCCAATAAATTCATCTACAATATCATGTAGTATAAATATTCAACAATTAGCACAAAATAATCCAGAAATTCAAAATATACTAAATTCAAATTTAGAATTACAAGCATATGTTTTAATGAATCTTTCATATAACTGTTATGAAGAAGATATATATAATATTCCAGTAACAAAAACCTAGAGCAGTATATAAATTTAATAAGTATTTTTAATATATTTTAAAAAATGTATAAGAGGAAAGATTCTCCAAAGGTGAATGATTATGTCATATGTACTGTAAAAAATATATCGGATGTAGATGTAAAAGTTAGCTTAGACGAATATGAAAATTTTAATGGAATAATTCCAATAGATGAATTATCGAATAAAAGAATTACAAATCCTAGGATTTTGGTTAGAGAAGGTAAAAAGATTGTATGTTTAGTACTTGATGTAGATGAGCAAAATAGATTGGTTACTTTATCTTTAAAGAGAGTTGACAAAAATAAACAAAAAGCAAAGATTTTCGAATATAAAAGAGAGATGGTTGCTTATAATATATTGAAAATAATGAGTGAGAAGGAAAATATAGATATGAGTAAATTGGAAAAAGATATAATATTTAAAATCGTTCCAGAAAATAAACTTTATAGTGTATTTTTGGAAACTTATATAAATGGAAAAAGCGTTTTAGATAAATATAAAATAAGTAAAAAATATTCTGATTTACTATATAAATATATAATTGAATATTTAAATCCACCAAAATATGAGTTTACATATATAATGCAGGCATATTGTTTAGATGGAGATGGAATATATAAAATAAAGGAATTTCTTAAAAAAATAAAGGATCTAAATATAATGATTAAATATTTGGGATCACCTACTTATATGTTAAAATATGTTACTACGAGCCCATCTGATCTACAAAAAAAGGAAAAAGAAATGTTAGAATTAATAAGTAAAGAAGCTAAAAATTATAATATAGTTTATGAAATAAATAAATATGAAGGAGATTAGAAAATGTAAAAATTGTAAAATATATACATTTAAAGAAATCTGTCCAATTTGCGGTAATAAAACATCTAGAATAATACCCCCAAAATTTTCTCCAGATGATAAGTGGGGTGATTATAGAAGAAAAATGAAAAAAGAAACTTTATATAAAAATAATATATTATAATATATTATGGAATTCATAATTGATAAAGAGAAAATAAAAAATATGAATAACATAGTTTTTCTTTATTCAATAGGCGGGGGATATGGAAATTTGTCAAAAATAGTTGGAAAAAAGTTAATAGATACTTATAAAGGAAAAGTTGTTGGAAGAATAATTACAGATTTCTTTCCAGATGTAGTTAGAATAAATAAAGATGGATATATATCTGATAATATAAGTTATAAATTGTATTCTGTTCCAATTGGTAATTATAATTTTCTAGTATTATATGGAGATTTTCAAATAATGATTCTAGAAGATCCTGGATTATCTTTATACTTTAGATATAAATTTATGAATAGACTGTTTAGAATAATAAGTAAGTTTAATTTATTAGAGATAAGTATAATTGGTGGAATAGGTTCACATCAATTAGAACCAGAAAATCCAAACTATTTATTTGCATTAAATAAATATTATGATATAAATAAGATAAAAGAAAAATTGGGGGAACTAAACTTATATAAATCAAATAATGTTATTGGAATGAGTGGACTATTTTTATATTATTCTCAACTATTCAAAAAACCAGCTTATTTATTGTTAGTCGAAACGTATCTATCGAATCAAATTAATGGATATTTTGGTGCTTCAAAGGCATTGGAAATTTTGGGTAAGTTATATGATTTTCAGGTTGATACAAGTGATTTAAAGGAAAAGGGTAAGAAATTAAAAGAAAGAATAGAAAAAGATTTGAATATGATTAAGAAATTAGAGGAAGAAAAAATGAAGAGGGAAAAAAGTTCTGGATATTATTATGGATAGAATTTTATTTTATTTTTAAATTTGTTAATGCTGGATTGTCTGGTCCTTTAGAATCCTTTTTAACTTGAGCAAGATATATATTCAATAATGCAGATACTTTCATATTTATAGCTTGAGGTATTTGATTTAATAATAAATTAATTTTCTCTTTGTTATATTTTATTTCATTATCTTTTGTTATAATTTTCATTTCTTTTATATCTTCTATATCGATTCTTGATGGTGTATAAAATAGTATAAAATCTATTAATGAATCAAAGTCTTTGAAATCTGCATATATTTCTAAATAAGAAGACCAGCCACTTATAGTTTTTCCATCAGGGGTTTTTATATCTTTTGTTATAGGATCAGCAATTTTTTTATCTATTACTTGGAAATTCTTGAATTTTGATATCGCCTCAAATGTTTTATTTAAAAATTCTGTTAATTTGTCTTTATCATTAGAAAATGCTTCAAAATATAGCTTTGACTTCATTTTATAGAAGTTGATAGCTCTACTTTTTTGTATCTACCTTCTATTCTCCATATAGTTTGTTTTTTACATATATTACATTCTAATCTTATATCAACACCTTTAGATGTCTTTATGACACCTCTTTTTCTCTGTGTTAAAGGTCTCTTACTATATTTTCCTTTATTTCCTCTACCTTTTTTTCCTTCTCTAGCTCTTCTAGAACCCCAAACCAAACCAGTCCTAGCTTTTACACTTTTTATAATTATTACTTTATGTTCGGTAACTTTTCTACAATATGGGCAATATTTGTTAACAATCTTTGGCAATTTCATTAAAGATAATTATATTAAATAATTTTATAAGTTTAATTAACTATTTTTCCTATTCCAGTATTTTCTAATTTTTCAGCAAAGTTACTATTTAATATTATTATATCTAAATGTGACTCTTTAATAGAAGGAAATGGAATAGCAGAATCTATACCAAGAATGGAAATTTATAATAATAAAAATTATTATAATCATGAAGCAAAAACTGAAAAAATAGATGATC